>NZ_BAAHSC010000175.1:0-893 GCF_054655095.1 Thermus sp. FJN-A
AACCCAAGTTGCTACCCAGCCATCTTCTGGGTCAGGAGACTGATGTTATGGGCCAGGACGAAGGTGAGAACTTTGATGACGAAACCCTCCTGGGTCACGGCGTGGATGCGCCTGGGGAAGAGGTGATGGAGCATGCTCCCCACCGTCTCCACCACCCTCCGCCCCACGATGGCCAGGTACTGCATCCAAGGGAGATACCGCCGGCTGTTCCTCCTGCGGATGACCATGGGAACAACCTCCTGGGCCTCCCGGAGGAGGTCCTCGTACAGATGGCTCTCGTACCCCCGGTCCAGGTAGAGCTCCGCCCCCTCGGGAAGGTCCAGGGGAAGGAGGAGAAGAGAAGCGAGGTCGTGGAAGCTCCCCGGGGTCAGGTTCACCTCGTGGACGAACTTCCCGTCGTCCACCAGGAGGTGGAGCTTGAGGCCGTGGAAGTAGACCCGCTTGCTGGGGATGAAGCCGCGGTAGGCCTTGTCCGGGAAGAGGCGGGAGCGGGGGGCACGGATGTTCTCGCAGGCGGGGAGGGGGAAGGTGTCCAAGGCATACGCCTGGGCCTGGTGGAGGTGCTTCCAGACCTGGGCCAGGAGGTGGAGGAGGGGGAGAAGGAGGGGGTAGAGGGCGTGGAGCCTGCGGTTGAAGCGGCTTGGGGAGGGGACGTGGGTGAAGAGGCCGAGGTCTTTGGCGAGGGCCAGGGCCTTGTTGTGCTTGCCGCCGAACTCTAGGGCGGCAAGGAGGGCGAGGGTGAGGATGGCGGAGGCGGGCGTTTTGGCTTGGGGGTCATCCTTGTAGCCCATGGCTTGCAGGGCGTCGTCTATAATGCAAAAGGCCGCTATGAGACGGGAAAGCATAGCGGCCACTATTTTTTCAGATCCAGGGGATAGGTAGCAACTTGGGTT
>NZ_BAAHSC010000176.1:0-9544 GCF_054655095.1 Thermus sp. FJN-A
AAGAGGCCGAGGTCTTTGGCGAGGGCCAGGGCCTTGTTGTGCTTGCCGCCGAACTCTAGGGCGGCAAGGAGGGCGAGGGTGAGGATGGCGGAGGCGGGCGTTTTGGCTTGGGGGTCATCCTTGTAGCCCATGGCTTGCAGGGCGTCGTCTATAATGCAAAAGGCCGCTATGAGACGGGAAAGCATAGCGGCCACTATTTTTTCAGATCCAGGGGATAGGTAGCAACTTGGGTTATCATATGCACGTGCCTGAAGAACGCACCACGCGCCAGGTGATCGAGCGCTACATCCAGGAGCAGCGCAAGCATCAGGTAGACGATGCATAAGGCGTTCAAGTACCGACTCTACCCCACCCGGCCCCAGCAAAAAGACCTGGAGCGCACCCTTGCGCTGTGCCGCAGCCTGTACAACGCCGCCTTGCAGGAGCGTAGAGATGCCTACAAGAAGGGCGGGAGGACTGTCGGCTTCTACGAACAGAAGAGGTATCTGCCCGAGATACGGGCCGAGCTGCCGGAGTACAAGCGCATTCATTCCCAGGTCTTGCAGAACGTCATCGAGCGGGTGGACAAAGCCTTCCAGGGCTTCTTCCGACGGCTTAAGGCCAAGGGGAAAGCGGGCTATCCCCGCTTCAAGGGGCAGGGGCGCTACGACTCCTTCACCTTCCCCCAAGCGGATAAAACAGGAGTCAAGGTTCAAAAGGGTCGGGTACTGTTGTACGGCATCGGCTCGGTCAAGTGCAAGTTCCACCGTCCTCTGGAGGGGAAACCGAAGACCGCCACGGTCAAAAGGGAGGGGGAAGAGTGGTACATCGTCTTCGTCTGCGAGGTGGACCCCAAGCCCCTTCCCTCCAACAACCGGGCCATCGGGATAGACCTGGGCACCAACCCCCACTTCCTCGTCACCTCCGACGGGGAGATGGTCGAGGCCCCCCGGTACCTCCACAAGGCGCAAGCCAAACTCGCCGCCGCACAGCGCAGCCTTGCCCGCAAGAAGCGGGGTAGCCGTCGTCGCGAGAAGGCCAGAAAGCGGGTTGCCAAGCTGCACCGCAAAATCGCCAACCAGCGCAAAGACTTCCACCATAAAATTGCAAGGAGGCTGGTCAATACCTATGGAACCATCGTTCACGAGAATCTGAACATCCAAGCCCTATCCCGCTCCCGTCTATCCAAAGGAGTTCTGGATGCGGGTTGGGCGCAGTTTCTCCAAATCCTCGCCTACAAAGCGGAAGAAGCTGGTAGGCGGGTCGTGGGGGTAGACCCCCAACATACAAGCCAGGACTGTCCAGTGTGCGGCCACCGGGAAAAGCGTCCCCTCTGGGTGAGGGAATTTACCTGTCCGGGTTGTGGGACTCCCCTGCATCGGGATGTGGCCGCCGCGCTGAATGTTCTGGCAAGGGCCTGGACGGGGCCTTCGGGGATGGGTACGGCGTGGGCCGTCCCGTGGTCACGGGCGAAGCCCGTATCTTGGGAACCGAGAAGCCTCGGACTTCAGTCCGAGGAGTCGTCACAGGACCAAGGAGAAGGGGGAGAACGCCATGGGAGGAAAGTTCGAGGGCAAGGTCAAGATCACGGAGGAACTCCTCTTTGATGAGGAGTTCATCGCCGAGCTCAAGCGCAGGCGGGAGACCCTGGGAGTCTCCGCCACCCGGTTCGCCCGGATGCTGGGCCTCCGGCCCCACTGGGTCTTGCGGGTGGAGCAGGGCAAGGACTACCTGGCCCGCAAGCCCTACTACCTGGTGAAGCGCTACCTCCGGGCCCTGGGCTTTGACGAATAGCTCCGGGGCGCAAGGGGCCGTGCAGGGAGCTGGCATAGGTAGGGGGTACGGGTGCCCATGGCCCGCGGGCCCTGGGGCGGGCCGTTAGGCTGGTCCTATGGACCCATCCCGCCTCCCCATCGCCCTCCGCCTCCTGGAGGGGGGAAAGGACCGGGAGGCCCTGGCCCTCCTCCAAACCCCCCAAGAAGGCCTCCCCGAGGCGGAGCGCCTGGCCCTCCTGGGCTTCCTGGAGGGCCGCAAGGGGGACTGGGGAGGGTACCGGGCCCTGGCCCTGGAGGCCGCCCGGAGGGCCCAGACCCCCCTCACCCTCTACCACCTGGGCCTCGCCCTGCCCCCGAGGGAAGGGGCGGTGGCCCTGGAGGAGGCCCTCCACCGCTTCCGGGGGAACTCCCAGGCGGAGGCCCGGCTCCACCTGGCCCTGGCGGTGGTCCTGGAGCGCCTGGGCCGTCCCGAGGCCCTGGCCCATGCCGCCTTGGCCCGCCTCAAGGCCCCTTCCCCCTGGACCCGGCTCCACCACCTCCGCCTGGAGCTCTTCTTCGGCGCCCTTCCCCTCCCCGAGGTCCTGGAAGAGGGGGAGGAGTTCCTGCTCCACGAGCTGCCCGGGGTGCGCCTCCTGGCCGGGCACACCCTGGCCCTGGCCCACCTCCTCCGGGGCCAGCCCCGGCGGGCCCGGACCCTCCTCCAGGGCCTCCTTCCCCTCCTGGGCCCGGGCAGCCTCCCGAGCTTCCTGGTCCTTGGGGCCTTGGCCCTGGAACCCCTTAGGGCCCGGCTCCTCCTGGAAGCGGCCCAGGCCGGCCCCCAGGCGGGGTGGTCCCAGGGCTTCCTCCTCCTGGCCCAGGGGCTCCTGGAAGGGGGGGAGGCGGCCAGGGATCTCCTCCTCTCCGCCCACGGCCTCCTCCGGGAGGACGGGGCCCTCTACGCCCTCCTGGCCGAGGCCCGCCTCAGGGCCCTGGGGGCGGAGGTAGAGGCCCCACTGGCCCCCCGCCTGGCCCCCGCCCTCCGCCCCGAGGCCCGGGCCTTCCTGCTGGGCCGAGGGGAGGAGACCTCCCTCCGCCTCCTTGACGGAGGTCCCCTACCCTCCTTAGGGCCTAGGGGCACGGAGGCGCTGGCCCTCCTCCTTGCCCACGAGAAGGGCATATCGGGAGAAGCCCTGGCGGAGGCCCTCTACGGGGAACCCAACCTAGGGGCCTTGAAGACCCTCCTCCACCGCCTGCGGGCCAAGGGCTTCCGGATCTCCTGCGCCCCCTACCGTCTGGAAGACCCTCCTCCCTCGGACCTTTTGGCCTTTCTCAGGGCCCTTTCCGGGAGAGACCTGGAACAGGCCCTTGCCCTTTACCAGGGCCCCCTCCTCCCCTGGAGCCAGGCCCCGGGGGTGGAGGCGCTCCGCCTAGAACTGGAGGAGACCCTGCGCCGGGCGGTGCTGGCCTCGGGGGACCAGGAGGCCCTCTTCCTCCTCGCAGAGCGCTTGGGGGAGGACCTGGAGGTTTGGGAGGCCCTCCTGGAGGGGCTATCCCCCGAGGATCCCCGCTACCCCATCGCCCGGGCCCGGGTGGAGCGGCTTCGCCGGGAGTACGGGGTGTGAACCGGGAGGGAAGCAGTCGGGACTCCAGCAGGCCAGGGAAGGGGCGGGACCAGGGCCTCTTAGAAGGGCCAGGAGAAGCCATCCCACGAGGAGAACCCAAGGCCACCTGTGCCTCATGCTTCCAGGGTGCCAAGGGGGAGGTTACGCGGGGAGTCCAAGGTTACGCGAGGTTACGCAGGGGCCATCGTTGGGAAGAGCTTCCACGTAACCTGGACGTAACCTCCCCCCTGCTACCCTGGGGCTAACCCGTAAGGGGGTGGAAGAAATGCACGAGAGGGGTTTACAACTTCCAAAGGTCGTAGGCCAGCAGCATGATTTCCTGATGGTTGCCATTGATACAGGCAATTTTATATTGGCTTACGAGGAGGACCTCGAAGAAGGATTAGGCTCGGAATACGAAAGGCTTTGGGTCGAAGACGTGCCCCTTGTCCTTGCCAGCGACGCTAGCGTTGTCCTACGCAGAGAGCGGTTCGGGGGAATACTCTACGGCTTTAAGAGGGGCATTTTTCTCAATCAGGAAGCCTTCGACCTTGTTAGATCCTTTGTAGTTGCTACTAGGCCATCGCTGGCCCTCAAGCAAGTTCTCAAAGAAGGAGGCTTAAGTGAAATTACCAAGGGATTTGTAGAGGCAGCGGGGCATTTAATCCTTTACTTGATTGCCGAGGGATACCTTCGCCCTTCTCAAGAAGGGCTGGAATCTAAAGCTTTGTTCCTAGACGATCAACACTTCTCCGATGACCGGTACTATAGGCCTCTATCCATGGAAATCGAGCTCACGAATAGGTGCTATAGGCGTTGTGCATACTGTGCATACGAATCCGGCCCTGAACCCAAAATACCTCTTCGGGAAGAGCTGACTTTCGATGAGTGGGGATATATCTTGGATTCCATAAGAAAGGAAGGGGTCTTCTACCTTGAATTCACAGGAGGTGATCCACTGAGTAGGCCAGATGGATTGGAGATCATCCGCCTAGCGGACGAGCTAGGGTTTAGCGTTCAAGTTAACACCGACTTGTCCGTGTTGCGAGATAGCGACTTAGATAAGATTGCGTCCACAAAAAATCTGAACTTCGTGGGTACCACTTTAGACGGATCTAGTCCGGATAGCCACGATTTGCTTCGGGGTAAGGGGGGATTTAAGACTACCTTGCGGCAGATAAGTCTCATTGCCAAAGCCGGTATCCCTCTGGCTGTCTTCACGGTAGTTCACAAGAAGAACTACACTGAGATTAGAAAGATAGGTGAAATCGCAACACAAAACAACGCTATGTATGGGATTGCGCCCATGTATCCCGCAGGGCGCGGGGCAAGCTTGAATCATCTCGTTCTTAGCCAGGAAGAGTGGGACTTCGCTGTAGGGGAATACATGGACATGGTTAGATTAGGTGCGATTAAGCCCCACCAAAGGCTGTGGTATAAGCTTTCTAGAGAACTTAGATCGGAAAACCCGGCCCGCGATCAGATATGGCTTACCTCTAGGGGTAATCGTGCTCTTCGCGTAGATCCGAGGGGTAATGTCTACGTTTCTGCCAAATTGCGTGAGTGGCGGCCCAGGTATTCGTTCTTCGGCAACCTTCTAACGAGCACTTTAGCCGACATTTGGGAGAATTCGCCTCTACTGCAAGAGCTACGGAAAATACCTGTTCAACCGAACTTCTTTGATGCCGTGGACATTCGGACTATCCCCAATTACACCAGCGAAATCCCTCTAGCTGATGGCTCAGCGTCCCAGCATGGCTAAGGATTTAACTCCGCCCTCGGGTACCTTCTCCTTCTTCCTCCTCGCCTTCCTTCTAACCCTGACCGGCCAGGGCCTGGTGGTGGCGGGCCTATGGCGGTTCCTGGAAGCGGGAGCCTCGGGGCTACAAACTTCGGTCCTCACCCTGGTTCAAGCCTTAGCGAGCATCCTGACCCCCTTTCTCCTCCAATCCTGGCTTGAGACCAGGCCCCAAATGGTGCTCCGCCTCCTCGCCTTTGGCCTTGGGGTAGCGGCCCTCCTCGCCCTGGGAAGCCCTGGCCTTAGCACCTTTCTTCTCCTTTACGCCGCCTTGCTCGCCCTCTTCCTCTTCCTTACGGCTGCTCTGGCCATCTACGGCGTTTTACTGGGAAGCGCCCTGCCCCGCCTCTTCCCTAAGGAGGCCCTGTCCCAGGCCAACGCCCGCTGGGAAATGGCCAATACCTTGGGCCTGGTCCTGGCCCCCCTCATAGGGGGCTTTGCCGTGGACCGCCTGGGGCCCTACGCCCTTCCCCTCTTCGCCCTTCCTCTGGGGGTGGCCCTGGTCCTCCTCCTGGGCCTGAAGGCCCCTCCTCCCCTAGGCCCTTCCGAAGGGAGGCGGAAGGCCTTTGGGGGTGTACCCTTGGGTGTTCTCCTCCCCGTTGCTCTACCTGCCCTTCTCCCTGCCCTGGCCCTCACGGGGGGCGGGGTCCTCACCGCTCTTCTCTTCCACGACCTCAAGCGGCCCGAGGGGCTAGGTATCGCCTGGGCGGGCTTTAGCCTGGGGGGCTTCCTTGTGGCCCAGGCCCTTACCCGCGTCTCCCTCCCCCCGGTCCTTGGCCTCCTCGGGGGGCTTGGCCTCCTGGGCCTGGGCAACCTGGGGAACGGCCTCCTCCCTTACCCCCACCTCCTCCTCGGGTCTTTGGTCTCGGGGGCGGGGGTTTCCGTGGCCCGGATCGCCTTCCGGACCTTCCTCCAGCGGCTTGCCCCCCCGGAGACCCTGGTGGGCCTCTTTGCCTACGTCAACGTCCTCACCCAGACGGCCCGGGTCCTGGGCTCCCCCTTGGGCGGGGGGCTTGGGGACCTCCTGGGGCCCAGGGGGGCCTTCGTGGCCTTTGGGAGCGTTTTCCTCCTGGCCTCCCTTCTCTTTCCCCCTCTCCTCCGCCTCTCCCAAAGGGTTCTCTCCCCTCGTGGTGACGCCGAGGGGCGTGGGTGAGGCCCTCCTGGGCTCCACGGGCGGTATTCCCCTGCTGCTACTCTGGGGCTAACCCGTAAGGGGGTGAATGGCGATGCTCAAGGAGGTGCAAGAGGTCAGGGTCGGCGGCCGGACGCGGCGGGTGTACGTGCGCCCCTTTGCCATGCCTGCTCCATTACAGGTGGGGTCATCTGGATGGTGGAAGGGTTCGCTCTAGAGGCTTGAACCCGGTCTGGAAACTGGCCTTTCTTTCCGAGGCCCTGGGCGACCTGGGGGCCGCCCTGGGCTTCAGCGCCTTGAGCCTGGAGGTGGCCCGCACGGGGGAGGCCTTCTGGGTAGGCCTCTTCGCTGCCCTCGGGTACTTCACCCTAGGCCCTTTGCTCCTCCTGAGCCCCCGGCTGGACCGGGGAGACCCGGTGAGGGCCCTCCTCCTCCTGGCCCTTCCGTTCCCTCCTTTCCTCGCGGGGGGCCTGCTCTATGGGTTTGCCGTCGGGGTCACGGGCGTCCACCTGCGGGCCGTGCGGGGGTGGTTGCTGCCCGAGGAGGCCCTGGCGGGGAGCCTGGCCGCCCTGCGGGCCCTGATCTACGGGGCGGGCGCCTTAGGGGGAACCCTCTCGGGGGTCCTGGGGGGGATCGGCGTGACCCTGCCCTTGCGGGTGGCCCTGGCCTCCTTCCTGGCCTTCTACCTCTTCGCCCTTGGCCCGCTCCATCCCAGGCGCCTGGAGGAGGTAGAGGCCATGGGGAGAGCCTCCTAGCCGGTGCGAAGAGGGCTTGGTCTTATCGCTAAGCTTGTTTCCCGCAAGGCTGACCCTCCCCTGAGGCCCGGGTGGACCGGCCCTACCCATGGGGGTGGGGGGTAACACTACCTTGGAAGGGCGCAGATGGGCGGAGGGGGAACGGAGTCTCGGGAAAACGGCGGGAGGATTCCTGAGCCGCTTTGGCGTGGGGGTTTGGGCGTATCCCCTCAGTTTGTGGTGGTGGGAGGGACCTGGTGCCCACGGCTCTGGGCCGGGTAGCTTGAGCCCGGGCCCCCCACCAAAAGAGCTGGAAAGGGCACCCCCGAAGGGAAGGGGTCTACTCCCTGGAGGCCTCCGGGACCCCCTTCACCCTACAGTTTTAGGCTCCCCTTCACCCCGAGGGCGGAAGCGGCACCTCCAGGGAAGAGGCCTCCTCCTCCCGGGGGGCCTTGGACAGGCTTTCCTCCGCCTCTAAAAGCCTGAGGAAGCCCATCAGGTCCACCGCCGCCAGGTCGTAGAGGAAGGCCTCCACCACCCGCTCCGGCACCACCCCCTCGCCCCCTCGCACCGCGTACCCCAGGGTCCTCAGGCTCTGGGCCACCGTGGCCGCAAGCTGCTGCTCAAAGGGCACCGGGGCCGCAGGGAAGAGGATCCGCACGGGGCTCTTCATTCCAAGGCGCACCACCCGGCCCAGGACCTGGTCCAGCCCCGTGGCCGTCCAGGGCAGGGTGAGGACGATCTGGGCCGTAGGTCTCTTCCCCGTGGTGTCGTGGAAGGAGAGGCCCACACCCCCCTTGCCCGCGGTGGCCAGGAGGAGGCGCACCCTCCCCTCGTCCCAGGCCGCCTTGGTCCTCCTGAGGGCGCTTCCCGTCTCCGCCCCGGTGTAGAAGGCGAGGTCCTCTCCCAGCCCTCCGAAGGCCTCCCGGACCATCGCCACGGGGGAGGGGAGGGTGAGCCCGAGGCCCTTCAGGGCCGGGGCCAGGTGGCGGTGGAGGGCCCCCTTGAGCCCCCTCTCCTCGGCGTCCTGGAGGAAGGCCTCCACCGCCTCGGGGCTCGTGAGGTCCAGGGTCTTGTCCGAGCGGTACTGGACGAAGAGCAGGACGTGCCACCCCTCCTCCAGGAGGCCGGCCACCAGGGGAAGGGCCGCCCTCAGCTTGATCCTCTCCAGGATGGCCCGGGAGAGGAGGGTGCGCTGGGCCATGACGATCCCCCGCTCCTCCTGGGGGGCCCGGTAGGCCGCCGCCTTGAGCCGCCTCCGCACCTCCGCCAGGAGGGCCTTCGCCTCCTCGGGGACCTCCAGGAGGGGGACCTCGTAGGCCACCAGGCCCTCTGGGGGGCGGAAGAGGCGCTTGGTGAGGAGGTTGCGGTCCCGGAGGTACCCGTGGAAGCGGGCTAGGTCCTCAATCCCCCCCGCGAAGTAGAACTCCCTCCCTCCCCGGTACCGCTCCCGGGTGTAGACGGCGAACTGGCGCATGAAACGGGTGAAGAGGCGGTAAGGGACGAAGCCCGTGGGCTCCAGGAGGTAACGGGCCTCCCAGGGCCGGTCAAAGGGGGTGGCGGTGGCGTAAAGGGTGAAGAGGGCCCGCCAGGCGGCCTCCACGTGGGCCTCGAGGTAGGCCACCCGCTCGGGGTCCTCCACGACGGCCTCTCCCGTCCAGAGGTCGGGGTAGGCGGCCCCGTTTTCCGTGATGTAAAGGGGCCAGGGCACCTCCCGGCCGAGGTGCTTCAAGAGGTGGTAAAGCCCCTCGGGGTAGACCTCCCACCCCATGGCCGTGACCGGCCCCTCCGGGGGAAGGTAGCGCACGGGCAAAGGCCCCGTCCCCGGGGCCACGCGGACGGGGGCGTAGTAGTTCACCCCTAGGAAGTCCAGGGGCCTTGCGACGAGCTCCAGGTCACGGGAGAGGTTGGGAGTGGGCGGGGGGTCTTGAAAGGGGCTTTCGGGATACCCCCTGCCCAGGATGGGGTCCAGGAAGTAGCGGTTGTGGTAGCGGTCAGCCACGTCCACCGCCTCGGGGTCCTCGCCGTACACCGGGGCGAAGTTGAGGACGATCCCCACACGCTTCGTCCCCGCTGCCCTCAAGGCCTCCACGGCGAGGCCGTGCCCCAGGAGGGGTCGTGTCAAGAGTTATGTGTAAGAGTCTGTGTGCGGGGGGCATACCGCTCCTGAAGCATCTTCTCCAGCACCTCCTTCACCTCCGAGAACCCCTTTAGTTTCCGTTCTGCCCACCTCCCTGCAAGATGTTCGCTTCGCGAAGCAGCCTGCCTCTCCGACTCCAGGTAAAGAAGCTTGTACACCGCCTCTTCCTTAGGAAACTTGTGGTCCCGCACCTTCGTCCCCCGCCGTAGCTCCCGGATAAACCGCTCCATCAGGTTGGTGCTCCGCAAGTACGGCCAAAGCACCTTGGGGTACCCGTAGAAGCGCAGGAAGGCTCCAGACTCCTCCACCCAAAGCCCCACCACCCCCGGGTACCGCGAACCCCAGGCGGCCTTCACCTCCTCCAAGGCCCCAAGAGCTTCTTCCCGGCTCTCCGCCCCGTACACCC
>NZ_BAAHSC010000177.1:0-22759 GCF_054655095.1 Thermus sp. FJN-A
GGGTAAAACCCTTTAAACGTGCCCCACAAGACACGTCCACATGGGGGATTAGCCTGGGTTTCCCCAGGTTGTCCCCCTCTTCCGGGTAGGTCACCCACGCGTTACTCACCCGTCCGCCGCTGACCACGGAGTAAAACCCCATGGCCCGCACGACTTGCATGTCTTAGGCACGCCGCCAGCGTTCACCCTGAGCCAGGATCAAACTCTCCAACAAAAACGCCTAAAAGGCGTTTGGTGGCTAGGTGTGTTGCCTCTGCTCTCCCCTTTTCAAGATCCCCCTGCTTGGGCCTTCGCCCGCGCAGCAAAAGCCATGCTATCAACCCTCCTCCCGCTTGTCAACACCCCCCAGGCGGCGGATCTCCTCAATGAAGCGCTCCACCGAGTCAAACTCCCGGTAAACGGAGGCGAAGCGGATGTAGGCCACGTGGTCCAGGTCGCGCAGGAAGGCCATGGCCTTGAGGCCGATCTCCTCCGAGGAGATCTCCGGCCCCGTCACCTGGTCCTCGAAGGCGTAGGCGAAGCGGCGCAAGACCTCCTGATCCACCGGCCGCTTCTCGCAGGCCAGGAGGAGGCCCCTTAGGAGCTTGTCCGGGTTAAAGGGTTCCTTGCGGCCGTCCCGCTTGATGACCATGAGGGGCTCCAGCTGGGTGCGCTCGTAGGTGGTGAAGCGACGGCCGCAGGAAGGGCACTCCCGCCTTCTGCGGATGGCCGCCCCCTCGTCCGAGGGCCTCGAGTCCACCACCCGGGTGTCGGGGTGGCCGCAGTAAGGGCACTTCATGGCACTTCCCGCAGGAGTTCGTAAACCTCCGGGGAGATGGGAGGCTCGGGGAGCTGGACCTCCAGGACCACCCCCCGGATGCCCTCGGAGACCATGGAGCCCAGGCCCAGGGCCGCCCGTACCAGGGCCTGGTCGTGGGCCTCTCCCGCCGGATCCCGGGAGGGCACCACCCCGTTGACCCGCACCCCGGGAAAGGTGCGGCTTGCCCCCTCGATCAGCCCCTCCACCGCCTTGCGCACGGAGAGGGTGTGGGGCTCCACGCGGGCGGCGGGGGGCAGGACCAGGGTGACGAACCCCCCCCCTGCCAGGTGGCGCAGGCCCTGCTGCAGGACGTAGAGGCTACTCTTCACGTCCTGGCTCATGAGGTCGTACCATTCCCCTTCCAAAAGCTCCACGAAGGGGGTCTTGCTCTCGGCGGTGGTCACGTGGACGATGCCGTCCAATAGGCCGAAAAGCTCTTCAACCTTTTCAAAGGTGCTGGTCACGTCCAAAACCACGCTCATGTCCCCCCGGATGGGGATGGCGGTGGCCCCCAGGGCTTCCACCTCCGAGGCCACCCCCGTGGCCAGCTCCACGTCCGGGTCCACGGCGATGACCGTGGCCCCGTTGCGCCCGTAGCCGTGGGCGATGGCGCGCCCGAAGCCCCTCCCGGCTCCCGTCACCATGACGATCCGGCCCTCGAGGCCCAAGAGATCCCGTGACATCAGGCCCATTGTACGGGAAAATAAGGGCATGGCCCGCATCCGCGTGGCAGAAGGGGACATCACCGCCTTCCAGGGGGATGCCATCGTCAACGCCGCCAACAACCACCTGAAGCTGGGGGCCGGGGTGGCCGGGGCCATCCTCAGGAAGGGGGGGCCCTCCATCCAGGAGGAGTGCGACCGCATCGGCAAGATCCGGGTGGGGGAGGCGGCGGTGACGGGGGCAGGAAACCTGCCCGTGCGCTACGTGATCCACGCCGCCGTCCTCGGGGATGAGCCCGCAAGCTTAGATACGGTGCGCAAGGCCACGGAAAGCGCCCTGAAAAAGGCGGTGGAGCTCGGCCTGAAGACCGTGGCCTTCCCCCTCCTGGGCACCGGGGTGGGGGGGCTTCCCGTGGAGGCGGTGGCCCGGGTGATGCTGGAGGAGATCAAGAAGGCCCCGGACACCCTGGAGGTCACCCTCTACGGCTACCGCAAGGAGGACGCCGAGACCATCCGCCGGGCCCTCTAGAGGGGCTTGCGGAAGCAGACGATCCGCTCCACTTCCCGGTAGCCCAGGCGGCGGTGGGAAGCGCCTCCCTGCGAAGGGGCCGCACCCGTACCCTCACGGTGCCCCCTGGGGCTGGTCTTCCCCACCCCCGCCGGGAGGAGGGGTGGGGCTTGGGGCGGCTTCTCCCTTCGGGAAGTAATCCGCCGCCAGGGCCCTAAGGTCGGCCTCCCCCACCCGGCCGTCCCCGTCCAGGTCCCCCTTGAGCCCCTTGCCCTCCTTGCCCCAGTTCTGGGCCAGCTCCAGCAGACTGGAAAAGGGCTTGCCCCGGGGAAGGGGCTGGCCCAGGGGCTTCCCCTCCTTGTCGTAAAAGACCACCCGGGGAGAAAGCCTGGGGACAAGGGCCTTTTGCGGGGTAAGGAGGAGGCGGAAGGCCTCCTGGTCCTTCAGGGGTTTGGCGAAGGCCACATCCAGGCGCAAAAGCCCCGCCTCCGGGTCGTAGCCCAAGAGGTAGACGGGGCTCGCCGCCTTCAGGCTGGCCAAGTCCGGGGTCAGATCCCGTAAGGGAAGCTCCAGCTGGAAGCCCATGGCCTCCCGCACCTCCACCCGGGCCAGCAGGAGGAAGGGTCCTTCCACCTGGGCCGGGGGGGCCACCAGGGAAAGCCTGGGCGGGGGCGGATCGGAAACGGTGAGGGTGAGCCGCTGCGCCCGGCTGTTCTTGGCCCCGTCCTCCACGGTGAGGATGAGGGCGAACTGGCCCTTCTCCCGGGGTACCCCGCTGATCCGGCCCCCCTGGAAGGCGAGGCCCTGGGGAAGCTTGCCTTCCAGGGCGAAGCTATAGGGCCGCACCCCCCCTTCGGCGCTGAAGGCGTAGGCGTAGCTTTCCCCCAGGTAGGCGGGGGGGAGGCTGGTGGCGGTGAGGCGCAAGGGCTCCGTCCCCACCCCCGTGGGGTCCTGGGTGCCGCAGGCGGCGAGGAAAAGAACCAGGGGCCAGAGCTTCCGCATGGGAAGAGTTTAGCCGGTATAGTTGAGGGCATGGTGAAGCCGGACTGGTGGATTCGGGAGATGGCCAAGAAGGGCATGATCGAGCCCTTTGAGGAGCGCCTGGTGCGGGAGGGGGTGATCAGCTACGGCCTTTCCAGCTTCGGCTACGACCTCCGGGCCGCCACAGAATGGAAGATCTTCACCAACGTGTTCTCCACGGTGGTGGACCCCAAGCGCTTTGACCCCAAAAGCTTCGTGGAGTACGAGGGGGAGGAGGTCATCATCCCCCCCAACTCCTTCGCCCTCACCCGGAGCGTGGAGTACATCCGCATGCCGGAAAACGTGATCGCCATCGCCTTGGGCAAGAGCACCTACGCCCGGTGCGGCATCGTGGCCAACGTGACCCCCCTGGAGCCGGGCTGGGAGGGGCACGTGACCCTGGAGATCTCCAACACCACCCCCCTGCCCGCCAAGGTCTACGCGGGGGAGGGCATCGTGCAGATCATCTTCCTGGAGGGCCCGAGGCCGGAGACCACCTACCGGAGCCGAAAGGGGAAGTACCAGGGGCAAAGGGGCATCACCCTGCCCCGGGTGTAGGCTATGGGCGTGCGCGTCCTCTTCCTTCTCCTCCTCTTCCTCAGCGCCTGCAAGGGTGAGAGCATGAAGCCCGTCCCCTACCTTTCGGAGACCCCCGTGCGCTCCTTCACCGCCCCCAAGGCGGTGCTGGAGCCGGGGAAGGACTACTACGCCCGCCTCGAGACCACCAAGGGGAACATCCTCCTGGACCTCCTGGAGAAAGAAGCCCCCAACACCGTGAACTCCTTCGTCTTCCTGGCCCTGCACCGCTACTTTGAGGGGGTGGCGTGGCACCGGGTCATCCCCGGCTTCGTGGCCCAGACCGGGGATCCCACGGGCACCGGACGGGGAGGCCCCGGCTATGCCTTTGGCCTGGAGATCGCCCCCGGCCTGGCCTTTGACCGGGAGGGCCTGGTGGGCATGGCCCGCACCCAGGACCCCAACTCCAACGGAAGCCAGTTCTTCATCACCCTGGCCCCCACGCCCCACCTCACGGGGCAGTACACTCTCTTCGCCCGGGTGGTGGAGGGGATGGACGTGGTGAAGCGCCTCTCCCCCACGGAGGGGCCGGGGGCCGGGGGGACCCGGGACAAGATCCTCCGCGTGGAGATCCTGGTCAAGGAATGATCCCCGAAGGCACCCGCTTCCTTTTGCCCCCCGAGGCAAGGCTCAAGGCCGAGCTCGTGGGGAGGCTACGCGATCTCTTCCTGCGCCACGGCTACGAGCCCGTGGAGCTCCCCGCCCTGGAGCTTTACGACCCCGCCCACCCCCTGGCGGAGCGGGCCTTCAAGCTCGTGGACCGCACGGGCGAGGTCCTGGCCTTGAGGAGCGAGTTCACCACCCTTCTGGCCCGGCTCCTCAAGGGAAGCCTCCCGGAAGGGGTGCACCGCTTCCAGTACGCGGGGGCCCTCTGGCTTAGGGAGGCGGATGCGGAGCTCGGGCGCCTCCGGGAGTACACCCAGGTGGGGCTGGAGCTCATCGGGGCCACGGGCCCCTTGGCGGATGCGGAGGTTTTGGAGCTGGCCTTCGCCGCCCTCGAGGCCTTGGGCCTAGGGGGCGTGGTGGAGGTGGGGCTACCGAGCCTGGTGGGGGAGGTGCTCCGGGCCTCGGGCCTCCCGGAAGGGGCGCAGAAGGAGGCGCAAAGGGCCATCCACCGCAAGAACCTGCCCGAGCTTCAGGCCCTCCTCGCCCGCCACCCCGTGCCGGAGGAGGCCCGGAAGACCCTCCTCGCCCTCCCCGACCTCTACGGGGAGAAGGAGGTCCTGGAGGAGGCCAAAGGCCTGCCCCTGCCCCCAAGGGCCAAGGAGGCCCTCCGCCACCTGGAAAAGACCCTGGCCCTCTTGGGAAGGCCCGTCCTCCTGGACCTGGGCATGGCCCGGCGCTACGAGTACTACTCCGGCATCTTCTTCCGGGCCTACACCCCGGGCTTCGGCCTCCCCCTCCTGGGAGGGGGGCGGTACGACGGGGCCCTCTTGCCCCAGGCGGCGGGCTTCGCCCTGGGGGTGGAAAGGGCCCTGGAGGCCCTGAAACCCCCTAAGAAGGAGGCTTCCCCGGAGGTGCTGGCCCTGGACCTAGAGGCCCTCCGCCACTTCGCGGGGAGGATGCGGGCGGAGCTGTTCCACGGGGAAGACCCCGTGGCCTACGCCAAGGCCCGGGGCATCCCTTACCTGGCGCGGGGGGCGCACCTTTGGCGCGCGGAGGAGGAACCGTGAGGCGCTACCTCCTCACCGTCGCCCTCCCCAAGGGGAGGATGTTCCAGGAGGCCTACGGGGCCCTAAAACGGGCGGGCCTGGACCTGCCCCCCGTGGAAAACGCCCGGGCCCTCCTCCACGGGGAGGAGGGAGGCATCGCCCTGCTGGAACTCCGCAACAAGGACGTGCCCGTCTACGTGGACCTGGGCATCGCCGAGATCGGGGTGGTGGGAAAGGACATCCTCCTGGACTCGGGAAGGGACCTCTTTGAGCCCGTGGACCTGGGCTTTGGCGCCTGCCGGCTTTCCCTCATAAGGCGCCCCGGGGACACGGGACCCATCCGCCGCATCGCCACCAAATACCCCAACTTCACCGCCCGCTTCCTGAAGGAAAGGGGCCTCTTGGCCGATGTGGTGGAGCTTTCCGGAAATATTGAGCTCGCGGTGGTCACGGGGCTGGCGGACGCGGTGGTGGACGTGGTGCAGACGGGGGCCACCCTGAGGGCGGCGGGGCTTGTGGAGGTGGAGGTCCTGGCCCACTCCACGGCCAGGCTCGTGGTGAACCGCCAAGCCCTGAAGCTCAAAAGGGAAATCCTCAAGCCCCTCATCGCCAGGCTGCGCGAGCCCCAGGGAACCTAGACCGCAACCATGAGGGAACGCACCGAGGAACGAAGGCGGCGTCTAGAGGAGGTGCTCCGGAGGCGGCAGCCCGACCTCACCGTCCTCCTGGAGAACGTGCACAAACCCCACAACCTCTCCGCCATCCTGCGCACTTGCGACGCGGTGGGGGTCCTCGAGGCCCACGCGGTGAACCCCACGGGGGGCGTGCCCACCTTCAACGAGACCAGCGGGGGAAGCCACAAGTGGGTCTACCTCCGGGTCCACCCCGGCGTCCAGGAGGCCTTCCGCCACCTCCGGGAAAGGGGCTTCAGGGTTTACGCCACCGCCTTGCGGGAAGGGGCCGTGGACTACCGGGAGGTGGACTACACCAAGCCCACCGCCATCCTCCTGGGGGCGGAGAAGTGGGGGGTTTCCGAGGAGGCCCTTGCCCTCGCCGACGGGGCCATCCAGATCCCCATGCTCGGCATGGTGCAAAGCCTGAACGTCTCCGTGGCGGCGGCGGTGATCCTCTTTGAGGCCCAGGGACAGCGGCTCCGGGCCGGGCTCTACGAGAAGCCCCGCCTGGATCCAGAGCTCTACCAGGAGGTACTTGCGGACTGGCTCAGGAAGTGAGGAGGGCCTCCTCCTCCAAAAGCTCCTCCAGGGCCTGGGCCTTGACGCCGAGAACGGAAACCCGAACCTGAAGCTCTCCCCAGGCCTCCTCGTCCCCCGGGTTTTCCTTGGCCCTTTTCCAAGCGTTTTGGAAGGCCCTGGAAGCCTCGTCCAGCTCGTCCAGGAGCACCCCCAGGACCTCCCTCAGGTGTTCCTTGCGCGCCCGTTTCCGGGCTTCCGCCTTGGGCATCCTACCTCCTTCCCATCCTGCGGAGAAGCCGCTCCACCCGCTTCTGGTAGGCGCGGATCTCGCGCTCCCAGTACCGGATCAGCTCCCACCTGGGCTCGGGCCCACGCAACTCCTCCTCTATTTTGGCCTGGTGCTCACGGATGCGCGCTTGGTAGCTCTCCACGCTCTTGCGCAACCGCCTATTGCCCATGCACGTACGTGAGCCAGCCCTCGTACTCGGGGCGCCGCCCGGTGACGGCCTCCAGGTAGACCTCCCGAAGCCTCATGGTGATGGGCCCCGCCGTTCCCTGGCCGATGGGCCGCCAGTCGATCATGGAGACCGGGGTCACCTCGGCGGCGGTCCCGGTCATGAAGACCTCGTCGGCCATGTAGAGCTGGTCGCGGGTGGCCCGGACCACCTGGACCTCGTAGCCCAGGTCCTGGGCGATCCGGATCACCGAGTCCCGGGTGATGCCCTCCAGGTTCACCGAGTGCTCCAGGGCGTAAATGACCCCGTCCCGCACAAAGAAGAGGTTCTCCCCGCTGCCTTCCGCCACGTAGCCCTCCTCGTCCAGAAGGAGGGCCTCGTCGGCCCCGGCGGCCACGGCTTCCATCTTGGCCAGGGCCGAGTTCACGTAGTTCCCCCCCACCTTGGCCTTGCCCGGCATCACGTTGGCGGGGAAGCGGGCCCAGGAGCTGGTGATGAGCCTGGCCCCCCGCCGCACCGCCTCCTCCCCCAGGTAGGCCCCCCACTCCCAGGCGGCCACCATCACCTCGGCGGGGTTGTTGGGGAGGGGGTTGACCCCGAGGGCCTTCGCCCCCATCCAGGCCAGGGGGCGGATGTAGCAGCTCTTGTAGCCGTTTTTCCGTACCACCTCCTTGATGGCCTCTTCCACCTCTTCCGGGGCGAAGGGGATCTCCATGCGGAGCACCTTGGCGGAGTTGTAGAAGCGCTTCACGTGCTCCTTGAGGCGGAAGATGGCAGGCCCCTTGGGGGTCTCGTAGGCCCGTATGCCCTCAAACACGCTGGTGCCGTAGTGGAGGGCGTGGGAGAGGACGCTGGTCTTGGCCTCCTCCTGGGGAACCAAGTTGCCGTTCATCCAGATCAAGCCGGCCTTGATGTGCACGTCCCCACCCTTGGCTTCAGGTTTGGTCATGGCGAACCTCCGCCCCCATCATAACGCTTTTTTGCCCTCCCACCTCGGCGCGCAAGGCCTGGAACACCCCCTTGGCCTCCTCGGCCAGCCGGAGGGCCGCCCGGGCCTTCAGCCCTCCCTCCCGCAGGAGGAGGAAGACGGTGCGCCCGGCCCCCGGGGGGCTCAGGGGGCGGAGGTGAACCCGCTTGGCCTCCGGCAAGGTCCAGAGGGCCACCTCGGGCAAGAGGGTTAGCCCTCCCACCTCCTCCACCAGAAGGACCAGGGTCTCCAGGTTCCCCGCCTGGAACTCCAGGCGCCGCCGGGCCAGGCCGGGCCGGCACAAGGCCAGGATCTGGTCGCGGAAGCAGTGCCCCTCGGCCAGGATCCAGGTGTCCTCGAGGGGGATCTCCAAGGGGTGGATGGCCTCCTTGGGGTAAAGGGGGTGGTGCGGGGAAACGTAGGCCAAGAAGGCCTCCTCAAACAGGGGGATGCCCCTAAGGCCCGCCTCTTCCTCGGGGGTAGCCACCAGCCCGGCGTCCAGGCTGCCGTCCAAAAGCCCCCGGAGGATGGCCGGGGTGAGCTCTTCCCGCACCACCAGCTCCAGGCCGGGGTAACGCCCGGCAAAGCCGGGCAGGAGGCGGGGCAGGAGGTAGGGGGCCAGGGTGGGGATGACCCCGATGCGAAAAGGGCCCTGGAACCCCCCCTCCTCCCCTTGGGCCAAGGCCTTAAGGCGCTCCACCTCCTCCAGCACCTTGCGGGCCTGGGCCACCACCGCCCGGCCCACCTCGGTAAGCTCCCCCCGGCTCCGGTCAAAAAGCCTCACCCCCAGGGCCTCTTCCAGCTTGCGGATCTGCACGCTCAGGGCGGGCTGGGTGAGGTAGACCCGCTCCGCCGCCCGGGTGAAGCTTCCCTCCTCCGCCAAGGCCACCAGGTAGCGCAGCTGGTTGAGGGTCGGGTACATAGCTCTAGTTTATTTCTATGGCCTGCCAAATCTATTGGACTTATGCTCCCTCCTTCCCTAAGGTGGGAACTGCCTGGCCCAGAGGGGCCGAGGCGAAGGAGGTAAGCCATGTTCTTGCGGATCGACCGGTTGCAGATCCAGCTACCCATGCCCAAGGAACAGGACCCAAACGCCGCCGCTGCGGTCCAGGCCCTTTTGGGTGGCCGCTTCGGGGAGATGTCCACCCTGATGAACTACATGTACCAGTCCTTCAACTTCCGGGGCAAGAAGGCCCTCAAGCCCTACTACGATCTCATCGCCAACATCGCCACCGAGGAGCTGGGCCACATTGAGCTGGTGGCGGCCACCATCAACAGCCTCCTGGCCAAGAACCCGGGGAAGGACCTGGAAGAGGGCGTGGACCCCGTGAGCGCCCCCCTGGGTTTCGCCAAGGACGCCCGCAACGCCGCCCACTACATCGCCGGCGGGGCCAACAGCCTGGTCATGGGGGCCATGGGGGAGCACTGGCACGGGGAGTACGTCTTCACCAGCGGCAACCTCATCCTGGACCTCCTCCACAACTTCTTCCTGGAGGTGGCGGCCCGCACCCACAAGCTCCGGGTCTACGAGATGACCGATAACCCCGTGGCCCGGGAGATGATCGGCTACCTCCTGGTACGGGGCGGGGTCCACGCCGCCGCCTACGGCAAGGCCCTGGAGAGCCTCACCGGGGTGGAGATGACCAAGATGCTCCCCATCCCCCGCATCGACAACGGCAAGATCCCCGAGGCCAAGAAGTACATGGACCTGGGCTTCCACAGGAACCTCTACCGCTTTAGCCTCGAGGACTACCAGGACCTGGGCCTCATCTGGAAGGGGGCCTCCCCCGAGGACGGGAGCGCGGTGGTGGTGGTGGACGGCCCCCCCGCGGGCGGCCCAGTCTTCGACGCGGGCCACGACGCCGCGGAGTTCGCCCCCGAGTTCCACCCGGGCGAGCTCTACGAGATCGCCAAGAAGCTCTACGAGAAGGCGAAGTAAAGCCCCAAGCACCCACCCCCCGTATCCGCCCCTTTGGGGCCCCCACCGCGGCCTTCGCCGCGGTGGGGTGCTTAACCCGCCCCGTACCTCCCCCCCGGGAGGGCCCGGACCAGGCCCTTGAGCTCCAGGAGGGTGAGGAGGGAGAGGACCTTCTCCGGGGGGAGCCCCAAGGCCGCGGCCAGGTCCTCGGGGAGGGCTTCTTTCCCTTGCAGGAAGGCGTAGACCCTCCCTTCCTCCTCGGAAAGGGCCGGGGCCTCCTTCGGCCTCTGGTCCAAGCCCAGGTAGGAGAGGACGTCGTCTGCGGAGAGCACGGGATAGGCCCCGTCCTGGATGAGGCGGTTGGCCCCCTTGGAGTTCTCGTCGCTGGGGCGGCCCGGCACCGCCAGCACCTCCTTCCCCAGCTCCAGGGCGTGGCGGGCGGTGATGAGGGCCCCGGACTCGAGGGGGGCCTCCACCACCACCACCGCCCGGGAAAGCCCCGCGATCAGGCGGTTCCTCCTGGGGAAGAACTCGGGCTTAGGCTCGGTGCCAAAGGGAAACTCGGAGAGGAGGTCCATGCGCTCCGCCAAGGCCCGGTGCTCCGGGGGGTAAAGACGGTCCAAGGCGCTTCCCAAGACCCCCAGGGTGCGCCCGCCCCCCTCCAGCGCCCCCAGGTGGGCCTCCCGGTCAATCCCCCGGGCGAGGCCCGAAACCACCCAAAGCCCCGCCTCGGAAAGCTCCCGGGCGAGCCTCCGGGCGAAGGCCAAGGCCCAGGGCGCGGCCCGCCGGGTCCCCACCAGGGCCACGGCCCTCCCCTCCTCGGGAAGCTCCCCTTTCAGGTAGAGGTGGGTGGGCGGCTGCGGAAGCCGCCTAAGGCCTTCGGGAAACCCCTCTTCCCAAAGGCCCAGGAGGCGCACCCCCAGGCGCGAGGCCCGCTCCCTCTCCGCCCGCGCCCGGGCCTCCGCCTCCTTCCACCCCGCCGCCGCCTGGGGGAAGCGCTCCCGCAGAAGGGCCAAGGGGTCCTCCGCCGCCAAGAGCTCCAGAAGCCGCTTGGGACCGATTCCGGGCAGGAAGGCGAGGGCCAGGGGGTCCACGGGCTGGAGTATACTTAAAACCTGGAAGGTCCGGTCCCCGGCCGAAAGGGCCAATCCCAGGGGGCCGGGATCACCTAACGCCATGGAAGAAAAAAGCTACTCCGGATTCGTGGCCCTCGTGGGCAAGCCTAACGTGGGCAAGTCCACCCTCCTCAACAACCTCCTGGGGGTGAAAGTGGCCCCCACGAGCCCCCGCCCCCAGACCACCCGCAAGCGCCTCCGGGGCATCCTCACCGAGGGGAAGCGCCAGATCGTCTTCGTGGACACCCCCGGCCTGCACGAGCCCATGGACGCCCTGGGGGAGTTCATGGACCAGGAGGTCTACGAGGCCCTCTCGGACGTGAACGCGGTGGTGTGGGTGGTGGACCTGCGCCACCCCCCCACCCTCGAGGACGAGATGGTGGCCAAGGCCCTGAGGCCCCTGGCGGGCAAGGTGCCCATCCTCCTGGTGGGCAACAAGCTGGATGCGGCCAAGTACCCCGAGGAGGCCCTAAAGGCCTACCACGCCCTCCTTCCCGAGGCCGAGGCCCGCATGCTCTCCGCCCTGGACGAGCACCAGGTGGCCGAGCTCAAGGCGGAACTCCTTGCCCTCCTCCCCGAGGGACCCTTCTACTACCCCGAGGACTTTGCCAAGAGCGACCAGGACTTCGGGGAATGGGTGGCGGAGATCGTGCGGGAAGAGGCCATGAAGCGCCTCTGGCACGAGGTGCCCTATGCCGTGGCGGTGAAGACCGAGGAGGTGGCGGAGCGGGCAAACGGCGTCCTCTACATCAAGGCCATCCTCTACGTGGAGCGGCCCTCCCAGAAGGGGATCGTCATCGGGGAGGGGGGAAGGAAGCTCAAGGAGATCGGCCAGGCGGCGAGGAAGCAACTGGAGATCTTCCTGAACCGCAAGGTCTACCTGGACCTGGAGGTCAAGGTCTACCCCGACTGGCGCAAGGACCCCGAGGCCTTGAGGGAGCTCGGCTACCGCTCCTCGGTAAGGTGAGGCCTGGCGGGCTCCCCTCCGCCTTCTCCGGTTACCATAACCCATATGCCCTGGCTTCTGCCCCAAGGAATAACCCCCCTTCACCAAAAGGCCCTGGACCGCTTCCTTGGCGGCCTCACGGAACGGCTTTCCGACCCCGGCGTGGACCGGAACGCCCTGGTGCGGGAGGAGCTTGCCCGGCTCCTCTACGGCAGGCCCTACGCGGAGCTTTTGGAGACCAACCCCCTGGCGGCCATGGGCCTGGACCCCGAGGGGATCACCTTCGAGGCCGAGTATTATGCCGCCACAGACCAGGAGAAGTTCCGGAAGGTAAAGCCCCTCCTCTGGTTCTGGAAGGTGTTGGACCTCACCCCCTTGGGCCAGTCCGTGCACTCCGGGGTGGCCATCCGCCGGGCCCTCGCCCCCTTCATCTTTAAGCGGGTGGGGAAAAACCCCAAGTTCTTCCAAAACGTGGAGTTCTCCGTGGGGTACAACCTGGAGCTGGGCGACGACGTGGTGGTCCACCGCTACGTCCTCCTGGACGACATCGGGGGCATCAAGATCGGGGACCGCACCTCCCTGTCCGACTACGTGAACGTCTACAGCCACACCCACCACGTCCTGGCCTCCCCCGACGTGACCCTGAAGGAGACCATTATCGGGAGCGGGGTGCGCATCACCTACCACGCCACGGTCCTGGCCGGGGTGCGCATCGGGGACGACGCCATGGTGGGCACGGGGGCCATCGTCACCAAGGACGTCCCTCCCCACGCCATCGCCCTGGGGGTGCCCGCGCGCCCCGTGCGCTTCAAGGTGCGCCACGACTGCCCCTACTGCCGCAAGGGGGAACCCCACCCCTCGGACCTCATCCCCAGGCTCCCCGACCGCAAGGGGAACCCCGACTACCCCGACTTCCTCCCCCCCGGCTTCGGCACCCGGGAGGCCTAGGCCATGTGGACCAAGGAGGAGCTAGACCGCTACCACCGCCAGATGATCCTGCCCCAGGTGGGGCCCGAGGGACAGGAAAGGCTCAAGCGGGCCTCCGTGGTGGTGGTGGGGGCAGGGGGCCTGGGGGTGCCGGTACTGCAGTACCTGGTGGCCGCCGGGGTGGGGCGCATCGGCATCGTGGAGATGGACCGGGTGGAGGTCTCCAACCTCCACCGCCAGGTGCTCTACACCCCCGAGGACGTGGGCAAGCCCAAGGCCCTGGTGGCCCGGGAGCGCCTTCTGGCCCAGAACCCCCTGGTGGAGATCGTGGCCTACCCCGTGCGCCTCACCTCGGCCAACGCCCTGGAGATCCTCAGGCCCTACGACCTGGTGGTGGACGCCTCCGACAACTTCCCCACCCGCTACCTGGTGAACGACGCCTGCGTCCTCCTGGGGAAGCCCTTGGTCTTCGGGGCCATCTACCAGTTTGACGGGCAGCTCGCGGTCTTCCACCACCCCACGGCGGAGGGGGAGATGGGGCCCTGCTACCGTTGCCTCTTCCCCAAGCCTCCCCCTCCGGGAAGCGTCCCCTCCTGCGCCGAGGCCGGGGTGTTCGGCGTGCTTCCCGCGGTGGTGGGAAGCCTCATGGCCGCCGAGGCGTTGAAGGTGCTTTTGGGCCTAGGGCAACCCCTCGCCGGGCACCTCCTGCTCTACGAGGCCTTAGAGGCGGGTTTCCGCAAGCTCCGGGTCAGGCGCAACCCCGCCTGCCCCGTGTGCGGGGACCACCCCACCCAGAGGGAACTCATAGACTACGAGGCCTTTTGCGGCCTTTAGGGACCCCCGCCGCGGGGGGGACTTAGCTTCGGGCCTCGAGGGGCACGTAAGGCACGTCCAGCTCCCCCGTGTACTTGGCATCGGGACGCAGGAGGCGGTTGTCCAGCTCCTTGTACTCCAGGATGTGCCCCACCCAACCGGAGATGCGGGCCACGGCGAAGATGGGGGTGAAGAACTCCAGGCCGAAGCCCAGGTCGGAGTAGACCACCCCGGAGTAGAAGTCCACGTTGGGGTAGATGCCCCGGGGGTTCAAGACCTTCCCCGCCTCCTCCTCCACGATCTTCAAGATCTGGTACTCGGTGGAGTGGCCGTGCTTTTCCGCCACCAGCCGGGCCAGCCGCTCCAACACCCCAGCCCGGGGGTCAAAGGCCTTGTACACCCGGTGGCCCATGCCCATGATGCGCTCTTTCTTGGCCAGCCGCTCCCGCACCCACTCCCGGGCCCTTTCCGGAGCGCCGATCTCCTGGATCATCTTCATGACCGCCTCGTTGGCCCCGCCGTGCCTGGGGCCCTTCAGGGAGGCCACGGCGGCGGTGATGGCGGAGTAAAGGTCGGTCTCGGTGGAGAAGGCGGCGATGGCGGTGAAGGTGCTGGCGTTGAAGCCGTGCTCCGCGTGCAGGATCAGGGCCGCATCCATGAGGCGCTCCTGCTCGGGGGAAGGCTCCACCCCACTCGCCATGTAGAGGAAGTTGGCGGCGTGGGAGAGGTCCTCCCGGGGCGGGATAGGCTCCTTGCCCTCCCTAAGGCGTTTGTTGGCGGCCACGATGGTGGCGAACTTGGCGATGAGGTCCAGGCCCTTCTGGTAGAGGGCTTCCCGGGAGATGTCGGCCTCGCCGGGATCCAGCATCCCCAGCTCCGAAACGGCGGTGCGCAGGAAGCTCATGGGGTGGGCCGAGGCCGGGTAGCGGCGGAAGGAGGCCAGGAGGTGGTCGGGCAAGGCCCGCCTGCGGGCCAGGTCCTTCCTGAAGCCCTCTAGCTCTTCTCGCTTGGGGAGTCTCCCGTGGAGCAGGAGAAACGTGGTTTCCTCAAAGGTGCTCTTCTCCGCCAGCTCCTGGATGGGGATGCCATAGTAGTAAAGCCGGCCCGCCTCCCCGTCAATGAAGCACATGCGGCTCTCCGTGAAGAGAACGCCTTCCAAACCCCGTGCCACTTCCATAGGCTCCTCCTTTTCCGCACCCAAGGGGTGCTTCCTCCCCATCATACTAGGGAAAGGCTTCATACCCTGTTTCCTTCGCCCTAGGGAGCCCGGGAATCCGGCACCTAGCCCTTCCACCGGGGCCCCATGCCGGCCCAAAGCCAGCATGGGGTGGCCTCAGAGGGCGTCCTCCTGGAGGACAAGGGTCTTGAGGTAAAGGCTTTCGGGCACGTGCAGGCTCCAAGGGTGATCCTTGGGCTGGTAGGTGAGGGCATGGACCCGAAGGCGCATCCCCCGGTCTGCGGCCGCACGGCGGGCCACCTCCAGGAGGTCTTCCGGCTTCAGGTAGTAGCTGCAGGCGGAAAGCCAAACGAAGCCCTCCGGGGCCAGAAGTCGCAGGCTTTCCCGCACCAGGTCCACCAGGTGGCGCTTCATGGGGGGAAGGTCCTCGGGGCGCTTCACCAGGGTGGGTGGGTCCAAAAGGACGTGGTGAAAAACCCCCTCCAGGCCCTTGAGCACCGCCAAGGCCTCCCCGTGGCGGATGTCCACCCTAAGCCCCGCCCGCATGGCGGCGCGGTCCAAGACGGCGAGGGCCTCGAGGTCCTTGTCCACCGCCAAGGCGTAAGCCCCCCGGCGGGCCGCCCTCAGGGCAAACCCCCCCACGTAGCTATAGACGTCCAAGACCCGCTCCCCGGGCCGCACCGTGGCCTCAAAGAGGCGGCGGTTTTCCCGCTGGTCCAAGTAGAAGCCCGTCTTCTGGGCCAGGGCCAGGGGGACGGGGAAAAAGAGGCCGTCCTCCTCCACCTCCAGAACCTCCGGCACCTCCCCGAAGACCACCCCCACGCGCTCGGGCAACCCCTCCTGCCTCCTGGCCTCCACGTCGCTCCGCTCGTAAACCCCCTTGGGCCCCACGGCCTCCAACAGGGCGGGAAGCCACACCTCCCTCAGGGCCTCCATCCCCCGGGTGCGCACCTGCAGGACCAGGACCTCCCCGAAGCGGTCCACCACGAGCCCGGGAAGCCCGTCGGCTTCCCCGTGGACCAGGCGGTAGCTTGGGCCCATCCCCTCCCGCTTCCGGAGGGCCCTCTGAAAGCGGGCCAGGAAGAAGCGGCGGTCCAAGGGCCCCCGGTCAAAGCGGTAGGCGCGGAAGGGGACGCGGGAGGCGGGGTCAAAGAACCCCACCGCCAGGAAGCTTCCGTCCTGGGCCAAGGCCTCGGCCACGCCCGCTTCCTTTGGGGCCTCGAGGAGCTCGTCCCGGTAGAGGTTGGGGTAGAAGTTTCTGAGCTTTCTCTCCTTCCCCGGCCTGACCAGCACCCGCAGCACGGTTAAAGCATACCCCTGTGCTACCTTGGAACCATGAACCGAAAGCGCTGGCTGGCCCTCCTCCTCTTCGCCCTGGTGGTGGCCCTGCTCGTGGTGGGCCTGGGCCGCCTTACCCGTCCCCAGGAGGCCGCCCGCCCCTGGCGGGAGGCCACCGTGGAAGGAAGCGGGGAGAAGGTCATCCTCCTGGAACTAAAAGGCACCATCCCCACGGGTAAGGCCCTGGAGGACTTTCTCTCCCAAATCCGCCAGGCCAAGGAAGACCCCAGCGCCCGGGCTGTGGTCCTCTTCGTGGAAAGCCCCGGGGGTAGCGTTACGGAGACCGAGGCCATCCACCGGGCCCTACGGGACCTGGCCCAAAGCAAGCCCCTGGTGGCCGCCTTGGGCACCGTGGCCGCCAGCGGCGGCTACTACGTGGCCACCGCGGCCCGCGAGATCTTCACCCCCGCCACCGCCATCACCGGCTCCATCGGGGTCATCGCCACCCTGCCCCACGTGGAAGGCTTGTTGGCAAAGCTGGGCATCGGTGTGGAAGTCCTCAAGGAGGGACGCCTGAAGGACATGGCCTCGGGCTTACGTCCCCTGACCCCCGAGGAAAGGGCCCTCATCCAGACCTACATGCGCGAGGCCTACGAGCTCTTCCTAAAGCGGGTGGCCGAGGGACGGGGCATGCCCCTGGCCGAGGTCAAAGCCCTGGCCGACGGCCGCATCTATTCGGGCAGACAGGCCCTGGCCCTGGGCCTGGCCGACCGGGAAGGGTACCTGGGGGACGCTGCCCGGCGGGCCGCCGAGCTAGCGGGGCTTGAAGCCTTCCGCTTGGTGCGCTACCAGAAACCCAAGGGTCTCCTGAGGGACCTCCTGGGGGACGAACCCCCCCTGGGCTTCTCCTCCGGGGAGACAGAACGCCTCCTCTCCCTCCTCGCCCAAAGCCGCTTCCGCCTGGAGTACCGTTACCTGGGAGGTGGCCTATGGTGATCGCTAGCCCCTGGCGCAGGCTCGTGGCCTCCTTGGTGGACGGCCTCATCCTCGTCCCCATAAGCCTCCTCCTCATGCTCCTTGCGGGGGTGAACCCCTTGGGCCCAACCACCTTGGTCCAGGACCTCCTCTTCCAGTGGCTCCCCGGCTGGGCCTACTACACGGCCTTCACCGCCCTTTACGGGGCCACCCCGGGCAAGATGGCCTTGGGCCTCAAGGTGGTGCGGACGGACGGAAAACCCGTGGACTGGCTCACCGCCTTCATGCGGGAGGTGGTGGGCAAAACCCTCTCCACCCTCCCCCTTCTCCTGGGCTACCTCTGGGCCTTCTTCCACCCAAGGCGCCAAGCCTGGCACGACCTCATCGCCGACACCTTGGTGGTCCGAAGAGGCCAAGAACAACAAGGCCCCGGGCTTTAACCCCCGGGGCCCCCTCTGGTGGGCGATGGTGGACTTGAACCACCGACCTCACGCTTATCAGGCCCAAAAGGTACATACGTACCCGTACGGATAGCTACGGGATATCCCGTCCTTATGATTACTGTATTCCGGTATAGTACGGGAGTATCCCCCTACTTCCGGCTCCAACAGCCCCCCAAATAGCCCCCCGTTTCTGGTCCTTTTCCACAAAATGGCCCATGTTCGGATTGACCCGACAGGTACACCCCCCTTGCCCTAAGCTGTTCTCATGGCCCTCGAACCTTCCCTAACCCCCGAGCGGGTGCGCCCAGGGGTACGCCTCCTGGGCCTTTTGCCTGGGAAGGGCGTGATGGTGGAGCACGTGCGCTTCTTGGGGGAAACCCTCCAGGTGACCTACCGCGACCCAGACGGCCAGCTGGGGGAAGCCCTCCTCTATCCCGAGGACCTGGCCCTGCTCCAGGTGGAGGAAGCGCCTCGCTTTCCCTTGGATGCCCCGGGGGATCTCTTCCGCCTAGCCGCCGAGGCCAAGCGCATCCGCTTGGCTTACCTCTTTGATCCCATGATGGCGGTACACGCTTCCTTGGTGGAGCCTCTCCCCCACCAGATCGAGGCCGTTTACGGCCACCTCCTCCCCAAAACCCCCCTTCGCTTCCTCCTGGCCGATGACCCCGGGGCAGGCAAGACCATCATGGCTGGGCTCTACATCCGGGAGATGGCCCTCCGGGGGGCCCTGGAGCGGTGCCTGGTGGTGGCCCCCGGCGCCCTGGTCCTCCAGTGGCAGGAAGAGCTATGGGAGAAGTTCCGCCTCGACTTCCGGGTCTTCTCCCGCTTCACCCTCGAGACCTCCCAGGGCAACCCCTTCCGCGAACACCCCCTCTGGATCGCCCGCATGGACGGCTTAGCCCGCTTTCCCGAGGTGGCGGCGAAAGCTCTCGAGGTGGACTGGGACCTGGTGGTGGTGGACGAGGCCCACAAGATGGCCGCCTCCTACTACGGCCAGGAGGTGAAAGCCACCCGCCGCTACCGCCTGGGGCAGGAGCTTTCCCAGCGCGCCAAGCACTTCCTCCTCCTCACCGCCACCCCCCACCGGGGCAAGGAGGAGGACTTCCGCCTTTTCCTCGCCCTCCTGGACCCCGACCGCTTCCTGGGCAAGCCCCGGCCCAATAGCCCCCCGCCCGACGCCCAGGGGCTATGGCTCAGGCGGCAGAAGGAGGACCTGGTGCGCTTCGATGGCACCCCCCTCTTCCCTGAGCGCCGGGCCTACACGGTGGCCTACAGCCTCTCCCCCGAGGAGATGGGCCTCTATGAGGCGGTAACGGACTACGTGCGGGAGGAGATGAACCGGGCCGAGGCCCTCGAGGAAGGCCAAAGGCGCACCGTGGGCTTCGCCCTCACCCTGTTGCAAAGGCGGCTCGCCAGCAGTCCCCTGGCCATCTACCGCTCCCTGGAGAGGCGCCGGAAGCGCCTCGAGGCCCGCCGGGAGGAGGTGCGCCGGGGCCTCCTCGCCTTCCCCACCCTGGAGGAGGAGGACATCGAGGAGAAGGAGGAGTTTCCCGACGAGGAACTGGAAGCCGCCCCCGAGGTGCTGGACCAGGCCACCGCCGCCCGCACCCTGAGCGAGCTGGAGGCGGAAATCGCCACCCTAAGGCGCCTCGAGGCCCAGGCCAAGGCCCTCCTCCGGGGGCAGCAGGACCGGAAGTGGCAGGAGCTGCAGACCCTCCTGGAGGACAAGCGCATCCGCGGGCGCAAGCTCATCGTCTTCACCGAGCACAAGGACACCCTGGACTACCTGGAAAGCCGCCTCCAGGCCTACCTGGGGCGGCCCGAACAGGTGGTGGCCATCCACGGCGGCCTCTCCCGGGAGGAGCGCCGCCTGCGCCAGGCCCGCTTCACCCAGGACCGGGAGGTCCTCATCCTGGTGGCCACGGACGCCGCTGGGGAAGGGGTGAACCTGCAGCAGGCCCACCTCCTCATCAACTACGACCTCCCCTGGAACCCCGCCAGGCTGGAGCAGCGTTTCGGCCGCATCCACCGCATCGGCCAGACCGAGGTCTGCCACATGTGGAACCTGGTGGCGGAGAACACCCGGGAGGGGGAGGTCTACCTGCGCCTCCTCAGGAAGCTGGAGGAGGCCAGCCAGGCCCTGGGGGGGCGGGTGTTTGACGTGCTGGGCAGGCTCTTTCAGGAAAGGCCCCTCAAGGAGCTTCTCCTCGAGGCCATCCGCTACGGGGAGGACCCCCAGGTGCGGGCCCGGCTCTTCCGCCAGGTGGAGGGGGCGGTGGACCGGGAACGGCTGGAGAAGCTCCTGCAAAACGCCTTAGCCGCTGAGGTCCTGGACCCCAAGCGCCTGGAGGCCCTGCGCCTGGACATGGAGCGGGCCGAGGCCCGCAGGCTCCAGCCCCACTACCTGGGAAGCTTCTTCCGCGAGGCCCTGGAGGCCCTGGGGGGCACCGCCTACCTCCGGGAGGAAGGGCGGATGGAGGTGAGCTTCGTGCCCGCCAAAGTACGGGAGGCCAGGCCGGGGGTCCTGCGGAGCTACACCCGGGTCACCTTCCATAAGGGCAAGGTGAGCCTTCCTGGGAAGCCGGTGGCGGACTTCCTGGTGCCGGGGCACCCCTTGCTGGAGGGCGTTTTGGATGCAGTCCTCCGGGAATGGGGCCATAACCTGGAGCGAGGGACGGTCCTGGTGGACGAGAACGCCACAACCCCCCGCCTCCTCCTGGCCCTGGAGCACGAGGTGCGGGACGCCCACGGCCCTGTTTCCCGCCGCTTCCTCTACCTGAGCCTCAGCCCTAAGGGAGAGGTGCGGGAGGAGGGGCCCGCCCCCTACCTAGACCTACGCCCGGCCACGGAGGAGGAGCGAGCCGAGGCTTTCGGGCTTTGGGAAGGCTGGGACACGGCTGGGCTTCTGGCCCAGGCGGAGGCCTACGCCACCGCTAGGCTGGCCAAGGAACACCTCGAGGAGGTGCGCCGCTTCCGCCAGGCGGAGGTGGACCGCACCCTCCGGGCGGTGCGGGAGAGGCTCCTTTCGGAGATCTACCATTGGGACAGCCTGGCCGCCAGGGAGGAAGAACGGGCCAAGGCGGGGAAGACGGGGGCCTCGGGCCGGGCGGAGGCGGCCCGCCGGAGGGCGGACGAACTAAGGGAGCGTCTAAAGCGGCGGGAGCGGGAGCTGGAGGCGGCCAGGCACCTTCAGTCCCTCCCGCCCCGCCTCTCCCAGGCCATCCTGGTGGTGCCCCCGCTGACGCCCAAGGTGGAAGCCCCCGAGTTGGAAGCGCAAAGGCGCCTGGAGCGGCTGGCGGTGGAGGCGGTCCTTCTGGCGGAGCGGCGGCTGGGCCACGAGCCCAAGGAGATGCCCCCCGGATGGCCTGGCTACGACGTGGAGTCCCGTACCCTCCAGGGCACCCTCCGCTTCATCGAGGTCAAGGGCAAGGGGCCGGGCTCGGAGGTGGTGACCCTTTCCCGCACCCAGATCCTCACCGCCCTCAACAAGCCCACCTCCTGGTTCCTGGCGGTGGTGGAGACGGACGGGGAGAAAGCCTTGCGAGTGCACTACATTCCCACCCCCTTCGTGCGGGAGCCCGACTTCGGGGCCACCAGCGTGAATTACGATTTGAAGGAGCTTCTGGCCAAGGCGAAGCAGGTGGTGGTCCTGTGATATGCCCATATCCCAAAGCGGAGCTTGGGATACAAAAATGAGGGGTTTGTATCATATACCCCGTGCACCCCGAGGAGCTATTCGCTGGAAATCCTGGAGGCCTAGCCCAGGTCGTGTCAAGAGTTATGTGTAATAAGAAATCCCCCTAGTCCTCTCCCGTAGAATGGGGCCATGGACCTCGCCAAACACCAACGCCGCCCCCGGCTGCAACTCAAGCTGCAGCATCACCCGGATAACCTTCACGCCCTGTACCGGGAAAGCCAAGACCCCATAGAACGCTCCCGCTGGCACGCCCTCTGGCTCCTCGCCACCGGCCACCCCATCCCAAAAGTCGCCCAAACCCTGGGCTACTCCACCCGCTGGGTCCGGGACACCCTCCACCGCTACAACCAAGGCAAGCCCATGGCCGACCTCCGCCACCAAAACCCAGGCCAGCCCCCCTTGCTCCCCCCAGAACTCCAGGAGGCCTTCCGCCAGGCCCTCCTGCAACCCCATCCCCGGGACGGAATTTGGACCATAAGGAACGCCGCCGAGTGGCTCTCCGAGAGGCTGGGCCGCCCCGTGGACCCAAGGCGGGCCTGGAGTTGGATGAAGCGCCTGGGCTTTGCCCCCCTCCGCCCCCGTCCCCGGCACCGGGAGCGGGACCTGGCCGAGGGGGAGGCCTTCAAAAAAACCTCTTCTTCACGGTCTTTCTCCTGAAGTACCTCTTTCCCTGGCTGGAGTTGGAGCTCTGGGCCATGGACGAACACCGCCTGGGGCTGAAGCCGGTGTACCGGCGGGTGTGGGCGCCCCGGGGGAGGACGCCCCTGGCCTGGGTGCGGCCGCGGTACCGGTGGTTGTACGTGTACGGTTTCGTGCGTCCCAGTACGGGGGAGAGCGAGTTTTGGCTTTTGCCCACGGTGAATGCGGCTGTGTTCTCGGAGGTGCTTCGGCAGTTTGCCCGGCTTCGGGGGTCTGGGGGGAGGAAGGGGTTGCTGGTGGTGTTGGACCGGGCGGGATGGCACGTGTCCAGGCGGGTGGAGGTACCGGAGGGGGTAGGTTTGGTCTTTTTGCCCCCCTACTCTCCTGAGCTACAGCCTGTGGAGCGGGTATGGCCCTTGGTGGACGGGGTGGTAGCGAATGGGCGGGTGGATTCGGAGGAGGAGCTTTGGGAGAGGGTGGAGGCCCGCTGTGCTTACTTGCAGACCCAGCCGGAGCTTATTCGGAGCCACACTCTTTTTCACTGGTGGCCGGGGGGATGCTGAGGGAATGGATCGGGAGGATTTCATATAAGAGTCTGTGTGCGGGGGGCATACCGCTCCTGAAGCATCTTCTCCAGCACCTCCTTCACCTCCGAGAACCCCTTTAGTTTCCGTTCTGCCCACCTCCCTGCAAGATGTTCGCTTCGCGAAGCAGCCTGCCTCTCCGACTCCAGGTAAAGGAGCTTGTATACCGCCTCCGCCTTGGGAAACTTGTGGTCCCGCACCTTCGTCCCCCGCCGTAGCTCCCGGATAAACCGCTCCATCAGGTTGGTGCTCCGCAAGTACGGCCAAAGCACCTTGGGGTACCCGTAGAAGCGCAGGAAGGCTCCAGACTCCTCCACCCAAAGCCCCACCACCCCCGGGTACCGCGAACCCCAGGCGGCCTTCACCTCCTCCAAGGCCCCAAGAGCTTCTTCCCGGCTCTCCGCCCCGTACACCC
>NZ_BAAHSC010000178.1:0-804 GCF_054655095.1 Thermus sp. FJN-A
GAAACTTGTGGTCCCGCACCTTCGTCCCCCGCCGTAGCTCCCGGATAAACCGCTCCATCAGGTTGGTGCTCCGCAAGTACGGCCAAAGCACCTTGGGGTACCCGTAGAAGCGCAGGAAGGCTCCAGACTCCTCCACCCAAAGCCCCACCACCCCCGGGTACCGCGAACCCCAGGCGGCCTTCACCTCCTCCAAGGCCCCAAGAGCTTCTTCCCGGCTCTCCGCCCCGTACACCCGCCTCAGGTCCTCCGCCAGCAGGCCCCGGTCCCGCGCCCGCACCTGGGACAGGCTCCACCGCACCCCGTGCACCACGCACCGCTGCCATTCCGCCTGAGGGTAGACCCTGCGGATCGCTTCAGGAAGCCCGGGCAGCCCGTCGGTGACAAAGAGCAACACCCGCCGCAGGCCCCGCTGCCAAAGCTCCCCCAGGACCCCCTCCCATCCCAGGGCGCTCTCCGTGGGCAACAGCCAAAACCCCAGGACCCGCCTCTCCCCATTAGGGGCGATGCCCAGGGCCACATACACGCTTTCCCGTACGATCCCTTCTCCTTCCCTAAAGACCTTTAGGGAAAGCCCGTCCAGGTAGACGAAGGCCATCTCCTCGGGCAAAGGCCGGGTGCGGAAGGCTCCTGCCGCCTCCAGGACCTCGTCCGTCAGGGCGCTCAGGGTCTCGTGGGAGTAGCGGTGGCCTAAGAGCAGGCTCAGTATCTCGGCCGCCTTGCGCTGACTGACCCCGGCGGCGTAAAGGGCTACCGCCACTTCCCCCACGTCCACCAGGCGGCGGACGTAGGGCTTAAGGAAAGCCG
>NZ_BAAHSC010000179.1:0-471 GCF_054655095.1 Thermus sp. FJN-A
GCCCGTCCAGGTAGACGAAGGCCATCTCCTCGGGCAAAGGCCGGGTGCGGAAGGCTCCTGCCGCCTCCAGGACCTCGTCCGTCAGGGCGCTCAGGGTCTCGTGGGAGTAGCGGTGGCCTAAGAGCAGGCTCAGTATCTCGGCCGCCTTGCGCTGACTGACCCCGGCGGCGTAAAGGGCTACCGCCACTTCCCCCACGTCCACCAGGCGGCGGACGTAGGGCTTAAGGAAAGCCGGGTAATACCGAGATTCCCGATCCCTAGGGACCTTCAGGTCCACCTGGCCGAAGGTGGTCTCCAGCTTGCGGGGGTAGTAGCCGTTCCTGCGGCCTCCGTGCACCTGCAAGAAGGCCGTCCGGTCCAGCTCCAGAACCGTCTGCAGAACCTCGGCTACTGTCTCCCGCACCGCTTCCCTCAGCAAGATCCGCAAGGTATCCTGGTCCACGGGGCACCTCCTCGTGCTAAGGTGTGCCC
>NZ_BAAHSC010000180.1:0-248 GCF_054655095.1 Thermus sp. FJN-A
AATACCGAGATTCCCGATCCCTAGGGACCTTCAGGTCCACCTGGCCGAAGGTGGTCTCCAGCTTGCGGGGGTAGTAGCCGTTCCTGCGGCCTCCGTGCACCTGCAAGAAGGCCGTCCGGTCCAGCTCCAGAACCGTCTGCAGAACCTCGGCTACTGTCTCCCGCACCGCTTCCCTCAGCAAGATCCGCAAGGTATCCTGGTCCACGGGGCACCTCCTCGTGCTAAGGTGTGCCCCCCTATTAAACACG
>NZ_BAAHSC010000181.1:0-3353 GCF_054655095.1 Thermus sp. FJN-A
AGAGGCCGAGGTCTTTGGCGAGGGCCAGGGCCTTGTTGTGCTTGCCGCCGAACTCTAGGGCGGCAAGGAGGGCGAGGGTGAGGATGGCGGAGGCGGGCGTTTTGGCTTGGGGGTCATCCTTGTAGCCCATGGCTTGCAGGGCGTCGTCTATAATGCAAAAGGCCGCTATGAGACGGGAAAGCATAGCGGCCACTATTTTTTCAGATCCAGGGGATAGGTAGCAACTTGGGTTAGGATAGGGGGGTGTTGCCCCTCCTCCTGGCCTGGCTCCACGCGGTCAACGATCTCTTTTCCAACTTCCTCACCCCCCTGCTCCCCAAGCTCATGGCCCACTTCGGGGTGGGCCTGGGCACGGTGGGCCTTTTGGTCTCCGTCTACTCCTTGACGGGGAGCCTCCTCCAACCCCTGGCCGGATTGGTGGCCGACCGCTTAGACCGCAGGCTTCTCGCCGCCCTGGGGCCGGTTCTGGTGGCCTTGGGCATGGGCTCTTTGGGCCTTTGGCCCCGGTTTGAGGGGTTGCTTTTGGTCCTGGGCGTGGCGGGTTTGGGCTCGGCCCTCTTCCACGCCTCCGGGGCCAGCCTGGTGGGGGAGCTGGCCCCTAGGGACCGAAAGGGCTTCTGGCTCTCCTTCTTCGGTTCTGCGGGGTATCTGGGCCTTTCCCTGGGACCCGTGGTGGCCCTTTTCGTTGTGGGGGCTTGGGGGCTAGAAGGCCTCTTTTGGCTCACGCCTTTGGCCTTGCTCCCCGCTTTGGCCCTCCTGCGGCTGCCCCCCGTGCGGGGGAAGGGAAGGCCTGCGGGCTTTCGGGACTTCCTCCGGGTCTTCCGGGGGGATGTGGCCCGGCTTTGGGGGATGGCCACCCTGCGCAGCCTGGTTTTCATGAGCTTTTCCACCACGCTCCCCTACTGGTTTGCCCAGCGGGGCCTTTCCGATGCCTATACCGCCTTGAGCCTTTCCACCTACAGCCTGTCCGCCACCCTGGGGGCCTTTCTGGGGGGTACCCTCTCGGACCGCTGGGGGCGGAAGGCGGTCTTGGTGGGCACGTTGTCCTTTGGGCTACCCCTTTACCTGGCGCTTCTCCTCCTTCCACCGGAGAATCCCCTTTACCTCTTGCTTCTTGCCGTCACGGGGGCGTTGATGAACGCGGGCATCCCCGTGGCCGTGGTGATGGCCCAGGAGCTGGAGCCCCGGCAGACGGCCACGGTGTCCGGGTTGCTGATGGGCTTTACCTGGGGGTTCGCCGGGCTCTTCTACGCCCCCATTGGCCACCTTATAGAGCTTTTCGGGGTGATGCCGGTTCTCTTGGCCTTAGGGGTTCTGATCCTGCCCGCCTGGGCCTTGGCGCGGGCCGTGAGGGGGCCCTTGCCTCGAGGGGCCTAACGTAAGATGGACCCATGAGGATCCTCTTGGCCACAGACGGCTCCTCCCAAGCTCGGGGGGCGGAGGTGCTGGCCGAATGGCTTTGCTACAAGCTCTCCGCCAAGTTGGTGGTGCTTTACGTGAGGGATGTCCGCCTCATCCGGGTACCGGAGCTTCTGGATTTTGGGGCCATCACCATCCCCTTGCCGGTCTACCGGGAGGAGTTGGAAAAAGCCCTCACCGCCAAGGGGGAAGCCTTACTGGAACGCCTGCGTAAAAGCGCGGAGGAGGCGGGGCTTCAGGTGGAGGTGATCATGGAGACGGGGTTGCCCCACGAGGTCATCCTCCGCCACGCCCGCTCCGCAGACCTTTTGGTCTTGGGGAGGAGCGGCGAGGCCCATGGGGGGAGCTTTGCGGGGCTGGGCAGCACGGTGGACCGGGTCCTCCGGGCCTCCCCCACCCCGGTGCTGGTGGCCCCCACCGACTACGTGGAGATCGAGGGGGCCCTCCTGGGGTACAACGCCTCGGAGAGCGCGGTGCGGGCCCTCCACACCTTGGCTTCCTTGGCCAAGCCCCTGGGGCTCTTTGTGCGCGTGCTGAGCGTGCACGAGGATCCGGTGCAGGCGGGAGCCTGGGCCTTGGAGGCCGAAACCTACCTGAAGGACCAGGGCATTCGGGTGGAGGCTCTGGCCTTTTCCGGAGATCCGGCCGAACACCTTTTGGCCATGCAAAGCCCCTCGGACCTCCTGGCCCTGGGGGCCCCGGTGCGCAGGTTGGTGTTGGGGAGCACCACGGAGTACGTGGTGCGCCACGCCGTGGGGCCTGTACTCGCTGTCCGATAAGGCGCGGCCCATTTGGTATAATAGACCCCTAAAGGGAAAGGGGGTCATATGACCGTTCGCCAGGTCCTGTTGCGCAAGGGCACGGAGGTCCACACCATCCCGCCTAAGGCCACGGTGCTGGAGGCCCTGCGGAAGCTGGCCCAGCACGACATCGGGGCTCTTTTGGTAATGGAAGGAGACCGGCTTCTCGGCATCTTTTCCGAGCGGGACTACGCCAGGAAGCTGGTCCTCCTGGGCCGTTTCTCCAAGGATACCTGGGTTGAGGAGGTTATGACCGAAAGCGTGGTGACCGTGGGACCAGAGGCCGACCTTTCCGAGGCCATGCGCCTCATGACCGAGCACCGGGTGCGGCACCTCCCCGTGGTGGAGGGGGGTAGGGTGGTGGGGGTCATCTCCATCGGCGACGCGGTAAAGGCCATCATCACCGAGCAGGAAGTGGTGATAGAAGAGCTTTCCCGCTACGTGATGGAAAACCGTTAATCGGCCAGCACCCAGTTGAGGGCAAGGCTCACCAGGGAAAGGATTAAGGCTCCCACGAACGCCTCGGGGAACCCCGCCACCTCGAGGGCGGTGGCTTGGGCCACCAGGTAAAGCAAGCCCCCGTTCACCACCAGGGTGAAAAGCCCCAGGGTGATCACGTTCAGGGGCAGGGTGAGGACGAGAAAGATAGGCTTAAGAACGGCATTGGCCAGCCCCCATAGGGCCCCGGCCACCAGGTAGTCAACAAGCCCTGCCCCGGGAGCGAAGGAAACCCCAGGGTAGAGGAGGCTCACCAGCCAGAGGGCCAGGGTGTTGAGCAAAAGCCGCGCCAAAAGCTTTCGCATGCTCCTAAGCTTACCGGATGCCTCCCTCCTTCAGCTGGTGTGGCCCCTCCGTGCTTAAGTGCCCTAAGGGGGGTTGCCACCCGTGCTCCCGCCTTGCCCCCTTGACACAGGTGCTTTGGTCTGGTAGTTTTTTCTTTGCGCTGCCTGGATGGTGGCGGGGGATCTTGAAAGCTGGGGTGGATGGATAGGAGCCCAGGGCCACGTGTGGAGCGTGGTCTTTGAGGGTCAAGATGCTAAGGGCCCACGGTGGATGCCTTGGCACCCGAGCCGATGAAGGACGTGGCTACCTGCGATAAGCCAGGGGGAGCCGGTAGCGGGCGTTGATCCCTGG
>NZ_BAAHSC010000182.1:0-719 GCF_054655095.1 Thermus sp. FJN-A
AGGGGGAGCCGGTAGCGGGCGTTGATCCCTGGATGTCCGAATGGGGGAACCCGGCCCGTGGGAACACGGGTCACCGCCCTTTAGGGCGGGGGGAACCTGGGGAACTGAAACATCTCAGTACCCAGAGGAGAGGAAAGCGAAAGCGACTCCCTGAGTAGCGGCGAGCGAAAGGGGAAGAGCCTAAACCGTCTGGCTTGTCCGGGCGGGGTTGTGGGGCCCTCGGATACCGAATCCCCAGCCTAGCCGAAGCTGTTGGGAAGCAGCGCCGGAGAGGGTGAAAGCCCCGTAGGCGAAAGGTGGGGGGATAGGTGAGGGTACCCGAGTACCCTGGGGTTCGTGGAGCCCTGGGGGAATCTGGGCGGACCACCGCCTAAGGCTAAGTACTCCGGGTGACCGATAGTGGACCAGTACCGTGAGGGAAAGGTGAAAAGAACCCCGGGAGGGGAGTGAAACAGAGCCTGAAACCGTGGGCTTACAAGCAGTCGCGGCCCCGCAAGGGGTTGTGGCGTGCCTATTGAAGCATGAGCCGGCGACTCACGGTCGTGGGCGAGCTTAAGCCGTTGAGGCGGAGGCGTAGGGAAACCGAGTCCGAACAGGGCGTCTAGTCCGCGGCCGTGGACCCGAAACCGGGCGAGCTAGCCCTGGCCAGGGTGAAGCTGGGGTGAGACCCAGTGGAGGCCCGAACCGGTGGGGGATGCAAACCCCTCGGATGAGCTGGG
>NZ_BAAHSC010000183.1:0-742 GCF_054655095.1 Thermus sp. FJN-A
GGCCCCGCAAGGGGTTGTGGCGTGCCTATTGAAGCATGAGCCGGCGACTCACGGTCGTGGGCGAGCTTAAGCCGTTGAGGCGGAGGCGTAGGGAAACCGAGTCCGAACAGGGCGTCTAGTCCGCGGCCGTGGACCCGAAACCGGGCGAGCTAGCCCTGGCCAGGGTGAAGCTGGGGTGAGACCCAGTGGAGGCCCGAACCGGTGGGGGATGCAAACCCCTCGGATGAGCTGGGGCTAGGAGTGAAAAGCTAACCGAGCCCGGAGATAGCTGGTTCTCCCCGAAATGACTTTAGGGTCAGCCTCAGGCGCTGACTGGGGCCTGTAGAGCACTGATAGGGCTAGGGGGCCCACCAGCCTACCAAACCCTGTCAAACTCCGAAGGGTCCCAGGTGGAGCCTGGGAGTGAGGGCGCGAGCGATAACGTCCGCGTCCGAGCGCGGGAACAACCGAGACCGCCAGCTAAGGCCCCCAAGTCTGGGCTAAGTGGTAAAGGATGTGGCGCCGCGAAGACAGCCAGGAGGTTGGCTTAGAAGCAGCCATCCTTTAAAGAGTGCGTAATAGCTCACTGGTCGAGTGACGCTGCGCCGAAAATGATCGGGGCTTAAGCCCAGCGCCGAAGCTGCGGGTCTGGGGGGCGACCCCCAGGCGGTAGGGGAGCGTTCCCGATGCCGAGGAAGGCCGACCCGCGAGGGCGGCTGGAGGCAAGGGAAGTGCGAATGCCGGCATGAGTAACGATAAACAG
>NZ_BAAHSC010000184.1:0-471 GCF_054655095.1 Thermus sp. FJN-A
GGTGAAATTGAACTGGCCGTGAAGATGCGGCCTACCCGTGGCAGGACGAAAAGACCCCGTGGAGCTTTACTGCAGCCTGGTGTTGGCTCTTGGTCGCGTCTGCGTAGGATAGGTGGGAGCCTGCGAAGCCGCCCTTTCGGGGGTGGTGGAGGCGCCGGTGAAATACCACCCTGATGCGGCTGGGGGCCTAACCCTCGGGTGGGGGGACAGCGCTTGGCGGGCAGTTTGACTGGGGCGGTCGCCTCCTAAAGGGTAACGGAGGCGCCCAAAGGTTCCCTCAGGCGGGACGGAAATCCGCCGGAGAGCGCAAGGGTAGAAGGGAGCCTGACTGTGAGGCCTGCAAGCCGAGCAGGGGCGAAAGCCGGGCCTAGTGAACCGGTGGTCCCGTGTGGAAGGGCCATCGATCAACGGATAAAAGTTACCCCGGGGATAACAGGCTGATCTCCCCCGAGCGTCCACAGCGGCGGGGAG
>NZ_BAAHSC010000185.1:0-413 GCF_054655095.1 Thermus sp. FJN-A
CGGGTGTAGAGATGCACCGGAAGACGTTGCAGGAGGGGATAGCTGGGGACAATGTGGGATTGCTTTTGCGGGGTGTAAGCCGGGAGGAGGTGGAGCGGGGGCAGGTGTTGGCGAGGCCTGGGAGCATTACGCCGCACACGAAGTTTGAGGCCTCGGTGTACGTGTTGAGGAAGGAGGAGGGGGGCCGGCACACGGGGTTTTTTTCTGGGTACCGGCCGCAGTTTTACTTTCGGACGACGGATGTGACGGGGGTGGTGGAGTTGCCCCAGGGGGTGGAGATGGTGATGCCTGGGGACAATGTGACGTTTACGGTGGAGCTGATCAAGCCGGTGGCGTTGGAGGAGGGCTTGCGGTTTGCCATTCGTGAGGGTGGGCGGACCGTGGGTGCCGGCGTGGTCACCAAGATCCTGGAG
>NZ_BAAHSC010000186.1:0-482 GCF_054655095.1 Thermus sp. FJN-A
CCCCAAGACGAAGCGTGGGGAGAACGAGTGGGTGGACAGGATTTGGGAGTTGTTGGACGCGGTGGACGAGTACATACCCACGCCGGTGCGGGACGTGGACAAGCCGTTCTTGATGCCGGTGGAGGACGTGTTTACCATCACGGGGCGTGGGACGGTGGCCACGGGGCGGATTGAGCGGGGCAAGGTGAAGGTTGGGGACGAGGTGGAGATTGTGGGCCTTGCTCCGGAGACGCGGAAGACGGTGGTTACGGGTGTAGAGATGCACCGGAAGACGTTGCAGGAGGGGATAGCTGGGGACAATGTGGGATTGCTTTTGCGGGGTGTAAGCCGGGAGGAGGTGGAGCGGGGGCAGGTGTTGGCGAGGCCTGGGAGCATTACGCCGCACACGAAGTTTGAGGCCTCGGTGTACGTGTTGAGGAAGGAGGAGGGGGGCCGGCACACGGGGTTTTTTTCTGGGTACCGGCCGCAGTTTTACTTTCGGA
>NZ_BAAHSC010000187.1:0-482 GCF_054655095.1 Thermus sp. FJN-A
CCCCAAGACGAAGCGTGGGGAGAACGAGTGGGTGGACAGGATTTGGGAGTTGTTGGACGCGGTGGACGAGTACATACCCACGCCGGTGCGGGACGTGGACAAGCCGTTCTTGATGCCGGTGGAGGACGTGTTTACCATCACGGGGCGTGGGACGGTGGCCACGGGGCGGATTGAGCGGGGCAAGGTGAAGGTTGGGGACGAGGTGGAGATTGTGGGCCTTGCTCCGGAGACGCGGCGGACGGTGGTGACGGGTGTAGAGATGCACCGGAAGACGTTGCAGGAGGGGATAGCTGGGGACAATGTGGGATTGCTTTTGCGGGGTGTAAGCCGGGAGGAGGTGGAGCGGGGGCAGGTGTTGGCGAGGCCTGGGAGCATTACGCCGCACACGAAGTTTGAGGCCTCGGTGTACGTGTTGAGGAAGGAGGAGGGGGGCCGGCACACGGGGTTTTTTTCTGGGTACCGGCCGCAGTTTTACTTTCGGA
>NZ_BAAHSC010000188.1:0-790 GCF_054655095.1 Thermus sp. FJN-A
TGGCCAAGGGCGAGTTTATCCGGACGAAGCCTCACGTGAACGTGGGGACGATTGGGCACGTGGACCACGGGAAGACGACGTTGACGGCGGCGTTGACGTTTGTGGCGGCGGCGGAGAACCCGAATGTGGAGGTGAAGGACTACGGGGAGATTGACAAGGCGCCGGAGGAGCGTGCGCGGGGGATTACCATCAACACGGCGCATGTGGAGTACGAGACGGCGAAGCGGCACTATTCGCACGTGGACTGCCCGGGTCACGCGGACTACATCAAGAACATGATCACGGGTGCGGCGCAGATGGACGGGGCCATCCTGGTGGTATCGGCGGCGGATGGTCCGATGCCGCAGACGCGGGAGCACATTTTGTTGGCGCGGCAGGTGGGGGTGCCGTACATCGTGGTGTTCATGAACAAGGTGGACATGGTGGACGACCCCGAGTTGCTGGATTTGGTGGAGATGGAGGTGCGGGACCTTTTGAACCAGTACGAGTTTCCTGGGGACGAGGTTCCGGTGATTCGGGGGAGTGCCCTGCTTGCGCTTGAGGAGATGCACAGGAACCCCAAGACGAAGCGTGGGGAGAACGAGTGGGTGGACAGGATTTGGGAGTTGTTGGACGCGGTGGACGAGTACATACCCACGCCGGTGCGGGACGTGGACAAGCCGTTCTTGATGCCGGTGGAGGACGTGTTTACCATCACGGGGCGTGGGACGGTGGCCACGGGGCGGATTGAGCGGGGCAAGGTGAAGGTTGGGGACGAGGTGGAGATTGTGGGCCTTGCTCCGGAGACGCG
>NZ_BAAHSC010000189.1:0-471 GCF_054655095.1 Thermus sp. FJN-A
GGCGCTCGTAGGTGAGGGGGGCATGGAGTTCGTCGGAGACCACGATGAGGTCGTGCTTGCGGGCGATGGCGGCCACCGCCTCCAGCTCTTCCTCGCTAAAGACCCTCCCCGTGGGGTTTTGCGGGTGGCAGAAGAGGAGAAGCCTTGTGGCGTAGGCCAGGCGCTCCAGGCCGGCCAGGTCCAGGCGGAAGCCCCCCTCGGTTTCCTGGAGCGGATTGGCCAAGACGGTGCGTCGATGCTCACGGATGGCGGCCAGAAAGGGGGGGTAGACGGGTACCTGGGTCAGGACGCCCTGGCCGGGGGCGGTGAAGGCGGCCACTGCCGCATAAAGCCCCACCACCACCCCGGGCATGAAGGCTACCTCCCCGGAAAGGCCCGCCTTGTCCAGCAGGAGGGCCTTGAGCTCGGCATCCCCCTCCCGGGGCGGGTAGCCCAAAAAGCCCTCCGCCCGCTCGCGGATTGCCCGGCGCA
>NZ_BAAHSC010000190.1:0-258127 GCF_054655095.1 Thermus sp. FJN-A
CCGTTGGGAAGTGGAGAACCGGTCCTTTTGGGTGCGGGACGTTCTCTTTCGCGAGGACGCTTGCCAAGTGCGGGGGAGAGGGGCGTGGGTCCTGGCGGTGCTGCGGGGGTTTTTGGTCTCGCGGCTAAACCGGGAGGGGGTTAAGGGGAAGAAGGCGGCCTTGGAGGCTTTCTCCTTCAACCCCCTCTCCGCCCTCCGCTTCCTGGGGCTCTATGCAGTATAGCGGTCAAGTCTGTTGGGCCAAGGAAAGCCCTTTCGCAAATCGCTTCGGTTCTCTATAGCAAGAAGAACCCCCATTCCCGTCGTGTCAAGCGCCACAGGCTCATCCCCTCAGGTAAAAGGGCGTGCCCATTCCCCGCCCCAAGAGGGCTCCTGGGCCTGGGCCGTCAGGGGCTCCCCCAGGAGCTTGCGGAGGCCCAGGCCCGCGCAGGGTGGTATCACCGGTCCCTCCGGGCGAAGACCAGGGCCCCGAGGAGGGCCAGGAGGAGGCCGGAGAGGGAGAGATGGGCGAAGCCCAAGAGGGGCCCCACCGCCCCCAGCCGCTCCGCCACCAGGTACCCCACGGGGCCCGTGAGGACGGGGGCGTCCAGGCCGGCCAGGAGGGCCACCCGGTGGACCTCCTGGGGGTTGAGGAGGAGGGCCAGGGAGAGGAGGCCCTCCAGGGGGTAGTTCTTAAGGCGCACCGCCAGGGCCACCACCAGGGGCCCGTAGAGGACGTTCAAGAGGCCGAAGAGGGCGAAGCCAAGCCCCAAGGCCCGCCGCTCCTCCAGGAGGAGGGCGGAGAGAAGGGCGGAAAGCCCCACCCAAAACCCCAGCACCCCCACCCCCGAGAGGAGGAGCCAGAAGAGGGCCTTCCCGGAAAGCCCCAAGACCCCCGCCCCCAGGAGAAGGCCCAAGGCCAAGGGGACGAAGAGCCCCGCGAAGAGGCCCAAGGCCCCCTGGAGAAACCCCCTGAAGGGGGAGAGGGGCAGGCCCAGCCAGAAGGCCCACTCCTCCCTCGAGGCCAAAAGGGGCACCCCCAGGGCCAGGGCCAAGGGGGGGAGGAGGAGGAGAAGCCCCGCGTAAAGCCCCACCAGGCCCACCCCCTCCCCCCGGCCCAGGAAGCCCAGGGCCAGAAGGGGCGGCAGGACCACAAGCCCCAGGGTCCAGGGGTTGCGCCAGGTCTCCTTCAGGAAAAGGGGAGTCATGGGGCCTTGGGGGGCGGGGGGAAGAAGTCCGTGGGCACCCAGGGGCGCTTCTTCCCCTCCTCGAGGGCCTCCCCCCAGGAGAGCACCCGCCCCCCCTTGCGCTCGGGGCGCGCCTTAAGGTGGCGCTCCAGGTTCTCCCGGCTCCGGAAGGCCAAGAGCCCCGAGCCCATGGGGGTGCGCACGGAGGGGTTGTGGTAGAGGATGGCCCTTTCCGCCTCCACCCAGACGGGAGCCGTCCGGGTGCTCTCCAGGAAGTCCGCCAGGTAGACCTCGCGGGCCTTGAGCTCCGGCCCGCCCCAGCCGTTCAGCTGGTCCAGGAGGCAGGCGGGGTCATCGTAGAAGAAGGCCTTGCCCTGGGGGTTCACCGCCTGGGCCGCGTGGCGGGCGTCCAGGATGGTCATGAAGCAGTAGGGGCAGGCCTCCACCCCCACCCGGAGGGCCCGGGGGGCGGCCTGGGCCCGGGGAAGGAGGGCCAGGAAGGCCCCCTGCACCGCAAGCCAAAGGAGATGGCGCCGCTCCATGCCCCTAGCTTAGTGCCCCCCGTGCCCGCCCCCGAGGAGCCCCGCGTGCTGGGCCAGGAGGGCCACCAGGTTCATCTCCGGCAAGGGGGCGAGGTCCCAAAGGGTCTGGAAGGCGTAGAAGCGCTGGCGCCCGTGGTTGGCCCTGTTTTTCTCCGCGAACTCCTGCGCCGCCTTAGCGCTGCCGAAGGCCAAAAGCCTGGCGTTCATCACCACCATCATCTTCTCGCCCCAGTAGAAGACCGCGTCCCGGGCGGGGATGAGGCGCACGCTCTCCTGGGGCCGGTTGGGGTCGTAGGCCCCCCGGTCCGTCACGTAGAAGGTGGCCCCCTCCCCGTCCCTGAGCCCGTGGACCCAGGCGTAGTTCACCATGCAGGCGATGCTCTCAAAGTGGAGGGCCTCCACCGCCTCCTTGGGGTTGTGGGGGGCGGGCCGGGGCTCCGCGAAGGCGATCTGGGAGTAGGTCTGCTCAAAGAAGCCCTTGGGGAAGGTGCGTCCCCGCCACTGCCCCTCCGGGGTCCGGATGGGCATGCCGCAGAAGGCGCACGTCCCCGCGTCCCAGGGGATGGGCCTCGCGGGCACCCGCCCCCCCCCGGGAGCCGTCCCCGCCTGGGCCCCCATCTGGGCCAGGGCGGGCGAAGCCAGCACCAGTCCACCCAACGCCTTCAGCACCTCACGCCGGTTCCTCATAGAGCACCTCCATCAGCCAGGGGAGGCGTTCTCCCCTCGGGCCCAAAACCCGGTCCGGGGGGCCCTCCTCCAGGACCCGGCCCCCCTTGAGGAGGAGGAGGCGGTCAAGCCCCTGGGCCTCCTCCACGTGGTGCAGGGCCACCAGGACCACCCCTTCCCCCTTTTCCCCCACCCAGGCCCAGAAGCGCTCCCGCCCCTTGGGGTCCAGGGCCGCGGTGGGCTCGTCCAGGAGCCAGAGGGGGGGGTTCCCCATGAGGCTTGCCGCCAGGGCCAGGCGCTGCCGCTGGCCCCCGGAGAGGGTGGCCACGGGCCGGGAGAGGAAGCCCCCTAGGCCCATCCGCTCCACCGCCTCCTCCAGGGCCTCCCGCCCCAGGCCCTTCATCCGCCTGGCCCCTTCCAGCACCTCACGGGCCCGCAGGTGGGGGAAGAGCCTGGGGCCTTGCGGCAGGTAGGCCCGCAAGGGGAAAAGGCGGGGGTCGCGGGGGGCGTACCCCAGGAGGCGGGCCTCTCCCCCATCGGGCTTCAGGCGGCCCGCGAGGAGGGCGAGCAGGGTGCTCTTCCCCGCCCCGTTGGGCCCGAGAAGCCCCACCACCCCTCCCTCCACCCGGAGGCTCACCCCGAGAAGCCTCCTCCCCTTGCTCAGGCCCTGAACCGCCACCACAGGACACCTCCCAAAAGCCCCAGGGCGAGCCAGGCCTCCCCAAGGGCCCCGCCCCGGGCAAGGGGAAGGGGACGGGGGTCCGCCAGGGAGGCCAGGCGGAGCCCCGGCACCTGGGCCTCCACCGCCTCCCAAAGGAGCACCCCGGGGGAGAGGGCAAAGAGGGAAAGCTCCGGCTGGCGGGCCAGGAAGAGGGCGAAGGAGCTCGTGGGCAGGTGGGGCACGGGAAGCCCCGGGGTGCGGTCGTAGCGGTTCCCCACCACCTGGGCCTTGGCCTCGGGATCATCCACCAGGAGGTCGTAGAGGTTCCCCTGGAAGGCGTTCCCCTCCACCCGGGCCGAGTTCCCGCCCCGCTCCCGGGTGAGGCGCAAGGCGGTGCCGTTTTCCCGGAAGAGGTTTTCCGCCACCCGCACCCCCACCGCATCCAGGAGCACCAGGCCCAGGGTGTTCCGGGTGAAGCGGTTGGCCTCGGCCCGGCTTCCCCGCTCGTCCTGGAGGAGGAGGCCGTAGGCCACGGGGCTTTCGTGCCCCTCCAGGAGGTTTTGCCGCACCAGGTTCTCCGCCCCGTGCATCACCGCGTTGCCGATGCCGTTCTTCCGGCTCAGGTTCCCCTCCACCACCACCCCCCAGGAGAACATCACGTGGAAGCCGTAGCGCCCGTTTTCCTCCAGGAGGTTCTTCCGGATCCGGGCGTAGGGGCTGTACTCCACGTAGATGCCCTCCATGTAGCCCCGGAGTTCGCTCTCCTCCACCCGGACCCCCGGGCTCCCGTAGACCAGCACCCCTGGGGAGGCCCCCCGCCCGAGGGCGGTGAGCCCCCGGACCACCACACCCGGGGCGTCCTCCACCCGCACCGCCGTGGGGGCCTCCTCCACCGCCACCCCCTCCAGCACGCACCCCTCGCACCCCCGGAGGTAGATGGCGGCATCGGGCTCAAAGAAGTCCTCTTCCGGCCCGGCCCCCACCACCCTTAGGCCCCGCACCCGGATGCCGGGGGCGAGGAGGGAGAGGGTGTGCCCCTCCTTCCCCCGGAGCACCGCCCCTTCCCCCTCCACCACCAGGCCCGGGGTGGTGAGGACGAGGGGGCCCGCCACCTCGCCCTCGAGGCGGAGCACCGGCTGGGCGAGCCCCGGCAGGCCGAGGCCCAGGGCCAGGAGGAGGTAGGGGCGCCTCACCCTACCCAGGGTAGGGGGACGGGGCGGGACATTCGTACTTTCCTCCCTAGACCAGGATGGGGAACCTCCCTCGTCTGGTAGCCTGAAGGCATGGGGCTTTTCCTCCTGCTCCTGGCCCTGGCCTGGGCCCAACCCGCCGTCACCCCCGGCTTCGTGCGCTGGGTGCCCCCCGTGGTGCGGGACACCGCCGCCTACCTCACCCTGGAAAACCGGGGGAAGACCCCTGTGCGCCTGGTGGGGGCGGAAACGGGGGTGGCCGAACGGGTCTCCTTCCACCAGGACTACCGGGAGCAACGGGGGGGGCAGGTGGTCCTGGGCATGCGCCCCCTGCCCCACGTGGACATCCCCCCTGGGGGCAAGGTGGTCTTTCGCCCGGGGGGGTACCACCTGATGTTGGAAGGGCTCAAGCGGCCCCTAAAGACGGGAGAAAAGGTGGAGCTTACCCTGAGGTTTGCGGACGGGACCCGGCTTAAGGTTATCCTTCCGGTGGAGATGCGATGAAAGCGAGGCTTCTTGTACCCCTAGTCCTGGTGCTGGCCCTGGTGGGCCTGGCCTACCTGCTTCTGCCCAAGGGTTCCCATAGCTTTTACGGCACTCGGCTTTTGAACCCCAAACCCGTGGCCTTCACCCTGGAAGGCCCCGAGGGCCCCGTGGAGCTCTCCCGGTTCCAGGACAAGCTGGTCCTCATCTTCTTCGGCTACGTGCACTGCCCCGACGTCTGCCCCACCACCATGCTGGCCTTGAAGCGGGCCTACGAGCGCCTCTCCCCGGAGGAGCAAAGGCGGGTGCAGGTGGTCTTCATCAGCGTGGACCCCGAGCGGGACACCCCCGGGATCGCGGACCAGTACGCCAAGGCGTTCCACCCCCAGTTCCTGGGTCTTTCGGGAAGCCTCGAGGCCATCCAGGAGGTGGCCCGCGCCTTCGGGGTCTACTACCAGAAAAGCCAGTACCGGGGGCCCGGGGAGTACCTGGTGGACCACACCGCCACCACCTTCGTGGTGCAGGGGGGAAGCCTCGTCCTCCTCTTCAGCCCGGACAAGGTGGAGGCCACGGAGAAGGTGGTGGCGGACCTCCGGGCCCTCCTCTAAGTACCCCAACGCGGCTTTCGCCGCGTTGGGGCCCAAAAACCCTGGGCAGCGAAAGGGGGACGCGGGCCCTCAGCCCAGGGCCACGTCCAGGGCCATCATCAGGGCAAAGCCCGTCATGACGCCGAAAGTGGAGATGTCCCCGTTGCCCTCCGCCTGGCTTTCCGGGATCACCTCCTCCACGATGACGAAGACCATGGCCCCTGCCGCCAAGGCCATGAGGTAGGGCAGGAGGGCGAGCATCTCCGCCACCAGCAGGGCCCCGAGCACGGCCCCGATGGGCTCCACGATGGCGGAGAGCTGGCCGTAAAACCAGGCCCGCCCGGCCCCGATGCCCGCCCGCCGCAAGGGCCAGGCCACGGCCAAGCCCTCGGGCAGGTTCTGGAGCCCGATGCCCACGGCCAAGGCGATGGCCCCGCCCAGGGTGGCGGCCCCCGTGGGGTCCAGCCCCGCGGCCCCGAAGGCCACCCCCACCGCCAGCCCTTCGGGGAAGTTGTGCAGGGTGATGGCCAGGATGAGGAGCGTGGTGCGCCGCCAGGGGGTGTGGAGGCCCTCTTCCCTGGCCCCGGGGTCCAGGTGGACGTGGGGCAGGAGGCGGTCTATCAGGCGCAGGAAGCCCCCGCCCAAGAGAAACCCCACCACCGCGGGTACCCAGGGGACCATGCCCTGGGCCTCGGCCATCTCCATGCCGGGGAGGAGGAGGGAGAAGACGCTGGCGGCCAACATCACCCCGGCGGCAAACCCCAGAAGGCCGTCCAGGAGCTTGCGGCTAGGCTCCCGGGCGAGGAAGACGCTGGCCGCCCCCACCGCGGTGAGCCCCCAGGTGAAAAGCCCTCCCAGGAGAGCGTAGAGCAGGGGCGCCTCCATGGCCCCCATTTTAGGGTTACCTAAACCCGAGGGCAAGCCCCCTTTGGGGTATCCTGAGGTAAGGTATGCTGGACAAGCTCGCACGCCTCGAGGAAGAGTACCGGGAGCTGGAAGCGCTCCTCGCCGACCCGGAGGTCCTGAAGGACCAGAAGCGCTACCAGGCCCTCTCCCGGCGCTACGCGGAGATGGGGGAGGTGATCGCCCTCATCCGGGAGTACCGCAAGGTGCTCCAGGACCTGGAGGGAACGGAAAGCCTCTTGGACGACCCCGAGCTCAAGGAGGTGGCCAGGGCGGAGCGGGAGGCCCTCTTGGCCCGGAAGCAGGAGCTGGAGCGGGCGCTAGAACGCCACCTCCTCCCCAAGGACCCCATGGACGAGCGGGACGCCATCGTGGAGATCCGCGCGGGCACCGGGGGGGAGGAGGCCGCCCTCTTCGCCCGGGACCTCCTGGAGATGTACCTGAGGTTCGCCGAGGAGATGGGCTACGAGACCGAGGTCCTGGACTCCAACCCCACGGACCTGGGCGGCTTCTCCAAGGTGGTCCTCGAGGTCCGGGGCCCTGGGGCCTACGGCACCTTCAAGTACGAAAGCGGGGTCCACCGGGTCCAGCGGGTGCCCGCCACCGAGACCCAGGGGCGGATCCACACCTCCACGGCCACGGTGGCCGTCTTGCCCAAGGCGGAGGAGTCCGACTTCCAGCTCAACATGGAGGAGGTGCGCATCGACGTGATGCGGGCCTCGGGGCCCGGAGGGCAGGGGGTGAACACCACGGACTCCGCGGTGCGGGTGGTGCACCTGCCCACGGGAATCATGGTCACCTGCCAGGACTCCCGGAGCCAGATCAAGAACCGGGAGAAGGCCCTCATGATCCTAAGGAGCCGCCTCCTGGAGATGAAGCGGGCGGAGGAGGCGGAAAGACTAAGAAAGACCCGCCTGGCCCAGATCGGCACCGGGGAGCGGTCGGAGAAGATCCGCACCTACAACTTCCCCCAGTCCCGGGTCACGGACCACCGCATCGGCTTCACCACCCACGACCTCGAGGGCGTCCTCTCGGGGCACCTCCAGCCCCTTCTTGAGGCCCTCAAGCGGGCCGACCAGGAGCGCCAGCTGGAGGCCATGACGGAAGCGTGATGCGCCGGGAGATTCTGGTGGTGGCGGCTATCCTCCTGGACCGCCAGGGGCGGGTGCTTTTGGTGGGCAACGACTGGAGCCGAAGGGGCCAGGTGCGCTACACCCTCCCCGGGGGCACCGTGGAGCCCGGGGAAACGGTTCTGGAGGCCCTGGTGCGTGAGGTGGGGGAGGAGACGGGCCTCAGGATCAAGGCCATTGAGCACCTGGCCTATGTCATCCAGGTGGAGGACCGCCGCAAGAACGAGCGCACCCTGGCCATGGCCTTCCGGGCCAGCTACGAGGGGCTTTTGAACCCGCGGGACCCCGACGGGCACATCGTGGAGGCCCGCTTCTTCACCCCGGAAGAGGTGGCGGCGAAGCTCTCCGGCCACCGCCCCCTGCAGGAGCCCCTCCTGGACTACCTGGCGGGGGAACGGGGACGCTTCTACGCCTACTCGAGCTGGGGCCAGCCGGGCACCCGGGTTTAGGGGCTAGGGGCCCAGCTTGCGCTTGAGGTAGGCGGTGAGCTCCTCAATGGCCCTGCGTAGGGCCTTTTGCTCCTCGGCCAAGGCCTCGAGGGGGTCCTTGGCGGGCTCTCCGGAAAAGGTCTTGAAGAGGAGGGTGGGGTTGCCGCACCTGGGGCAGGCCACCTGGGAGGGACGGACGGCGGGAGCGTAGAAGACGCGGGCCCCGCAACGGGGACAGAGGAGGTACTTGGCCCCCAAGGCCTCGCCCTTGCGCACCGCCTGCTCCAGCTCCATGGCCTCCTCCCGGGGAAAGCCCAAAAAGTAATCCTCCCCCACCTGCACCGGGCCCAGGCTCTCCTCGGTGGCCCTTAGCTTCCCCTGCCCGCCCTCGGGCGCTTCCCAAGTGAAGCCGTTCCAGCGGAAGTGCCTTAGGTGCTTCTTACCCTCCCGGTCCTCGATCTCCACGATGAGCTGCAGGTGGGGATCCCGGGGGTAGTAGAAGAAGCGCACCCCCAGCACCCCGGAAAGGCTCTGGGTGCGGGGCAGGGTGTAGGCCAAGGGGCCGTCCCCCTTGGCGGGGTAGCCCACCAGGCGCTCCAGGTCGTAGAGGGTGAGGCCGGGGCGCTCCACGTCCCCGAAAAGGAGGCGCTCCACGTACTGGAAGGCGGCCTCGAGGCCCGGGTCCATAAACCAAGTCTACCCCGGGAGCCCCTCCCGGGGTAGGGGTTTCCTGGGATAGGGCTCAGGGTGCAGGCCAGGTGAGGCGGTAGAAGAGCGCCCCGGGGGCGTACGGACTCCCGGAAGGCATTCCACCCACCTTTCCCAAGGCCCTGACCCAGGAGTCATAATGGACGCATGTCCCTGGCGTTCACCCCCTTGACGCTCCGGAACGTAACGCTCAAGAACCGCCTGGCCCTTTCCCCCATGTGCCAGTACTCGGCCACGGGGGAGGGCCGGGTCACGGAATGGCACCTCCTCCACTACCCCACCCGGGCCCTAGGGGGCGTGGGGCTCGTCCTGGTGGAGGCCACCGCGGTCCTGCCGGAGGGGCGCATCAGCCCCTTTGACCTGGGGATCTGGTCCGAGGACCACCTCCCGGGCCTTAAGGAGCTTGCCCGGCGCATCCGGGAGGCGGGGGCGGTGCCGGGGATACAGCTGGCCCACGCCGGGCGCAAGGCGGGCGTGGCGAGGCCTTGGGACGGGGGGAAGCCCCTGGGCTGGAAGGTGGTGGGGCCGAGCCCCCTCCCCTTCGCCGAGGGCTACCCGGTGCCCGAACCCCTGGACGAGGGGGGAATGGCGCGGGTCCTCGATGCCTTCGTGGCGGGGGCCAAGCGGGCCCTTCGGGCGGGCTTTTTGGTGGTGGAGCTCCACATGGCCCACGGTTACCTCCTCTCCTCCTTCCTCTCCCCCCTCGCCAACCGGAGGGCCGACGCCTACGGGGGAAGCCTTGAAAACCGCATGCGCTTTCCCCTGGAGGTGGCGAGGGCGGTGCGGGAGGCCATGCCCCCTGAGCTTCCCCTTTTCGTGCGGGTCTCGGCCACGGACTGGGGGGAAGGGGGGTGGGGCCTCGAGGACACCCTGGCCTTCGCCGAAAGGCTCAAGGCCCTGGGGGTGGACCTCTTGGACCTCTCCTCGGGCGGGGTGGTGCCCGGCGTCAAGGTGCCCGCGGCCCCGGGCTTCCAGGTGCCCTTCGCCGACGCGGTGCGAAAGCGGGTGGGGATGAAGACGGGGGCGGTGGGGCTCCTCACCACCCCCGAGCAGATGGAGACCGTCCTCCAGGCGGGAAGCGCCGACCTGGTGCTCTTGGGCCGGGCCCTCCTCCGGGACCCCTACTTCCCCTTGAGGGCGGCCAAGGCCCTCGGGACGGAGGCCCCCGTGCCGCCCCAGTACCTGCGGGCTTTCTGAGGCCCCCCCATCGTGGACTGGCCGCCACGGGGCTCGGAAGGAACCCGGGGGAAGGGGCGCGGAGGCCCTCTGGCCTACCCCTCGGTTTTCAGAAGCTCTAGGAGGGCCTTCCGGTAGGCCTCGTAGGCCGCTTGACCCTCCGGCGTGAGGGCCACCCAGGTCTTGGGTCTTTTGCCCTGGAAGCCCTTTTCCACCCGCACGTACCCCGCCTCCTCCAGCTTTTGCAGGTGGCTTGCGAGGTTGCCCTCGGTGAGCCCCAGGGCCTCCTTGAGCCAGGTGAACTCCACCCTGGCGTCCTCCCCGAGCCCCCTGAGGAGGGCCACGATCCGGAGGCGGGTCTCCTGGTGGATCAGCGGGTCCAGCGCCAAAGGAGCACCCCCCCATAGGCCAGGGCCAGGAGGCCCACGGCCCCCATCCCCAGGTGGAAGAGGTCCGGGAAGAGGCGGAAGAAGAGGAGGTCGGCGGCGAAGAGGCCGAGCCCCGCCCAGACCATCCCCGGGATGCGCCAAAGGACCCCCATGTAGGCGTAAGCGAAGGCCACCAGGCTCACGAGGAAGCTTTCCCCCTTAAGGTCTACGGGCGGGAGGAGGAAGAGCCAGTGGAGGAGGGCGAAGAGGGTGAGAAGCCCCCAGAAGGCAAAGGTCTGGAAGCCCATGAGGCTTCGCACCCTGCTGCCCTGCCGCACCCCCAGGTAAAAGGAGAGGGCCGCCCCCAAGGGCGCCGCCGCCGTCCAGAACCGTTCCCCCGCCTCCGGGGACCAGGCGAGGAGGAAGCTCCCCACGCCCCAAAGCCCGCCCCAGAGGACGAGGAGCCACCCCCCGAGGAGGGCGAGCCTAAGCCTGGCCGCCCGCTCCGTTTGCCCGGCGGCTTCCCAAAGCGCCTTGGCCTCTTCCGGCCTCATGGCCTGCCTCCTCCCGCGAGGAACCGCAGGTACCATCCGCCCCCGGAAAACCCCAAGGGAAGGGCGTACCCGGCACCCACCCCCAGGAGCCAGCCCCCCTCTGCCCGGAGGAACCAGAAGCCCCGCACCCCCAGGTCCAGGAGGAAGCCCCCGCTTCCCCCCCGGCTTTCGCCGCCCAGGCCTAAGGCGGGAAGGAGGAAGACCCCCGGGTTCACCGGAAGCCAGGGCCCGGCCAAGAAGCCCCCCCCGTACCCGCTCGGGCCGCCCCAGGACTCCCCGCCCAGGGCCACCTCCTGGAAGACCCCAAAGCCGCCTCCGCCCGCTTGCCAGCCCCCCTGGAAGCCCAGGAAGCCATACCCTAAGGAGCCCCCCAAGGCCGAGGCCAGGAGGAGCCAGACCCACGCCAGCACCCTGGTCGCCTTCATGTTCACCCCCGCAGATATGTTTGTAACACAAAGTCATTTGCACGTCAAGGCTTACTTCCCGGTAGACTCTTCCCATGCGGGCCATACGGGTGCACGCGGTGGGCGGACCGGAGGTCTTGAGGCTGGAGGCGCTTCCCCCCCAGGAGCCTGGGCCCGGGGAGGTCCTGGTGCGGCTTCTCGCCATCGGGGTGAACTACATCGACACCTACAAGCGGAAGGGCCTCTACCCCATGCCCCTCCCCTTCACCCTGGGGGAGGAGGGGGCGGGGGTGGTGGAGAAGGTGGGGGAGGGCGTGGTGGGGGTGCGCCCCGGGGACCGGGTGGCCTTCGCCAACGTGCAGGGGTCCTACGCGGAGTACCAGGTGGTGCCGGCGGAGAGGCTCGTGCCCGTACCTAATGGGCTAGACCCCAAGCTCGCCGCCGCGGCCCTCCTCCAGGGGATGACGGCCCACTACCTCCTCAGGAGCACCTACCCCGTGGCCCCCGGGGACCAGGTCCTGGTGCACGCGGGGGCAGGGGGCGTGGGGCAGCTTCTCATCCAGTGGGCCAAGCGCCTGGGGGCCACGGTCTACGCCACCGCCAGCACGGAGGAAAAGCGGCGGCTTTGCCTCGAGGCCGGGGCCGACTACGCCCTCCCCTACGAGGGCTTCGCCGAGGCGGTGAAAACCCTTTCGGGAGGCGGGGTGGACGTGGTCTACGACGGGGTGGGAAAGGATACCTTCCCGGGGAGCCTCGAGGCCCTGAGGCCCCGGGGGATGCTGGTCCTCTTCGGCCAGTCCTCGGGGCCGGTGCCGCCCCAGGACCCCCAGATCCTCAACCGCATGGGAAGCCTCTTCCTCACCCGCCCCACCCTCCACCACTACACGGCGAGCCGCAAGGAACTCCTCTTTCGGGCGGGGGAGGTCTTCCGGGGGGTGCTGGAGGGCTGGCTTAAGGTGCGCATCGGGGCCGAGTTCCCCCTGGAAAAGGCCCGGGAGGCCCACGAGGCCCTGGAGGGGCGCAAGACCGTGGGCAAGGTGCTCCTAATCCCTTAAAAAGCGGGCCTCCCAGGCCCTTAGCCCCTCCTCGGGCAGGCTGGCCCCCCTTACGGTGCAGGCCAAGGCGGCGAGGGCCACCGCCCCCCGGAGGACCTCCTGAAGGTCCTCTGGGGAAAGCGCCCTAAGGTTCGCCTTGCCGTACCCCCGCTTGAGGAGAAGGGCCAAGAGCCCGGCGGTGAAGGCATCCCCCGCCCCCATGGTGTCCGCCACCGCCACCCTTTCCCCGGGGGCTTGCACCGCCTTCTCCCCCAGAAAGGCCACCGCCCCCTCGGGCCCCAGGGTGAGGACCCTGAGGGGGATGGGGAGGCGCCGCACCCTCTCCAGGGGGTCCTCCGGGAAGAGGAGCATGGCGTCCTCCCAGGAGAGCTTCAGGAGGTCCACCCGGGCCAGGTAGCCCGCGATGCGGCCCCGTTCGGCCTCCGTGGGGGGGTGGCGCAGGTTAGGGTCGTAGGAGAGGAGGGCTCCTGCGCCTTCCGCCTCCTCCAGGAGGGCCTCCACCCCTGGGGCCGTGCGGGCCTCGAGGGCGAAGAGGGAGCCGAAGTGGAAGGCCGAAACGCCCCCCAAAGCCCCCTCCTCCGGCCGGAAAGGGGCCTGGAAGGGGCGGTGAAAGCTGTAGCGGGCGTTCCCCATCTCGTCCAGGCGCACCAGGGCCAAGGGCATGGGCAAAGGGTGGCGCTGGAGCCGCACCTCCAGGCCCCTCTTCCCCATCTCCTCCTCGCTCCAAGCCGAAAGCCAGTCCTCCCCCACCTCGGAGAAGAGGCGCACCGGGAAACCCAGGCGGCTTAGGGCGCTGGCGGTGTTCAAAACCGAGCCCCCTAGCACCCCGGAAAACCGCAAGGGGGCCTCGCCTTCCCAGATCAGGTCCACCAAGATCTCGCCCGCGAAGGCCAGCATACCCCCATTATCCCGGTTACCCTCTTTACAATCCTCCGGGGGCTGGGTGGTATAATGCCGCCGCAACCAGGGCAGTCTTGCGTGGCCTTTTCGGCGATGGCGCTACGTCTCCTGAGGCCCTCAAGGAGGTGGCAGATGCTCGGTGGATATGCCCATAAGCTCGCCCGGATCAACTTGAGCACCGGCCAGGTGGAGTACTTCGCCCCCGACCCCAAGGACCTGGAGATGTACGTGGGGGGCCGGGGCCTCGGGGTGAAGTACGTGTTTGAAAACGGCCCCCAGGTGGACCCCTTTAGCCCGGACAACCTCCTTTGCGTCATGAACGGGCCCCTTTCCGGCACCCGGGCCAAGATGTCGGGGAGGCTCGCGGTGGTCACCAAGAGCCCCCTCACGGGCACGGTGACGGACAGCCACATGGGGGGTTGGACCGCGGCCAAGCTGAAGTGGGCGGGGTTTGACGGCCTCCTCATCAAGGGGGCGGCGGAGAAGCCCGTCTACCTCCTGGTGAAGGACGGGGAGGTCTCCATCCAGGACGCCTCCGACCTCTGGGGCAAGACCACCCACGAGACCCACCGCATCCTCAGGGAGCGGCACGGGGAGGACGCGGACGTGATGGCCATTGGCCCCGCGGGGGAGAACCTGGTGCGCTTCGCCAACTGGATCAACAACGACGAGCGCGCCGCAGGCCGGGGCGGCACCGGGGCCGTGGCGGGGAGCAAGAAGCTCAAGGCCATCGTGGTGGTGGGCAAGCAGGACCACATGCCCCAGCCCAAGGACCCCGAGCTCTGGAGGGAGGCGGACCGCCTGGCCTCCGCCACCATCAACGACCCCAAAAACGTCACCGCCCCCAAGAAGGGCGGGCTTTCCCTCTACGGCACCAACGTCCTCATGAACATCACCAACGTCATGGGGGCCCTGCCCACCTACAACGCCCAGCACACCTGCATTGAGGGGGTGGAGACCATCTCCGGGGAGTTCATCCGGGAGCACCGCCTCATCAAGGACAACACCTGCCACGCCTGCCCCGTGGCCTGCAAGAAGATGGTGGAGGTCCACATTAACGGCAGGACCATCCGCTTTGAGTCCTACGAGTACGAGTCCGCCTGGGCCCTGGGGGCCCACTCGGGCCACACGGACACCGACTGGACCGGGTACGCCATCTACCTCTGCAACGCCTACGGCATGGACACCATCGAGGCGGGCAACGCCATCGCCGTTCTCATGGAGGCCACGGAGAAGGGCTACTACCGGGGCGGGGATGGGATCCGCTTCGGGGACAAGGAGGGGGAGGCGCGGGTCCTCGAGGCCATCGCCCACCGCAAGGGGGTGGGGGACATGCTGGCGGAGGGGCCGGCCCGGTTCGCCAAGGCCATCGGCCACCCCGAGATCGCCCTGGAGGTGAAGGGCCAGTCCATCCCCGCCTACGACCCCCGGGGCCTCAAGGGCATGGGCATCGCCTACGCCACCTCCAACCGGGGGGCCTGCCACCTCCGGGCCTACACCCCGGCCTCGGAGATCCTGGGCGTGCCCTACAAGACCGACCCCCTGGCCTGGGAAGGCAAGGGCAAGCTCACCAAGCTCTTCCAGGACCTCTCCGCCTTCACCGACTCCCTGGACCTCTGCAAGTTCAGCCAGTTCGCCGAGGGCCCCGAGGAGTACGCCAAGCAGCTCTCCGCCTACTGGGGTAGGCCCGTGACCCCGGAGGAGATCCTGAGGATCGGGGAGCGCATCTACAACCTGGAGCGGTACTACAACAACCTGGCGGGCTGGGCCGAGGGCTCGGACTACCTGCCTGAGCGCTTCCTCAAGGAGCCCTCCGACTGCGCGGGCTCCAAGGGTCAGGTCACGGAGCTGGACCTGATGCTAAAGGAGTACTACCGGGAGCGGGGCTGGGAAAAGGGCGTGGTGCCCCCGGCCAAGCTCCAGGAGCTCGGCATCCTCTCCCAGGCCGCCGACTAGGGGGTGGTACCGCCGGAGCCCCCCATGCTGGCGCGCGCCAGCATGGGGTGGCATTAAACTCAGGGTATGCCCAAGGTCAACCTCTACGCCACCTTCCGCGACCTCACCGGGAAGGGCCAGCTGGAGGTGGAGGGCGCCACCGTGGGGGAGGTGCTCTCCCGCCTGGTGCAGGCCTACCCCACCCTGAAGGAGGAGCTCTTTGAGGGAGAGGCCCTTGCCGAGCGGGTCTCCGTGTTCCTGGAGGGCCGGGACGTACGCTACCTCCAGGGCCTCGCCACCCCCCTCCCCCCCGGGGCCACCCTGGACCTCTTCCCCCCGGTGGCGGGGGGCGGGCTCGCCCAGACCTTCGGGGCGCTTCCCCCTTGGCTTTTGGCGCGCTACCTGGAGGCGTGGGGCGGGGTGCGGGAGGGGGAGGGGGTCTACCGCCTTTCCGGGGCGGTGGTCCGCTTCCGGGAGGTGGAGCCCCTTAAGGTGGGGAGCCTCGCCGTGCCCCAGCTTCTCGTGGAGGTGGAGGGGGAGGAGGCGAAGGCCTGGTACGGACGCATCGCCCTGGCCGCCGCCCGGGGCGGGGGCTAAAACAGCCTTCCCTCCAGAAAGGCCCGGCTTCGCGGGTCCCTGGGCTCGGCGAAGAAGCGGGCCGCTTCCCCTTCCTCCACCACCTGGCCCAGGTAGAGGAAAAGCACCCGCCCGGCCAGGCGGCGGGCTTGGAAGAGGTCGTGGGTGGCCAGCACCACTCCCCGCCCCTCCCGGGCCGCCTCCCGCAGGAGGCCTTCCACCTGGGCCACGTTGCTGGGGTCCAGGCTGGCGGTGGGCTCGTCCAGGAGGAGAACCTCCGGGGCCACCAGGAGGGTGCGGGCCAGGGCCAGGCGCACCGCCTCGCCCCCGGAGAGGAGGTGGGCCTTCTGGCGGGCCTTTTCCCGAAGCCCCACCCGCGCCAGAAGGGCTTCCGCCCGCCTTTGGGCCTCCCGCCGGGGCACCCCCTGAAGGCGGAGGCCGAAGGCGGCGTTCTCCAGGACGCTTTGCCGCAGGAGGAGGGGGGTCTGGGGCAGGTAGGCGCGAAACCCCCCCTCCACCGCCCCCGCCTCCGGGGTCAGAAGCCCGGCAAGGAGGCGGAGGAGGGTGGTCTTGCCGCTTCCGGAAGGCCCCAGGACCGCCAGAATCTCCCCGGGGAAGACCTCGAGGCGCTCCACCTCCAGGAGGAAGCCCCCCAGGGTATGCCGAAGCCCGTGTGCCCTAAGAACCGGCCTCATTCCCGCTCCAAGACCACGAGAAGCCCGGTGACCAAAAGGGCTACCCCTAAGAGCACCATCCCCAGGGCCAAGGCCGCCTCCACCTCCCCTTTGCGGGTTTCCACCACGATGGCGGTGGTGAGGACCCGGGTGTGGTGGCGGATGTCCCCGCCCACCAAGGTGGCGGCCCCCACCTCGCTGATGGCCCCGCCGAAGCCCGCCGCCAGGGCGGCGGCCAGGGTGCGGCGGCTTTCCCAAAAGAGGGTGGGCAGGACCTGGGCTTCCCTGCCCCCCAGGCTTCGCACCAAGAGGCGCACCTCCTCCACCCGGCCCCTGGCCCCGGAGAGGACGAAGGCGGCGATGAGGGGGAAGGCCAGGATGGCCTCCGCCAGCACCATGGCGTAAGGCGTGTAGAGGAGGCCCAGGCTTCCCAAGGGCCCCGCGCGGGAAAGGAGGAGGTAGAGGAAGAGCCCCACCACCACCGAGGGCAGGGCCATGCCCGAATAGACGAGGACCCGGCCCAAGGCCCCGCCCCCCCTCAGGGCGAGCCACAGCCCCAAGGGCACCGCCAAGGAGGCGGCAAGAAGGGTGGCCGCCCCCGCCACCAGAAGGCTCCTTAGGGTGATTTCCCAGAGCTCAGCGGCCTCCACCTGGGGGGATGATACACTGCCCCCGTAGCGGCTTGAAGAGGCTCCGCCCCTCCACCTTCAACCCCTCCACCAGTTGGGCAGCCTCCGGAGAGGCCAAAAAGCGCCCCAGGCGCTCGGCCTCCCCCTCGCCTGGGGTCTGGGGTACGCGGTAATAGCTGTATTGATTGCGAAGGAGCGGGTCCTCCCGGGCGTAGAGGGCCTCGAGGCCCCGCCTCTGCCCCACCGTGAGGTGGGTGGCCAGGTCGGAGAGGGTGTAGGCCCGCTTCTCCGCCGCCAGGACCAGGGTCTGCCCCATGCCCGCCCCCGACTCCAGGTACCAAGGGGGCGTGGGCTTTAGGCGGGCAAGCTCCCAAAGGCTGAGCTCCTTCAGGTGGGTCCCCGAACGGTCTCCCCGGGAGACAAAGGGGGCCTTGGCCCTGGCGATGCGCCCCAGGGCGTCCAGGACATCCCTGGCCTCCCGCACCCGGGCCGGGTCCTCCTTGGGCCCCACCAGGAGGAAGAAGTTCTCCGCCAGGCAGAAGCCCCCCGCCAGGTACCCCTTCCTCAGGGCCTCGGCCTCCAGCTCGGGGGCGTGGACCAAGACGGCGTCCACGTCCTTGCGCTCCGCCAGCTTCAGGGCCTGGCCCGTGCCCACGGCCAGGACCTCCACCCGGATGCCCGTGGCCTGTTGGAATGCGGGTAGGAGCCGGTCCAGAAGGCCCGAGTCGTAGACGCTGGTGGTGGTGGCGAGCCGCAGGGCCTGGGCGGCGAGGAAAAGGGGGAGGAGGAAAACCAGGAGGCGCACGGGTCCAGTTTAGCCTGGAGGCGTGGAGGCCCTAGAGGCGTACCTCACCCGCCTGCGCCAAGGCAGGTACTTTGAGGCCCACGAGGTCCTGGAGGGGGCGTGGCTTGGGGCCCGAGGGGAAAGGCGGCGCTTCCTCCAGGGGCTCATCCTCCTGGCCGCCGCCCTCCACCAGAGGAGCCTGGGGAGGAGCGGCCTGAGAAACCTCAGGAAGGCCGAGGCCAGGCTTCTAGGGCTTCCCAACCCGTACCTGGGCGTGGACTGGCAGGCCCTCTTGGCGGAGGCCCGGCGTAGACTTGGGGCGTGAGCGCCTTTGTTTACGCTTACCGCGGCGATCTCGTGGAAAACCGCCACCGGGTCTCCCTGGCCCTTTGGGGCCGGGAGGGGCTTTTGGCCTACGCGGGGAACCCCGCCCTTTGGAGCTACCTCCGTTCCTCGGCCAAGCCCTTCCAGGCCCTGGCCCTCTTCCTCACGGGAGCGGTGGGGCGCTTCGGCCTGGGGGAGGAGGAGGTGGCCCTGGCCACCGCCAGCCACGACGGCACCCCCCACCACGTGGAGGTGGCGGCCCGCTTCCTGGAAAAGCTCGGCCTCGGCCCCGGGCACCTGGTCTGCGGGGTGCACCCGCCCTTTTCCCAGGAGGCCCGGAAGGCCCTGGAGGAGGCCGGGCAAAGGCCCACGCCCTTGCACCACAACTGCTCGGGGAAACACGCGGGGATGCTGGCGGCGGCCCTGGCCCTGGGGGCCCCCACCGAGGGGTACGAGCGCCCCGACCACCCGGTGCAGGCCTTGAACCGGAAGACCCTCACCGAGCTTTCCGGGGTTGCGCCCGCCCAGGCCACGGACGGGTGCAGCGTGCCCACCTTCGCCCTGCCCCTCGCCCGGGCGGCCCGGGCCTTTTACCTCCTGGCGAGCCCCGAAGCCGCCCCCCCGCCTTACCGGGAGCCCCTGGAGCGGGTCCGGGAGGCCATGCGCCGCCACCCCCAGTTGGTGGCGGGGCCGGGGAGCATAGACACCCTCCTCATGGAAAGGCTTCCCCTGGTGGCCAAGAGGGGCGCGGACGGGTACCACGGCCTCGCCCTCCTGGAAAGCCCCAAAGGGCCCCTGGGTATCGCCTTGAAGGTGGAAGACGGCGCCACCCTGGCCCGGGAGGTGGCGGTGGTGGCCCTCCTGCGCCTCCTGGGGCTGGACCCCGGCCCCACCCCCTGGGACCGGCCCGAGGTGCGCAACCACCGGGACCTGAGGGTGGGGCACCTCGAGGCCCACCTAGAGCTGAGCTGGCTGTAAAGGGCTATCCCCTGCGGAGACGGGATCCAGCCCCCCCTTTCCGGTTGACACCCAGGGGCAAGGCGGGGTAGAATCCCCCTTGGAAAAGCTTCCATAGGAGGTTGTTATGAGGCGCAGGGAGTTTCTCAAAAAAGCAGGAGTCGGCCTGGCAGCCAGCTTCATCCTGGGCCCCGCCGTGGTCCGGGCCCAGGCGGGCCCGGTGATCCGGGTGGCCGGGGACTCCACCGCCGTGGGCGAGGGCGGGCGTTGGATGAAGGAGATGGTGGAGGCCTGGGGCAAGAAGACCGGCACCCGGGTGGAGTACATCGACGCCCCCGCCGACACCAACGACCGCCTGGCCCTTTACCAGCAGTACTGGGCCGCCCGTAGCCCCGACGTGGACGTCTACATGATCGACGTCATCTGGCCGGGCATCGTGGCCCCCCACGCCGCCGACCTCAAGCCCTATTTCTCTGAGGCCGAGCTCAGGGAGTTCTTCCCCCGGATCGTCCAAAACAACACCATCCGCGGCAAGCTCACCTCCATCCCCTTCTTCACCGATGCGGGCATCCTCTACTACCGCAAGGACCTCCTGGAGAAGTACGGGTACAAAAACCCACCCCGCACCTGGGCTGAGCTGGAACAGATGGCCCAGAAGGTCATGGAGGGGGAGCGCAAGGCGGGTAACCGCGACTTCTTCGGCTTCGTCTTCCAGGGAAAGGCCTACGAGGGCCTCACCTGCGACGCCCTGGAGTGGATTTACTCCCACAAGGGCGGGCGCATCATCGAACCGGACGGCACCATCAGCATCAATAACGGCCGCGCCGCCCTGGCCCTCAACACCATCCGGCGCTTCGTGGGCACCATCGCCCCCCAAGGGGTTACCAGCTACGCGGAGGAGGAGGCCCGGAACGTCTGGCAACAGGGGAACAGCCTCTTCATGCGCAACTGGCCCTACGCCTACGCCCTGGGCCAGGCGGAAGGAAGCCCCATCCGGGGTAAGTTCGGGGTCACGGTCCTCCCCAAGGGTGGGGCCGATGCCCCCAACGCCGCCACCTTGGGGGGGTGGCAGCTCATGGTCTCCGCCTACAGCCGCTACCCCAAGGAGGCCGCCGACTTGGTGAAGTACCTGGCCTCCTACGAGGTGCAGAAGGACAACGCCGTAAGGCTTTCCCGCCTGCCCACCCGTCCCGCCCTCTACACGGACCGGGACGTCCTGGCCAAAAACGCCTGGTTCCGCGACCTCCTACCCGTCTTCCAAAACGCCGTCTCCCGCCCCTCCGACGTGGCCGGGGCCAGGTACAACCAGGTGTCCGAGGCCATCTGGACCGAGGTGCACAGCGTCCTCACCGGCCGCAAGACCGGCGAGGTGGCGGTGAGGGACCTCGAGGGCCGCCTCCGCCGCATCCTGCGCTAGCCTTGGCCTTCCCCGGGGGGCCCAAGGGCCCCCTGGGGGGATATCCTTAGACATCATGCTCACGCAAAGACAGGTTCGCCTGGCCTGGCTCCTGGTCCTCCCCACCCTGCTGGTGGTGGCCTTGGTGGCCGGGTACCCCCTGGCCCAGGTCTTCTACTGGTCCTTCTTCAAAGCGGACATCGCCTTCGTGGAGCCCCCGGCGTTCGTGGGCCTGGAGAACTACCTTTACCTCCTGCAGGACCCCGACTTCCGCCAGGCCCTCTGGAACACGGTGAAGTTCACCCTCATCTCCGTGAGCCTGGAGACGGTCTTGGGCCTGGCCATCGCCCTCGTGATCCACTCCAACTTCCGGGGCCGGGGCCTGGTGCGCACCGCCATCCTGGTCCCCTGGGCCATCCCCACGGTGGTTTCCGCCAAGATGTGGCAGTGGATGCTCCACGACGTCTACGGGGTGATCAACGTGCTCGGGGTGAAGCTGGGGATCCTGGGCCAAAAGGTGGCCTTTCTGGCCCGGCCTGAGCTCCTCCTGCCCTCCATCATCGCCGTGGACGTCTGGAAGACCACGCCCTTCATGGCCCTTCTCCTCCTGGCGGGCTTGCAGCTCATCCCCGAGGAGCTCTACGAGGCGGCGAGCATAGACGGGGCCTCGAGGGGGCAGCAGTTTTGGACCATCACCCTCCCCCTCCTCACCCCCGCCCTGGTGGTGGCCCTCATCTTCCGCACCCTGGATGCCCTCCGGGTCTTTGACGTCATCTTCGTGATGAGCGGGGTGAATCCCGCCACCCGCACCCTCGCCGTCTACAACCGCCAGACCCTCATAGACTTCCAGGACTTGGGCTACGGCTCGGCCATCAGCGTGGCCATCCTGGCCCTCATCTTCCTTTTCGTGATCTTCTACATGCGCACCTTGGGCAGGGAGGCCCTGCGATGAAGCCCCTCTCCCGCGTCCTCGGCCGCACCTTCTTCTACCTTCTGGTGGCCTTCGTGGTCCTCTACAGCGTCTTCCCCTTTTACTGGGCGGTCATTTCCAGCTTCAAGCCCTCGAATGCCCTCTTCTCCCCCGACCCCAGCTTCCTGCCCCTGCCCTTCACCCTGGACCACTACAAAAACGTCTTCCTTCAGGCCAACTTCGGCCGCAACCTCTTAAACTCCCTCCTCGTGGCGGGCGGGGCCACCCTTCTTTCCCTCACCCTAGGGGTGCTCGCCGCCTACGCCCTGGGCCGCCTCCCCTTTCCCCCCAAAAACGCCGTGCTCTACCTGGTCCTGGCCATGACCATGTTCCCCCAAATCGCCGTGCTGGGCGGGCTTTTCATGCTCCTTAGGCAGGCGGGCCTCTTCAACACCCATCTGGGCCTCATCCTCTCCTACCTCCTCTTCACCCTGCCCTTCACGGTCTGGGTGCTGGTGGGTTACTTCCGGGGCCTGCCTCGGGAACTGGAGGAGGCGGCCTACGTGGACGGGGCCACCCCTTTGCAAACCCTCCTTCGCATCATGCTCCCCCTCACGGGGCCAGGGCTCGTCACCACGGGGCTTCTCTCCTTCATCGCCGCTTGGAACGAGTACCTCTTCGCCCTCACCTTCACCGTGGGGGATGCGGTGAAAACCGTACCCCCCGCCATCGCCAGCTTCGGCGGGGCCACGCCCTTCGAGATCCCCTGGGGCTCCATCATGGCCGCCAGCGTGGTGGTGACCGTGCCCCTGGTGGTGCTGGTGCTGGTCTTCCAGCAGCGCATCGTGGCCGGCCTCACCGCCGGGGCGGTGAAGGGGTAGCCGTCCCCTACCCCGCCCGCAGGCCCAGGAGCAACCCCCCCACGAAGCTGGCCCCGAAGGGGAGGTTGTAGGTCAGGGTCTTAAGGAGCCGGTCCCAGAGGCTCTGGAGGCCAGGTTGCTGGATGAGGGGCTCCACGTCCTTCTGGAGGCGGGTCCAGTCCACCTGGACGTACCCCGCCTGGGCCAATAGCTGCAGGGCCACGAAAAGGAGGCCGAGGCTCAAGGCCAGGAGGCGGCCCACCTTCTTCAGGGCATAGCCCACCGCATAGCCCGCCAAGCCGCCAAAGGTCATCTGCCCCAGGTAGGGGGTGAGGTCGGGCAGCTCCACGCCTCCCACCCTAGCGGGAAAAGGGGACCCGGGCAACTACTTCAGGCCCAGAAGCTCGGCGTTTGCCTTCATGGCCTCCAGCACGAAGGCCATGTGCTCCTCCAAGGGAAGGCCCAGGTCCCCCGCCCCTTGGGCGATCTCCTCCCGGTTCACCCCCTTGGCGAAGGCCTTGTCCTTGAACTTCTTCTTGAGGCTTGGGAGCTCCAGGCCCAAGATGGAGCGGTCCGGGCGCACATAGACCGCGGCGGTGATGAGGCCGGTGAGCTCGTCCACGGCGAAGAGGGCCTTGGCCATGAGGGTTTCCCGGGGTACGCCGGTGTAGCTGGCGTGGCCCAGGATGGCCTTTAGGACCTCCTCCGGGTAGCCCAGGCGCCTCAGCTCCTCCACGGCCCGGTAGGGATGCTCCTCGGGGTACTTCTCGTAGTCCATGTCGTGGAGGACCCCGGCCATGGCCCAAAGCTCCTCGTCCTCCCCATAGCGGCGGGCGTAGGCCCGCATGGCCACCTCCACCGCCCGCATGTGCCGCCTCAGGGATTCGCTCTCCGTCCAGGCTTCCATGAGGGCCAGGGCTTCGGCAAAGCTCGGCATGCCCTAAAGTATACCTGTGCGCATCGGTTACGGCGAGGACAGCCACCGCCTGGAAGAGGGAAGACCCCTTTACCTCTGCGGCCTCCAGATCCCAAGCCCCGTGGGGGCCCTGGCCCACTCCGATGGGGACGCCGCGTTGCACGCCCTCACCGACGCCCTCCTTTCCGCTTACGGCCTTGGGGACATCGGCCTTCTCTTTCCCGACCACGATCCCCGCTGGCGGGGGGAAAGGAGCGTGGTCTTTCTCCAGGAGGCCTTGCGCCTGGTACGGGAACGAGGGGGAAAGCTGGTGCAGGTGAGCCTGGCCCTGATCCTGGACCGGCCCAGGCTCGCTACCCACCGCAAGGCCCTGGTGGAAAACCTCTCCCGGCTCCTCCAGGTGCCGGAAGACCGCATCGGCCTCACCTTCAAGACCTCGGAGGGCCTGGCCCCGGGGCACGTCCAGGCCCGGGCGGTGGTGCTTCTGGATGGTTGAGGTCCTGGTCTGGCTCGGCACCCTGGTCTTCGCCGCCACCGGGGCCCTAAAGGGGGTGGAGAAGGGATTTGACCTCCTGGGGGTCCTGGTCCTGGCCACGGTGACGGCGGTGGGGGGCGGGTCCATCCGGGACGTCCTGGTGGGCACCCTGCCCCCAAGCGCCCTCAGGAACGAGCCCCTCCTGTGGAGCGTGGCCCTCGTGGGCCTTCTGGTCTTCCGCTTTCACCCCCGGGTGCAGGCCCTGGGGCCCCTCATCTATTACCTGGACACCCTGGGCCTCGGCCTCTTCGCCGCCTTGGGGGCGGAAAGGGGTCTGGCGGCGGGGCTCGGGCCCTTCGGGGTGGCCCTGGCGGGAACCCTTTCCGGGGTGGGGGGCGGGGTGCTGCGGGACGTCCTCTCCGGGGAGGTGCCCGGGATCCTCTACCGGGCGGGGGACCTCTACGCCTCGGCAGCCCTCCTGGGGGCCTTGGTGGTCTACGCCCTCCACGGGAGCCACCCGGAAGGCGCCCTCTTCCTGGGGGCCTTGACCACGGTGCTCCTCAGGATCTTCGGGCGGAGGCTCGGCCTCCGCCTCCCCACCCCGAGGTGAGGCGGGGCCTCACCGCAGCTTGGCCAGCTCCTCCTGGGCCCGCTTCTGGTCGTAGCGGTCGGCGGCGGTCTTGGCGGGGAGGGCAAGGGCGGTCTCCAGCTGCCTCCTCGCCTCGTCTTTCTTGTTCCAGGCGGCAAGGACGCGGGCGTACTCCACCCGGTGGATGATGACCTGGGGCTCCAAGGCGATGGCCCGCCGCATGAGGGGCTCCACCTGGCCCGCGTCCGCCCCCTGGGTGGCGGCCACCAGCCAGCCCTTCTGCACCAGCTCAAAGTGCCAAAGGGCCAGGGCCACCATGGCCCCGGCGTGGTCGGGTTTGAGCTTCAGGGTCTTTTCCAGGTCGCTCCGGATCCGGGGGGCCAAACCCTCGGCCAGGGCCTCGAGGATCCCCTTGAACTGGGAAAGACGGCCCAGGGCCCGGGCCCGCTCAAAATAGCCCTCGGGGTAGTCGGGGGCCTTGGCGATGGCCTCGGAGGCAGCCTTCTCCGCCCGCTCAAACCAGGGGCGCTTCTCCTCGGGCTTGGCCTGGTACAGGGCGTAAAAGCTCGCCCCCTTGGCCGCCAGGGCCAAGGCCTCGGGGGTGCCCTGCTTCAGGCCGGCCTCGTAGGCCTCCTGAAACCGGCCCGCGTCCACCAGGGCCGCCACCTGGGGCGCCTGGGCCAGGCCCAGGACCAAAACCGCCACGGTAAGTAGGGATAGCCAGCGCTTCATGGGGTTCACCCGCAGGGATTATACCCGGTACAAGGCCAGGGGCGTAAACTGGGGAACATGAGGCTTATTCTGAAGCTGTTGTTGCTTTTGGGCTTGGGCCTCGCCCCTTCCACCTGGGCCCAGGGCGCGGAGGAGTATTACGCCCGCTGCGCGCGGCTCTATGAACAAGGGGCCCTGGCCAGCGCCCAGGCCACCTGCGAGCTGGCCCTGGTGAGCGACCCCGAACACCAACCGAGCCTGAGGCTTTTGGCCCGCATCCTGCTGGAGCGGGGAGAGCTTGGGCAGGCCGAGGCCTACCTGGAACGCCTGGGAGAGGACCCCGAGGGCCTCTTGCTCCGGGCCCGCCTCCTTCTGCGGCAGGGGAAGCCCGCCCAGGTGCTAACCCTTCCCCTGCCCCCGGGGCCCGAAGCCCGGCTGCTGGAAGCTCTGGCTTTAGAGGAGCTGGGCCGCCTCGAGGAGGCCCTGGCCCTGGCCCAAAGCCTGCCCTCCTCCCCCGAGGGCAGGCTCCTCCTGGCCCGGCTCCTCCTGGCCCAGGGGAGGCCGGGGGAGGCCCTCGCGGCCCTGGGCGCCACCCTGGAAGAGGAGGTGGAGCGGGGCCGCCTCCTCCTCCTATTGGGCCGTCCCCAGGAGGCCATTCCCCTGCTGGAAAGGGTCCTGCCCCGCCTCACCGGCCACCCCGACCTCCGGGGCAAGGCCCTCTCCACCCTGGCCCTGGCCTATCTGGGCCAGGGGGACCTGAGCCGGGGCCTGGACGCCCTGCGCCAGCTTTCCCAGCAGGAGAACCTCCCGGCCCGCTTCCTGGCCCAAACCTGGATGTGGTTCCTGGCCCTCCTCTTCTTTCTAACCCTGGTGCTCCTGGGGGAAAGCCGCATTGAGCCCCTGCGCACCCTGGAGGTGGTGGAAAACCCCCTGCCCGGACCGGGGAGCCTCTACGGGATGGTGGGGGCCGCCCTTCTCGTGGCCGTCCTCTTCGCCCTCTTCCTGGGGAAGGCGCTCTACGCCAACGCCCTGGCCCTTTTCACCCCCTACCAGCGGGACGTGGTCCTCCCCGCCTTTTACCTGGTCTACGGCCTGGGGCTCTTCCTGGGCCTTGCCCTCTGGCAGCGGAAGCGTTGGGCCACCCTCGTGGGCCCTTGGGCCAGCTGGGTGGAGGGGTTCTGGGTAGGACCGGCCTTGGTCCTCGCCCTCTTCCTTTACGGCCTGGCCCGGGACTTCCTGGGGTTGCCCACCCTGCCCTTGAACCTCCTCACCTTCTTGGGCTTAGCCCTCATGGAACCCTTCTTCCGCGGCCTGGTGCCCTGGGTCCTTCGGGAGCGCTACCGGGACCTCTCCCCCCACCTCTCGGTCCTCCTCTTCGCCCTGGCCGTGCCCGGCCCCACCCTCCTCCTCGTCCTCCTGGGGGCCGGGCTCCTCTGGGCCAAGGAGCGGGCGGGAAGCGTTTTAGGGGTAGCCCTGGGCTGGGTGGTGGCGGGGGTGGTCCTGGCCCTCTTCCCCGCCAGCTGGCTCCGCCGTTTCTAGCGGGGATGCGCCCGGTCTACTTCCTCTCCGACTTCGGCCTGGAAGACCCCTACGTGGGGGTGGTGAAGGCGGTCCTCCAGGGGCGGGCCCCTGGGGTGAGGGTCCTGGACCTGGCCCATGCCCTCCCCCCCCAGGACCTGCGCCGGGCCGCCTACGCCCTCTTTGAGGCCCTTCCCTACCTGCCCGAGGGAAGCGTGGTCCTGGCGGTGGTGGACCCCGGGGTGGGGACAGGGCGGCGGGCCATCGCCGCGGAGGGCAGGCGCTTTTACGTGGGCCCCGACAACGGCCTCTTCACCCTGGCCTGGCTCCTGGACCCGCCGGAACGGGCCTTTCTGCTGGAAAACGTGTACCCGCCCATCCCCCAGGGCATCACCCCCCCTCCCGGCTGGGCCCCTGGGGGCCACACCTTCCAAGGCCGCGACCTCTTCGCCCCCGCCGCCGCCCACCTGGCCCTGGGGTTTCCCCCCGAAGGGCTGGGGCCGGAGGTGCCCCCGGACCGCCTCAGCCGCCTTCCCCTGGGCCTAAGCCGGGGGCCGGAGGGGGAGGTCCTCACCTTTGACCGCTTCGGCAACGCCATCACCACCCTCCTGGCCGCCCCCTTGGGGGCCTGGGTGGAGGTGGCGGGCAGGCGGGTGCCCATCCGGCGCACCTACGGGGACGTGCCGGAGGGGGAGGCGGTGGCCTACCGGGGAAGCGCCGGGCTTCTGGAGGTGGGGGTGAACCGGGGGAGCGCCAGGGAAGCCCTGGGCCTGGAGGAGGGGATGGCCGTACGGCTCTGCTAGAGCGCCGCCACCCAGCGCCGGACCTCCTCCAGGAGGTCCGTGGCGGTGAAGTCCAGGCTCACGGGGGTTATGGAGATGTAGCCCCGGCGCACCGCGAAGAGGTCCGTCCCCTCCTCCTCCTCGCCCACGGGGGTGCCGGCGATCCAGTAGTAGGGCTTGCCCTCTGGGTCCAGGCGCTCCACCACCCGGTCCTCCCAGCGGTGGGTGGAAAGCCGGGTCACCATGACCCCCCTGGGCATCCCCGCGGGGAAGTTCACGTTGAGGAGGACCCCTTTGGGAAGGCCCCGCTCCGCCACCAGACGGGCGATTTTCACCGCCCACTCCGCCGCCAGGGGGAAGTTCAGCTCCTCCCCCGAGGTGTCCAGGCTGAAGGCGATGGAGGGGATGCCCAAGGAGGTGCCCTCCAAGGCCGCGGCCACCGTGCCCGAGTGGGTGAGGTCCAGGCCCAGGTTCACCCCGATGTTGATGCCGGAGACCAAGAGGTCGGGCCAGCCCAAGAGGTGCACCCCCAACACCACGCAGTCCGCCGGGGTGCCGTCCACCCGGTAGGCGGGGATCTCCCCAAAGCCGGCGCTTTGGGTGTGCTTGAAGCGCAAGGGACGGCGCACGGTGATGCCGTGGCCCACCGCCGACTGCTCCACGTCGGGGGCCACCACGTAGACCTCGCCCAAAGCCCGCATGGCCAGGCCCAAGGCCTTGATGCCGGGAGAGAAGATGCCGTCGTCGTTGGAGACCAGGACGCGCATGGCCTAAGCCTAAAGGAAAAGGGCCCCCTAGGGGGCCCTTTTCCCGAGCGTGCCCCCTTAGATGCGGCGGACCTTCTTGGCCTGGGGGCCCTTGCCGCCCCGGCCGGGCTCCACCTCAAACTCCACCCGCTCCCCCTCGTTCAGGGTGCGGAAGCCCTCGGCCTCAATGGCCGTGAAGTGCACGAACACATCGGGACCCTCTTCCTGCTGGATGAACCCGTAGCCTTTTTCCGCGTTGAACCACTTAACGGTACCCTTCTTCATGCTTCTCCTTCATCCCGAAAACCCACCTGGCTTTCCAGGGACTCCTCACTATCCCACGGGGGGAGGAAAAAGTCAAGCCCCAGGAAGCCCAGGCCTCCGGGGCTTAGGGGCGGGGGATTAGTGGTGGCCGCCCTCGTGCACGTGGCCGTGGAGGACCTCCTCAGGGGTGGCCTCGCGCACCTTCACCACCTGCACCTCAAAGTCCAGGTCCTTGCCCGCCAGGGGGTGGTTGAAGTCAACGGTGACCTCCTCCCCCTGGACCTCCACCACGGTGAGGGGCATGGGGTTGCCCTCCATGTCCTGGGCGTAGAACTGGGCCCCCGGCACCACCTCCGCATCCTGGGGGAAGGCGGAGAGGGGCACCACCTGCACCCCCTCCGGGTCGTGGGGGCCGTAGGCCTTCTCCGCGGGCACGTGGGCCTGGAAGGTCTCCCCTTCCTCGCGGCCCTCCAGTTCCTCCTCGAGGCCCCGGATCAGGTTGCCGTGCCCGTGCAGGTAGGAAAGCTCCCCCTGGTCCAAGACCTCCCCCTCCACCTGGAGGGTGTAGCGGATGGTTACCACCTTGTCCTGTTCAACCTTCATGTTCACCCTTTCGCAAGCCAGGCTTGCCCCCTTAGCTTAGCAGAAGGGAAACCCCCTGGGAGGCCCAAGGGGAGGAAAAGGCGCAGGACACCCGCAAAGGCCCCCCTCCCGCCTTGTAGAGTGGGCGTATGCGGGTGGAAGAGGTCATCGGAAAGACGCCGGTGGTGCGGCTTCACCGGGTGGTGGAGCCCGGCATGGCCGAGGTGTGGGTGAAGCTGGAGGGCCAAAACCCCGGGGGCTCCATCAAGGACCGGCCCGCCTGGTACATGATCAAGGAGGCGGAGGAAAAGGGCATCCTGAGGCCCGGTTCGGGGCAGGTGATCGTGGAGCCCACCAGCGGCAACACCGGCATCGGCCTGGCCATGATCGCCGCCAGCCGGGGCTACCGCCTCATCCTCACCATGCCCGCCCAGATGTCCGAGGAAAGGAAGCGGGTCCTGAGGGCCTTTGGAGCGGAGCTGGTCCTCACCGATCCCCAAAGGCGGATGCTCGCGGCGAGGGAAGAGGCGCTCAGGCTCAAGGAGGAGCTTGGGGCCTTCATGCCAGACCAGTTCAAAAACCCCGCCAACGTCCGGGCCCACTACGAGACCACGGGGCCCGAGCTCTTCGCGGCCCTGGAGGGGCGGATTGACGCCTTCGTCTACGGCTCCGGCACCGGCGGGACCATCACCGGGGTGGGCCGCTACCTCAAGGAGCGCCTACCCCACGTGAAGGTTTTCGCCGTGGAGCCCGCCCGCTCCAACGTCCTCTCCGGGGGGAAGATGGGGCCGCACCAGTTCCAGGGCATGGGCCCGGGCTTCATCCCCGAGAACCTGGACCTGAGCCTGTTGGACGGGGTGATCCAGGTCTGGGAGGAGGACGCCTTCCCCCTGGCCAGGCGGCTTGCCCGGGAGGAGGGCCTCTTCCTGGGGATGAGCTCGGGGGGCATCGTGTGGGCCGCCCTCCAGGTGGCCAGGGAGCTCGGCCCCGGGAAAAGGGTGGCCTGCATCAGCCCCGATGGGGGCTGGAAGTACCTCACCACCCCCCTCTACGAGACCCCCGAGGGGGCCTGACCCTCTTCTGAAGATGGCCCCCCAGGATGGGGGCATGGGCGCCTCGCTGGAACCCTTGTCGGAAAGGGGGGTTCTCGAGGACCCCTCCACCTGGAGGGGTACCTTCCAGGAGTTTCCCCTGGAGGCGATCCTCGCCACCCTGGGCCGGGTGCGGGCCACGGGCAGGCTGCACATCGTTCCCCTGGACGTGGAGCTCCACCTGCGGGAGGGGCGGCTGCAAGCGGTCTCCGGCCTCCTGCCCCTGGGGGACCTCCTCCTCCGGGGCGAGCTTTCCGAGAAGGCCCTGGCCTCGGCCCTGGCCTCCGGGGTGCGCCCCCTGGGGCAGGCCCTCCTGCGGCAGGGACTGGAACCTGAGGCCCTGAGGCGGCTCCTCCTGGTCCAGGCCCAGATGGGGGTGGCCCTCCTCCTCCAGCACCTCCAGGGCCAGGCCTTCGCCTTCTACCCGGGGCCCCCGCTTCCGGAACCCGGGGCCGACCTGGAGCTTGGGCCTCTCCTCCTCACCTGGGCCCGCTCCACCCTGCCCCTTCCCCTGGGGGCGCCGGTGGAGCTCGCCCCCAGCCTCACCCCCGTGGCCCTGGACGAGGAGGAGTGGCGGCTCATAAGGCTCATCAACGGGCGCCGCACCCTGGCCAACGTGCTCCGCTTCTCGGGCCTGGAGCCGCAAAGGGCCTGGCAGAAGGCGGAGGGACTCATCGGGCGGGGGCTGATCCGCCCCTCGGCCCTCTTTGGCCTGCGGCTGGTGGTGCCAAGCCGCCCGCCCCGCCGCACCAACTACCACCCCCCTTCCAGCCTGATGGCCAACCTCTTCCTCAAGTGGGTGGACGGGGAACGCACCGCCGCCCAGATCGGCACCATCCTGGGCCTGAGCCCCCACGAGACCGCCCTCTACCTGGTGGACCTCTACCGGGAAGGGCTTCTGGAGGTGCGCCAGGGCCGGGTAGAGATGGAAAGGCTGCTGGGGGAGTTCTAGCGCCGCACCACCTGGGCGTCCTTGGGGTAGCGCCTCAGGTCCTGGGGCCTCAGGGCCGTCCGCCTGAACTCCACCACCCGGAGGTCGGCCAAGACCTTGCCCGCCTCGTCGCGGAAGACAAAGCGCAGAGGGCGGGGATCCGCCTTCAGCACGTAAAGCTCCAGGGTGGCGAAGCCCTGGCCCTCCTTGGCCTGGCCCAGGAGCCTCCAGGCCACCCCCTCCGCCAGGCGTTCCTCACCCGCCACCCGGAAGGCCACCCGCTCCGAGAGGGCCCTGAGGTCCCCCAGGCCCTGGGGGCTGAAGCCCAGGCCCTGCACCTGGGCCCGCTCCTTGGGGGCGATGACGAGCTGGTTGGTGAGGTAGAGGTAGTTCCAGACCTCCTTCTCGGTGATGACGGTGAAGTTCCCCTCCAGGGAGCCGGGTCTTAGAAACTCTATGCGGAAGAGGTCTTCCCTGGGGATGGCGAAGACCCGGATCTTAAGCTCCTCCTGCCCCGTGGGGCCCTGCACCTGGCCCTGGATCACCGCCTGCCAGGGCTCGGAGAGGTTCTTCTCCACCCGGTCCAGGATCTCCGCCGCGGGTTGGGCCAGGGCCCAGGCGAAGAGGAGGAAAAGCGCCGCTGCGCGTTTTTTCATGGCCACCTCCAGGCGTGGCGGACCCAGACGTAGGGGGCCCCCTTGTAGCCCGCCTCCAGGCCCAGGTCCCCCACCCACGCCCCCACGCTACCCGCGAAGGGGTAGGAGAGGGTGAGGAAAAGGCTAGCGTCCCCTAAGTAAAGCCCCGCCTCGAGCCGGTTGAGCCCCCCCAGGCGCAGGGCGAGGTCCAGGACGTCCATCCCCTCCCCCACCTCCCCCTTGAAGCCCAAGACCAGGTAGGGGAAAGGGGCTACCCCCGCCCCAAAGGTGTAGGTGGCCCCCTCCCTGCGGGCGTAGGTGGCCTCGAGCCGGAAGACCTCCTCCTTTTCCAGCAGGAGGCCCGCCACCTCCCGGGGCAGGAGGCGGTAGCGGAGGGAGAGCCTCCCGTGGACCCCCACCTCGGGGAAGAGGGGGAAGGCCCCTTGGGGGCGGTAGCCAAGCCTCCCCTGCAGGGCCACGGGCCCCGCCCCCCCCTCGGCAAACACCGCCCCGCCCAGGCCCCCCTTCCCCAGCTCCACCTGGACCCCGTAGGCCAGGTGGCCCAGAGGCCCCAGGGCCAGGCCTTCCGAGAGGCCTAAGGCCCCCCGCTCCGGCTGGAGGCGGAGAAAAACCTCCCCCGCCTCCAGGGTGAGGGCGGCCTCGAGGGTGGGCCCCCAGGTCCCCGGGGCCCCGTACACCCCCGCCTCCAGCCACCCTTGGGCCAGCGCCCAGGAAAACCCCAACCCCAGCCACAAGAGCGCCCGCTTCATGCCGTCACCTGCCTCTGGAAGCGCACCGAGGCCAGGAGAGGCCCACCTCGCCCACCCCTGCCCGCCGGGCCACCTCCTTGGTGGTGGCCCCCCGAAAGCCCCGCTCGGCCAAAAGCTCCAGGGCGGCCTGGAGCAGGCGGGCTTCCACGGGGCCTGTAAGTGAGCGCATACTTGCAGCCGAGCCTACGCCCACCCCTTTCACCCGGTCAAGGGGCAGGTGTGGCATACTCTAGCTTGGAGGAAAAGCCATGAACCTACTGGACCGCATCAGCCGCCTCATCCGGGCGAACCTGAACGACCTTTTGCGCCGGGCAGAGGACCCGGGGAAGATCATAGAGCAAGCCCTTCTGGACATGCGGCAGGCCCTCAAGGAGGCCCGGGAGCAGGTGGCCGCCGCCATGGCCGAGGGCAAGCGCCTGGAGCGGGAGGTGGAAAGCCACCTGAAGGAGGCAAGCCTCTGGGAGGAGAAGGCCAAGGAGGCCTTGAAGGCGGGCCGGGAGGACCTGGCCAAGGAGGCCCTAAGGCGCAGGAAGCGGGCCCTGGACCTGGCCGAGGGCTTCAAGCAGCAAGCCGAGGAACAGAAGGCCCTCCTGGAGCGGCTCATGACCCAGCTCAAGGCCCTCGAGGCCAAGATTGACGAGGCCGAGGCCAGGAAAAAGCTCCTCCTGGCCCGCAAGAAGGGGGTGGAGGCGGCGGAGGCCGTGCGGCGCATGGAATCCAGGCTGGACCAGCACCCCGCCCTGGAAGCCTTTGAGGAGATGGAGGCCCGGATCCTGGCCATGGAGGACCGGCACGAGGCCCTGAAGGAGCTGGACGGCCAGGACCTGGACAAGGAGCTCGCCGCCCTCTCCGCGGAAAAGGACCTGGAGGAGGAGCTCGCCCGCCTGAAGCGGGAGCTGGGCCAGTCCTAGCCGGGCATGCCCCTGGTCGTAGAGGTCTTCCTCCTCCTCGCCACCTTAGTCCTTCTGGCCCTCCTCCTCCGGCCCAAGCCCCGGGGCCTGGACTGGGCCCGGGCCCGGCTCAGGGGCCTGGTGGACTGGGGAGAGGTGGAAAGGGCCCTGAGGAGCCTGGACCGCCAGGAGGAGGCGCTGGAGGAGGCCCTTAAAGCCCCGCACCTCCTCCCGGAAACCCAGGCAAGCCTAAAGCGGGCCCTGGGGGAGGTGCGGGAGCAAAGGGCCAGGCTTTTTGCCCTCCTGGAGAGCCTGGCGGCGGAGCGGGCCTTGGCCGGAAGGGACCTGGGAGCCGCGGCGCGCCTGGAGGAGCGCCTGGCCACCTTGCGGGGAGTGTTGGCCAGCCTACGGGAGCAGGAGGGGTAAACTCCGTACCATGAGGCGGTACCTTATGGCCCTCGCCCTTACCCTCGCCGCCTGCGCCCCCCAGACGAGCCAAGCCCCGGAGGCCAGGCCCCTCCTGCGGGAGGCCGCCTTCTACCCCGCCACCACGGGCCTGGAGTGGGCGTACGTGCCGGAAGGGGAGGCCCTCACCTCCCCCCCCTACCGGGTCCGGGTGGAAGGGCCCGCGGTCTACGAGGGGCAGGAGGCCTTGCGCTTCCGCAGCTTCGGCCGCGGGGAGGACCGGGTCTACTACCGGCAGGTGGGGGCCTTTGGCGTCCGGCTCCTGGGCTTCCAGGACCCCTCGGCCCGGGTGGTCTTCACCCCGCCTTTGCTGGAGTACCCGCCCGAGGCCCTCCTGCACGTGGGCTACCGCTGGGGGGGGAGCGCCCAGGTGCGGGTGGAACTCCTCACCCCCGAGGGGCGGGAGCCCCTGGCCCAGGGGGTCCTGAACTACACCATGGAGGTGCTGGAGGAGCGGGAGGTGCGCCTGCCCGCGGGCACCTTCCGGGTCTTCCGCATCCGCCAGACCTACCAGGACAACCGGGGCCAGGACGCCCGCGAGGTCTGGTTCGCCCCCCGGGTGGGGGAGGTGCGCACCCGGGAGGGGCGCATCCTGGTGGAACGGAACTTCAACTGAGGTGGGTATGGTACTGGACAAGGTGACGAGCCCCGAGGACCTAAAGCGTCTGACCATGGAGGAGCTCCTGGCCCTGGCCGAGGAGATCCGAAGCGAGATCATCCGGGTCACCGCGCAAAACGGCGGCCACCTGGCGAGTTCCCTGGGGGCGGTGGAGCTCATCCTGGCCCTGCACCGGGTCTTCCAGTCCCCGCGGGACCGCATCCTCTTTGACGTGGGCCACCAGGCCTACGCCCACAAGCTGGTCACGGGCCGCAAGGACCGCTTCCACACCCTGAGGCAGGAAGGGGGGCTTTCGGGCTTCACCAGGGTATCGGAATCCCCCCACGACGCCATCACCGTGGGCCACGCCAGCACCTCCTTGGCCAACGCCTTGGGAATGGCCATCGCCCGGGACCTCCAGGGGGAGGACTACCACGTGGTGGCGGTGATCGGGGACGGGGCCCTGACGGGGGGCATGGCCCTCGCCGCCCTGAACAAGATCGGGGAGCTCCAGAAGCGGATGCTCATCGTCCTCAACGACAACGAGATGAGCATCTCCGAGAACGTGGGGGCCCTCAACAAGTACTTCAAGGAACTGCAGATAAGAAAGTGGGTGCAGGACGCGGAGAAACTGGGCAAGCAGATCCTGGAACACATCTCGCCCAAGCTCTTCGGCCTGGTGGACCGGGCCAAGGAGGCGGCCAAGCTCATCCTCCACCAGGAGAACCCCTTCTACGCCTGGGGCATCCGCTACGTGGGCCCCGTGGACGGGCACGACCTCAAGGGGCTCATCCACATCCTGGAGCACCTGAAGGCCCTGGACGGCCCCACCCTCCTCCACGTGGTCACGAAAAAGGGGAAGGGCTACAAGGTGGCCGAGGCCGATCCCATCTACTGGCACGGCCCCCCCGGCTTCAACCCGGAGAAGCCGGAAAAGGTGGCCAAGGGCTACTCCTGGAGCCAGGCCTTTGGGGATGCGGTGACGGAGCTCGCCCACCTGGAGCCCCGGCTCTTCGTCCTCACCCCCGCCATGCGGGAGGGCTCGGGGCTCGTGCGCTACTCCCTGGAGCACCCCGAGCGCTACCTGGACGTGGGCATCTGCGAGGACGTGGCCGTGACCACGGCGGCCGGGATGGCCCTGAGGGGCCTAAAGCCCATCGTGGCCATCTACTCCACCTTTTTGCAACGGGCCTACGACCAGGTGATCCACGACGTGGCCATCGAGAACCTTCCCGTGGTCTTCGCCATAGACCGGGCGGGGATCGTGGGGGCGGACGGGGCCACCCACCACGGGGTCTTCGACATCGCCTACCTCAGGACCATCCCCAACCTGCAGATCGCCGCCCCCAAGGACGCCCTGGAGCTTCGGGCCATGCTGAAGGGGGCCTTGGAGGTGGGGGGCCCCGTGGCCATCCGCTACCCCCGAGACAACGTGGAGCGGGCCCCCGAGGGGGCCTGGCCCGAGATCCCCTGGGGGAAGTGGGAGGTGTTGAAGGAGGGGACGGAGGCCTACATCCTGGCCTTCGGCAAGACCCTGAGGTACGCCCTCGAGGCCGCCGGGCAAGACCCCAGGGTGGGCGTGGTAAACGCCCGCTTCCTCAAGCCCCTGGACCGGGAGATGCTGAGGGCGCTTTCCCACTACAAGCTCCTCACCGTGGAGGACCACCAGAAGATGGGGGGCTTTGGCAGCGCGGTCCTCGAGGCCCTGAACGAGATGGGCCTGAAGCCCGAGATCCAGATCCTCGGCCTCCCCGACCGCTTCTTGGAGCACGGGGCGATCCCGAGCCTCCACCGCCAGGCGGGGATTGACGCGGAAGGCATCCGGAAGGCCCTGGCCGAGATGGGCCTCGGCCTCGTCCATGAGCGGGCTTGAGGTCCTGCGCTTCGCCGCCAACCTCTACCGGGTGCCCGTCAAAGGGGGGTACTTCCTGGTGGACGCCGGGCTCCCCTGGGAGAGCCGGAGGCTCCTCTCCCTGCTCAAGGAACCGCCCCAGCTCCTCTTCCTCACCCACCACCACCTGGACCACGCCGGCGGGGCCAGGGCCCTTTGGGAGCGGTTCCGGGTACCGGTCCTCGCCCATCCCAGGGAGTGGCCCTACCTCACCAAGAGGAGGCCCCGACCGCCCCTTCCCCTCCCCCTCCTCGGGGGGGTCCTGGCCAACCTGGGCCAGGCGGTGCCGGAGGAGGCCTTACGGCCCGTGACGGAAGGGGAGGAGGTCTTCGGCTTTCGCGTGGTCCACCTTCCCGGCCACACCCTAGGCCAGGTGGGGCTCCTCAGGGACGGGGTGCTCCTCGCGGGGGATGCCCTCAGGGGAAGGGGCCTGCCCCCCAGGGGCGTCAACGAGGACCCGGAACTCGCCCGGCGCACGGTGCGCAAGATCCTGGACCTGGGGGCGGAGCTGGTCTATCTGGGGCACGGGGGGCCCTTGCGCCGCGAGGACATTGAGGGCTTGGCCGGTAAACTGGGGGTATGAGGAAAGCCCTGGTCCTCCCCGTGCTGGCCCTCCTGGCCTGGGCCCAGGAGGTGGTGGTCTACCCCGGGTTCGCCGAGGTGAAGGAGCCCGTCGTCCTGCCCCCCTCCGCCTGGGTCTACCTGGCGGGAGAGCGGCTCTCCCGCATGGTCCCGGGTTCCCTGAGGCTTCTCGGGGTGGAGGAGGTGGAGAGGGTCTACCAGGGTTCCGCGGTCCTCTTCCGCTACCGAGGGGAGGGGGAGGCCAGGCTCCGCTACCTCTACACGGGGCTTTCTGGGGAGGTGTTCTACACCCTGGAGGAGGGCCGCCTCACCGCCTGGGCCCGGCTTAGGCTGGAGGGGGAGCCCCTCCAGGCCCAGAAGCTCCTCCTCCTGGCCGGGGAGGCCCCGGTCCTGGAGGCCAGGGCTACCCCCGGGGTGGCCTTAAAGGCCCTGGCCGAGGCTGCCCCGGAAAGCCCCTTCGGCCTCTTCCGCTACGAGCTTCCCCCCAGGAAACTTCTCCCTGGGGTCACGGAGGTGCCCTTCCTGAGGGCCGAGGTGCGCCCGGAGCGCCTCCTGCGCTACCAAGCCCCTTTCCGCACGGACAAGCTCCTCCCCTTGGCACGGGGCTACCGCTTCTCGGCCCCCTTCCCCTTGGCCCCGGGGAGCCTCGAGGCGGTGGAGGGAGGCCTCTTCCTGGGCCAGGCCCTCCTTCCCGCCACCCCCAAGGGGGAGACCGCCGAGGTCTGGCTCGGAAAGGACCTGGAGGCCCGCCTCGTGCGGAGCGTGAGCCTCCTCTCCCACACGGAAAAGGAGGCCACCTACCGGGTGGAGACCCGGCTGGAAAACCCCTATCCCTACCCGGTCACCCTACTCCTTTCGGAAACCTTCCCCCAACCCTTCCGCCTGGACTTCCCCGGGGCCACCCTCCTTCCCGAGGGCTACCGCCTGGAACTTCCCCTAAAGCCCGGGGAGGCCCGCGTCCTCACCTACCGCCTCACCCTCCCCCGCTAGCCCGTCCCGAGGACATTTGCCCCTGCCCCAAACGGGCATCCTGAGGGCATGAAGCCTGACCTTCACCGCTTCCCCCTCCTGGTGGCCTGGGAGATGACCCGGGCCTGCCTCCTCGCCTGCCAGCACTGCCGGGCCTCCGCGGTGCCCGATCCCCTCCCCGGGGAACTCTCCACCGAGGAGGGCCTAAAGCTCCTCCGGGAGCTCGCCACCTACACCCCCAAGCCCATCCTCCTCCCCACGGGAGGGGACCCCTTGGCCCGGCCCGACCTCTTCCTCCTCCTGGAGGAGGCCGGGCGCCTGGGCATCAAGGTGGGCATCACCCCCGCCGTGACCCCCCGGCTCACCCGGGAGGTGGTGGCCCGCTTCAAGGCGCTCGGCGTCCACCAGATGGCCATCTCCCTAGACGGGGCCAGCCCGGAGAGCCACGACGGCTTCCGGGGGGTCCCGGGCACCTTCGCCCTGGCCCTCGAGGCCCTCTCCTGGGCCCGGGAGGAGGGCCTCATGACCCAGGTGAACACCACCGTGACCCGGCGCACCGCCAAGGAGCTCCCCGGCATCGCGGAGATCCTGGCGGAAAAGGGGGTGGCCACCTGGGAGGTCTTCTTCCTGGTGCCCGTGGGCCGGGGGGCAGTCCTGGAGCAGCTCTCCCCGGAGGAGTACGAGGCGGTCATGCACCTCCTCTTTGACCTCTCCCGGCGCTACCCCTTCCGGGTGCGCACCACGGAGGGCCCCATGTTCCGCCGGGTGGCCCTGGAGCGCAGGATGCGGGAGGGCGGGGAGGACAAGGCCCTGGTGGGGGAGGGCCGGGGGGTTCACCTCTCCGACGGTTTCGGCTTCGTCTTCGTCTCCGCCACCGGGGAGGTCTACCCCTCCGGCTTCCTCCCCCTCTCCGCGGGCAACGTGCGGGAGCGCCCCCTTCTGGAGATCTACCAGAAAAGCCCCCTCTTCCTGGAACTCCGCAACAAGGCGCTCCTCAAGGGCAAGTGCGGGGCCTGCGAGTACCGCGAGATCTGCGGGGGAAGCCGGGCCCGGGCCTGGGCGGAAACCGGGGACCACCTGGCCGCCGACCCCCGTTGCGCCTACACCCCCCGGGCCTGGGGACAAATGCCCCTGGCCTGAGGGGGCGGGCGTTCTCTATGCTTAGGCCATGAAACGCCTGATGCCCCTTCTGGCCTTCCTGGGCCTTCTGGCCTTGGGGCAAAGCCCGGGGGCCAAGCTCTACTCGGCCAACTGCCAAAGCTGCCACCAGGCCGTGGGGCAAGGCATCCCCGGCACCTTCCCTCCCCTCACCCACCTGGACAAGGTGGTCCAGGCCAAGGGGGGGCGCGAGTACCTGATCCGCGTGGTCCTCTACGGCCTGCAAGGCCCCCTTTCCGTGGAGGGGAAAACCTATAACGGCCTCATGCCCCCCTTCCGCCAGCTCAAGGACCAGGAGGTGGCGGATCTCCTAAACCACGTCCTCACCGCCTTCGCCAAGTCCAAGGCGAAACCCATCAGCGCCGAGGAGGTGAAGGCCCAAAGAGCCCGGGCCTTCTCCCCGCAGGACGTCCTCAAGTCCCGTCCCCCGGTCAAGTAGACCGGTGTACTCCCTCCCCCCGGGGCCTTCGCGCCCCGGGAAACCCTTTTGGGCCACCCGCGGGGGATAATGGCCTTAAGGTGGGCCCGGGGTTTCACCTCCTCTACGCGGGGCGCCTGGCCTGGCGCTACCGCCTTCTTCTGGCCTGGGGGGTGGCCCTTCTGGGCCTCCTTCTTCCCCCTTTGGCCCTCCTTTCCCCCCTGGCCCTCCTCCTCCCCGCCCGGCTTTGGGAGGGGCGGGCCCTAAGGGAGATCGCCCGGACCAGCCTGGCCTACGCCACCGCCCGGGCCTACGGGGAAGCGCGGCTTTGGGAGGAGGCGCGGAAGGTGCGCATGCACCCTCCCCCCTTTCCCACGGGCCTCCTCCTGGCCTACCTCCTCACCCTCCTCCTGGTCCTGGCCCTGGCCCTCTGGCAACCCCCCTCGAGCCCCCAAGGCCAAGGCCTCCTCCCGGGAAGCGAAAGGCCCCTGGGGCCGGAAGGGGCAGAGCCCCCGGAGGGGAAGGGAGAACAGGGGGCGCGAGGAGGGGAAGGCCAGGCCCTGAGCCCCCCAGCCGGGGAAAGGGGGGAGGAAGCCTCCCCGGGCGCCCAGGGACCGGAAGGCTCCGGGGAACAGGCCCGCGAGGCCCCTTCCCCAGGCCGGGGAGAAGAAGCCCCCCCAGGACAAGCCCCAGCCCAGGAGGGGCCCACTGCGGGCCCTGGCGCCCCCAAACCGGGAAGGGGCCCGGAGGAGGAAGGCCAGGCCACCCCCGGGACCTCCGGGCAGGGCCCCAGGGTGGAGGCCCCGGCCCCCCCCCTCCCCCTGGCGCCCGGGGGCGAGGAGGAGGGGCTTTTGGAGCCCGGGAAGGAGGGCGGGGCCGCTCCCCTGCCTTCCCCCTGGCGCCAGGGCCAGCCCCCCGAGGGGGTGCGCCGGGGGGTGGAGGTCTACCTGGAGCGAAACCCCCTCCCCCCGGAAGCCCGGGAGCTCCTCAGGCGCTACTTCCTGGAGTGAGGGGGGGCTCAAGCCCCCGGGAGCGGACCCTCTCCAGGGCCTCGGCCAGGCTCACCGGGCCCACCTCCAGGCGGTCCGCCATGGGGAAAGCCCCCATAGACCCCCCGTGGCCGAAACGGGCCCCCACGCGGAGGTCCACGTCCTTCAGGAGTTCCCGCATGAGGGCGTGCTTGTTCCCCCCTTCCAGGGCCGCGTAGGGGTTCTCCCGCACCTCCACCAGGCGGGCCTCCCCATCCTCCCCCAGCTGGTAGATGGCGTAGCGGGGGGCGTGGCCGAAGGGGCCAGGGTAAACCCGATCCGGCTCTTTTTTGGCCAAAGCGATCGCCACGCGCATGCCCTTAGGATACACCCCCAGGGTAAGGGTTAGGAGGGGCGCCGCCACTCCCCGCTCTTCCCCCCCGCCTTGTGGAGGAGGCGCACCTCCGAGATGACCAAGCCCTTGGAGACCGCCTTCAGCATGTCGTAAACGGTGAGGGCGGCCACGGCGCAGGCGGTGAGGGCCTCCATCTCCACCCCGGTCTCCGCCTTGGTCTTCACCGTGGCCTCGAGGCGCACCCGCCGCTCCTCCCGCAGGAGCTCCACCCGCACCTCCACCCCGGTGAGGGGCAAGGGGTGGCAAAGGGGGATGAGGTCCGCGGTCTTCTTGGCCGCCATGATCCCCGCAAGCTGGGCCACGGCGAGGGGGTCCCCCTTCCCCACCCCGCCCCGCTCCAAAGCGCCTAGGGCCTCCTCCGTGAGCTCCACGAAGGCCTCCGCGGTGGCGGTGCGGAAGGTGGCGGGTTTCCCGGTCACGTCCACCATGTGGGGCTTGCCGTCCTTAAAGTGGGTGAGGTCCATGGCCCAAGTCTAGTACCCTAGCGGGCCCGGCGGATGGGGGCCACCAAAAAGGCCCCCAGGAGAAAGAAAACCCCGGCCAGGAGGAAGAGCACCAGGTACCCCAGGCCCTCCGCCTGGGCGTTGAGGAGGTCCAAGGGCCTGCCGAAAGCCCCCGCCAGCACCTGGGGCACCACGATGGAGGTCTGCCACAGCCCCATGTCCGTGGCGTGGGCCTCGGGGTCCCGCAGCACGTCGGCCACCAGGGCCCAGTCCACCGCCAGGTACACCCCGTAGCCCAGGCCGAAGAAGAGGGCCAGGAGGAGGAGGAAGTCGTACCGGGGGAAAAGCAGGATCAAGGGCATGAATAGGCCAAGCCCGGCCCCGGAGAGGTAGATGAGGGGCTTGCGGCCCAGGCGGTCCGAGGCCCTGCCCGCGGGCACGCTGGCCAGGGCGGCCCCCAGGGAGATGAGGAGGCCCAGGAGGGCCACCGCCTGGAAGGGCTCCTGGGCCAAGGAGCGCCCCAGGGCCTGGAAGGTGCGCACCACGTCCGCCAGGTAGTACTGCAGGTAGGTCTGGGCCAGGTAGAAACCCAGCATCACCAGGAAACGGGTGAGGTAGACCAGGAGGAAGTCCCGGTCCCTCCAGGGCCGGGCCAAGGCCGAGGCCAGGGGCCGGGGGTTGGCCCGCAAGGGGTGGTCGGGGATGACCCGGAGGCTCAACCCCGCCCCCAGGAGGTTCACCAAGGCCGCCAGGTAGGCCTGGGGGGCCAGGGGCAGGAGAAAGCCCACCGCGCCCCCCAGCACCTGGCCCGACACCTGCAGGACCCCCATGTACCCCGAGGCGGTGCCCCTGGCCCCCCGGGGCACCAGGTCGGGGATGAGGGCGGAGTAGGGCCCCGTGGCCAGGTCATCCGCCACCTGCAGGAGGAGGTAGGCCAAAAGGAGGAGCCCGTAGGTGGGGGCGTGCACCAGAAGGAGGAGGGCCAAGGCGGTGAGGAGGCTCCCCCAGAGGAGGAAGGGCTTGCGCCTTCCCAGGCGGTCCGAGAGGTACCCCATGAGGGGGGGCCCCAGGATGGCCATCACCGCCCCCAGGCCGAAGAGGAAGCCCAGCCTCGAGGCCTTCTCCTCCGGGGGGGAGAGCTCCGCCACCTTGGCGGGAAGGATGACCAAGAGGACCAGAAACCACTTGAGGCTGGTGGCGAACCAGTAGGCGGAGAGGGAGAGGAACCAGCCCGGCCCGTGGCGCATGGGCCTTACCTTACCAGACCGCGGCCTCGGGGACCACCAGGAGGGGGAGCCGGGTCTCTTGGGAAAGCACCTCCACCATCCGGCCCAGGCGGTGCCGCCAGGTGCTCTTGGCCTTGGAGCCCAGGACCAGAAGGCCAGCCCCCCTGGCCTCGGCCAGGCGCAACAGGTCCGGCTCGTCCTCCCCCTTGCCCACCTCCACCACCCCGGTGGCCTTCAGGAGGGCCTCCAGGTGGCCCTTGGCCCGCTCCAGGACCTCGGCCAGGGCCAACCCCCGGGGGTCCAGGTAGGTGGGGAAGCAGCACCCCCCTTCCCCGCTCACCAGGTGCAGGCCCACCACTTCGGCCCCCAGGGCCTTTCCCCAGGCCTCGGCCAACCGGAAAGCGGCCAGGCTCGCCGCGCTCTCGTCCAGACCCACGGCGATGCGCCGCACCTCCCTCAGGGCCTTCGGGAGCAGAAGCACCGGCACTTCCCCCCGGTGCAGGAGGTACCGGGCCAGGCCCCCCCGGGCCAGGACCTCGAGGCCCCCCACCCCCCGCTGGCCCAAAAGGACCAGGCGGCTCTTCTGGGCCTCCCCCCCCACCACCTGGGCGGGAAAGCCCCGGAGCACCCGGCCCCTTAAGCCCGTGCCCGCCAAGGTCTCCCGCACCCGTTCCTCCACCCGGGCCAGGGTGGCTTCCAGGTGGGGCGCCAAATCGGGGAAGCGGCGGGCCAGGGCCTCAAAGTAAGGGGTCGGCACCACGTGGAGAAGCTCCGCCGGAAGGCCCAGGCCATCTTGGAGGAAGCGGGCCGTCTCCACCACATCCTGCCAACCCTCCCCCAGGTCCACCGCGGCCAAAAGGCGCATGTTCCTCACCTCCTGGCCCCACTATAATCCTTTCGTGCTCTGGCTCCGCGACCGCACCCTAGACCTGTCCCGGCCCCGGCTCATGGGCATCCTCAACCTCACCCCCGACTCCTTCTCCGACGGTGGCCTCTACCTGGAACCGGAAAGGGCCCTGGAAAGGGCCAGGACCCTGGTGGCGGAGGGAGCGGACCTCTTGGACCTGGGGGCCGAGTCCACACGCCCAGGGGCGGAGCCCGTCCCGGTGGAGGAGGAAAAGCGGCGGCTCCTCCCCGTGCTGGAGGCGGTTTTGGCCCTGGGGGTGCCCGTGAGCGTGGACACCCGCAAGCCCGAGGTGGCGGAGGAAGCCTTAAGGCTCGGTGCCCACCTTCTAAACGACGTCACGGGGCTTCGGGACGAGCGCATGGTGGCCCTGGCCGCCAGGTACGGGGTGGCGGCGGTGGTCATGCACATGCCGGTGCCCGATCCCCGGACCATGATGGCCCACGCCCACTATCAGGACGTGGTGGCGGAGGTCAAGGCCTTCCTCCACGCCCAGGCGGCCAAGGCCCTCAAGGCCGGGGTGCCCCAGGTGGTCCTGGATCCAGGGTTTGGGTTCGGCAAGCGTTTGGAGCACAACCTGGAGCTTCTGCGCCGCCTGGAGGAGATCGTGGACCTGGGCCATCCGGTCCTGGTGGGGCTCTCCCGCAAGCGCGCCATCGGGGAACTCACCGGGGTGGAAACCCCGGGGGAGCGGGCGGTGGGTTCGGTGGCCGCCCACCTCTACGCGGCCATGAAGGGGGCGAGGCTCCTCCGGGTCCACGACGTCAGGGCCCACCGGGAAGCCCTCGCCGTCTGGAACGCCCTCTGGGGGTAGGTATGGGAGAGATCGCCCTCCTGGGCCTGGAGTTCTACGGACGCCACGGGGTGATGCCCGAGGAAGGCAAGCTGGGGGCCCGTTTCGTGGTGGACCTCTGGCTCACGGTGCCCTTCGAGGGCAAGGGGGACCGCCTGGAGGAGACCGTGGACTACGCCGCGGTCTACGCCTTGGTGGAGGCGGCGGTGCGCCACCGCCGCTTCTACCTCATCGAGGCCCTGGCCGAGCACCTGGCGGAGGAGCTCCTCCGGGCCTTCCCCCGCCTTTTGGGGGTGCGGGTGCGGGTGCACAAGCCCCACGCCCCCATCCCCGGAGTCTTTCGCGACGTGTACGCGGAAACGGTAAAAACGCGCTCCTAGAGGGATCCTTTGCCCCTCATCTTGCGCTCATGGGAAGGGCGTGGTAGGATACCGGCGCCCGAAAAGGGCTAAGCCGAAGCTGGTATGCCTCCCCCACCGCTCATGGAGCGGTGGGCTATGAACTTTCTCACGCCCCTGGGCTAGACTAAAGGAGCCCGGAAAGGGGCGGGCCTGCTATGGAAAGGGTGGCCATATTTATAGACGGCTCCAACCTCTACAAGGGGCTGGTGCAGCACCTGGGTTCGGATTATCGGCTCAACTTCGTGGAGTTCATCACCCTCCTCACCGCCGGGCGGAAGCTCCTCAGGGCCTACTACTACAACGCCCCCCTCCCCCCGGAAGACCCCGCGGCCAAGGCGCACCAGAGTTTCCTCAACTACCTGAAGCGGGTCCCCTACGTGGCCGTGCGCCTGGGGCGGCTGGAAAGGCGGGCGGACGGCTTCGTGGAAAAGGGGGTGGACATCCAGATCGCCATAGACATCCTGCGCCTGGCCTACGCCAACGCCTACGACGTGGCGGTGCTGGTTTCCGGGGACGGGGACTTCGCCGAGGTGGTGAGGGTGGTGCAGGACATGGGCAAGCAGGTGGAAAACACCACCTTCCACGCCCTCTCCTCCCACCGCCTGGCCCAGCAGGCGGACCGCTTCTACCCCCTGGACGACTTCCCCTGGGAACGCCTTCGGGCCCCGAGCCTGCCCCAGGCCCCGGAGGGCGGGGAATAATCAGAGGAGCTCCTCGGGCCGGAAGAAGAGGGCGATTTCCCTTTGGGCGTCCTCGAGGTTCGCCGAGCCGTGGATGACGTTCTCGTCAATGGTGGTGGCGAAGTCCCCGCGGATGGTGCCGGGAAGGGCGTCCTTGGGGTGGGTGGCCCCCATCATCTTGCGCACCTCGGCCACCACGCCCGGTCCCTCCAGGACCATAGCCACCACGGGCCCGGAGGTGATGAAGCTCACCAGCCCGGGGAAGAAGGGCTTCCCCTGGTGCTCGGCGTAGTGCCGCTCCGCCAGCTCCCGGGGGATCTGCATCAGCTTAAGCCCCACCAGGCGGAAGCCTTTCCGCTCAAAACGGGCCAGGATCTCCCCCACCAGGCCGCGCCGAACGCCGTCCGGTTTCACCATCACGAAGGTGCGCTCCATACCCCTAGGAGTCTAGCAGGTCTAGGGGCCCCTGAAGTAGCCCAGCAGGATGTAGGCCACCACCACCACCCAGAGGAGGATGAGGAGCACGTCCCGCCAGGTGATCCGGGAGGGCCTGCCCTCCGGTTCCAGCACCTGGGTGGGAAGCTCCTCCGGCTCCTCCCCCAGCTTGAGGCGCACCGGGGCGCCGCCTGCCGCCTCGAGGGGAAGGGCGTAGGGACGGCCACCCCGGGGGAGCTCCTCGGGAAGGCGCACCACGATGGCGCTCACGTTGTCCGGACCCCCCCACTCGTTGGCCAGGGACACCAGGCGCCTGGCGGCCTCCTCCGGAGGAAAGTTCCTAAGCACCTCCAAAAGGGTCCGGTCCTCCAGCACCCCGGAAAGGCCGTCGGTGCAGAGCAGAAACACGTCCCCCGGCTCCAGCCTGAGGCCCAGGAGGTCCACCCGGGCCTGGGGAAAGGAGCCGAGGGCGTTGGTGATCACGTTGCGCCAGCGATGGGTCTTGGCCTCCTCGGGGGAAAGGAGGCCCTGGCGCACCCTTTCCGCCACCCAGGAGTGGTCCTCGGTGAGGAGGTGGAGGGCGCCCTGGCGCAGGAGGTAGGCCCGGGAATCCCCCACGTGGGCGAGGAGGGCGTAGGGCAGGTCCAGCACCAAGCAGGTGGCCGTGGTGCCCATCCCCCGGTTCTCCGGGCGCTGGGCCTCCTGGTGGATGCGCTCATTGGCCCGCTCAAAGGCCTGAAGGAGCACCCTGGGCGAGGGTTCGGCCCCCTTCAGGTGCTCCAAGATGGTCTCCACGGCGAGCCGCGCCGCCACCTCCCCGGTGCGGTGCCCCCCCATGCCGTCCGCCACCACGAAGACCCCGCCCCAGGGGGTGAGGGCGTGGCCCACGGCGTCCTCGTTCTTGGGCCGCTTTAGCCCGGGGTGGGTCTCCAGGGCGAAGGCCAGGTCGGGCACGGGAGGATTTTACCCCACCGGGGCGCCCCGGGGGCCAAGAGCCAGCCCCCGCCCCTGCATAGCCTTGACGCATACCGCATACCGGGGTACCTTGAGATTAAGCCCGGGCCCTAAAGCCCGGCGGTTTTGTTTTGGGAGGGCGCCATGCGCTTTGAAAAGATCGCCCCCTACACCTACCGCATCCCCCGCCAGGGGAAGATGCGGGTGGACGCGGTCTTCTTCGCCTCGGAGGAGATCTTAAGGGACCTCGAGGCCGAGAACTACGCCTCCTTGCAGCAGCTCATGAACGTGGCCACCCTGCCCGGCATCGTGGAGCCCGCCCTGGCCATGCCCGACATCCACTGGGGCTACGGCTTCCCCATCGGGGGGGTGGCGGCCTTTGACCCGGAGGAAGGAGGCGTGGTAAGCCCCGGCGGGGTCGGTTTTGACGTCAACTGTGGCGTCCGCCTCCTCGCCTCCCACCTCACCCTGCAAGACCTCCTCCCCCGGCAAAGGGAGCTCGCCGATGCCCTTTACCGCCTGGTCCCCTCCGGGGTGGGGAGCGAACGGCGGGACGTGCGCTTCAGCAAGAAGGAGCTCAAGGAGATCCTGAAGGAGGGCGCGGGCTGGCTCGTGAAGCGGGGCTACGGCTACCCGGAGGACGTGCGCTTCATCGAGTCCGAGGGCCGCCTCCCCTGGGCCAACCCCGAAAAGGTCTCGGAAAGGGCCTTTGAGCGGGGCGCCCCCCAGATCGGCACCCTGGGAAGCGGGAACCACTTCCTGGAGGTGCAGTACGTGGACGAGGTCTATGACGAGGAGGCCGCGGAGGCCTACGGGCTCTTCAAGGGGCAGGTCACCGTCCTCATCCACACGGGAAGCCGGGGCCTCGGCCACCAGGTCTGCCAGGACTACGTGGAGCGCTTCCTCAAAGCAGCCCCCCGGTACGGCATTGAGCTCGTGGACAAGCAGCTTGCCGCCGCCCCCATACGAAGCCCCGAGGGGGAGGACTACCTCCAGGCCATGGCCGCCGCCGCCAACTTTGCCTTCGCCAACCGCCAGCTCATCGCCCACTTCGTGCGGGAGGCCTTCGAGCTGGTGGGCTTCACCCCCAAGGCGCACGGCCTCCGGGTCCTCTACGACCTGGCCCACAACAACGCCAAGTTTGAGGAGCACGGGGGGAGAAGGGTCCTGGTCCACCGCAAGGGGGCCACGCGGGCCTTTGGCCCGGGGAACCCGGAGATCCCCGAGGCGTACCGCAGGGTGGGCCAGCCCGTCCTGGTGCCAGGGGACATGGGCCGCTACTCCTACGTGCTGGCGGGCACCGCCAAGGCCATGGAGGTCTCCTTCGGCTCCAGCTGCCACGGGGCCGGGCGCAAGATGAGCCGCCACCAGGCCAAAAGGATAGCCCGGGAGCGGAACCTGGTGAAGGAGCTGGCGGAGAAGGGCATCCTGGTCAGGGCCGCCACCCGGGCCACGGTGGACGAGGAGATGCCCGAGGCCTACAAGGACGTCTCCGTGGTGGTGGAGGCGGTGCAGGGGGCGGGGATCGGGAAAAAGGTGGCCCGCCTGAAGCCCGTCATCGTGGTCAAGGGCTAGCCGCGGTATCAGGCTTTTCTCACCCCTCTCTGCTTTCATGGGGGGATGAGGCGCCTTCCTTTCCTCCTGCTCTTCCTCTCCCTCGGCCTGGGCAGGACCCTGGTCCCCGCGGGTGCCCTGGACCTGGCCTTCCGCGAGGAAGGGGGCGCTTGGGTGTACGAGGGCCAAGGGGTGCGGCTGGTCTACGTGCCCGGGGTGGGGTGGGCGGAGCCCCCCGACCCCTCCCTCCCGCCCCCCGACCGGGAGCGGGTGCCCCTCGAGGCCCTAAAATCCCTGGGCTACCTCCGGGTGCCCGAGGCGGGCACGCGGTTCGGGGCGCAGGGGCGGGCCTTCCGGGTGGTCCTGGACCTCCCTGCCCCCCACCCGGAGCCCGCCCAGGAGGGGCAGGGGAGGGAACGCCTCACCCTCCTCCTCCCCTACCTGGCCCCGGGGGCCCTCCAGGCCCCCTGGCCCCCAGGCCTGCGGGCGGGGGTGCGCCTCCTGCCCGGGGGCACCGAGCTCCGCCTGGAGGCCCCGGGCCAAATCCTCCGCTACCGCCTATTTCCCCTCCAGGACCCCTCGAGGCTCGTCCTGGACCTCTACCTCCTTAGCCCCGAGGTGGAGGAGGCCCTGGCCCCCGGGGTGCGGTACAAGGAGGTCTGGGCCTTCACCCCCGAGCCCCTGAGGCTTTACCTGGTGGAGGCGGAAAGGGGCAGGCTCCTTCCCGTGGGCACCCCGGGGAAGCGGGCGCTTCCCAAGGACCTGGCCCCAGGCGCCCTCGCCGTCTTGAACGGGGGCTACTTTGACCCCAAGACGGGGACCCCCATCGGGCTTTGGGTGCAAGACGGGGTGACGGTGTCCTACCCTTACGGCCGGGTGGCCCTCCTCTGGGACGGGTTCGCCTTCTTTCTGGGCTTCCCCCAGTTCGTCGCCGAAGCGGTGGGGCCCAGGGGAGAACGGGTCCGGGTGGGGGTGAACGCCTCCAGGGCCCGCTACACCGCCCACGCGGTGCCGGGCCCCGTGGGACGGGAAGGGGAGGAGGTGGCCCTGGTGCGAAACGACCGAGTAGAAGCCTTCCTCCCCGCCCCAGCCGAGCTTCCGCCGGGGGCCTGGGCCCTCACCTTTCCCAAGGGAAGCCCGCCCTTCCCCTTGCAGACGGGCGACCGCTTAAGCCTCTACGGCCGCCTGGACCCCCCCTTCGCCCACGCCCTGGAGGGGGGGCCCCTCTTGCTTCGGGAGGGCCAGTACGCCTTGGACCCCGCCCGGGAGAACTTCAGGGATCCAAGGCCCCTCCAGGCGGTGGCCCCCCAGGCGGCCGTGGCCTGGACCAGGGAAGGAAGACTTTGGCTCCTCGTCTCCGAACCCACCACCCCCGGGGCCCTGGCCCGGGGGCTCCTCTCCCTGGGAGCCTGGAACGCCCTCCGCATGGACGGGGGCGGCTCGGCCCAGCTTTGGGTGCGGGGAAAGCTAAGGAGCCCCTACCAGGGCCCCCCCCGGCCCGTGGTGAGCGCCTTGGCCCTTTACGTCCCCTGAAGGGGCCACCTTCAGCTCACCCGTTCCACCCGGATGAGGTTGGTGGTCCCCCGCACCCCAAAGGGCACCCCGGCGGCGATCACCACCCGTTCCCCCACCTGGGCGAGCCCAGAGGCCCTCGCCTCCCGCAAGGCGATGCGCACCATGTCGTCGGTATCCTGGGGGTCGGGGGCCAGGCGGGGCAAAACCCCCCAGACCAGGGCCAGCTGGCGCTGGACCTCGGGGCTTGGGGTCAGGGCCAGGATGGGCACCTGGGGCCGGGTGCGGGCGATGCGCCGGGCCGAGCTTCCCGTGGCGGTGAAAACCACGATGGCCTTAGCCCCCACCGCCTCCACGATGTCGTCCGCCGCCTGGGCGATGGCGTCCTGGGTGGTGGGGGTAGGGGCGGGGCGCAACACGTTTAGCTTCTGCAGAAACTCCGGCGAAGCCTCCACCGCCCGGGCGATCTTGGCCATCATGGCCACGGCCTCCACCGGGTAGGCCCCGGCGGCGGTCTCCGCGGAGAGCATGACCGCGTCCGTCCCGTCAAAGATGGCGTTGGCCACATCGGAGGCCTCGGCCCGGGTGGGGCTCGGGTTCTGGACCATGGACTCCAGCATCTGGGTGGCGGTGATCACCGGCTTCCCCGCGGCGATGCACCGGAGGATGAGGCGCTTTTGCACGATGGGCACCTCCTCCAAGGGCATCTCCACCCCCAGGTCCCCCCGGGCCACCATGACGCCGTCCGCCTCCTCCAGGATCTCCTCAAACCGCTCCACCGCCGAGGGCTTCTCAATCTTGGCCATGAGCCGGGCCCGGGACCCGTAGCGGGCCAGGTAGTGCCGGGCCAAAAGGAGGTCGTCCCGGGTGCGCACGAAGGAGACCGCCACCCAGTCCGCCCCGAGCTCCGCCCCCAGGGCCAGGTCCCGAATGTCCTTCTCCGAGAGGGCGGGGATGGAGAGGTCAGCCCCCGGAACGTTGATGCCCTTGTGGTCGGAAAGCACGCCCCCCACCTCCACCCGGGTGTGGATCTCGTCCCCCTCCACCCCCTCCACCCGCAGGCGGATGCGGCCATCGTCCAGGAGGAGGACCTGGCCCGGGGCCACGTCCTCGGGCAAGCCCTGGTAGGTGAGGGAAACCCGGGTCTCGTCCCCTTCCACGGGGGCCCGGGTGAGGACAAAGGGCTGGCCCGCCTTGAGCTCCACGCGCCCCTCCCGGAATCGCCCCACCCGGATCTTGGGTCCCTGGAGGTCCTGGAGGATGCTCAGGGTCTTGCCCAGCTCCTCCCCCACCTCCCGCACCAGGGCGACCCGGTTCCGGTGGTCCTCTGGGGTGCCGTGGCTGAAGTTGAGGCGGAAGACGTCGGCCCCCGCCTCCACCAAGCCCCGGATCACCTCCTTGCTGCTGGAGGCGGGCCCCAGGGTGGCCACGATCTTGGTGCGCTTAAAAGGCCCCATAGCCCAGGAAGCGGGCCGCCTGGCCCAGCTCCTCCTCAATGCGCAGGAGTTGGTTGTACTTGGCCAGGCGGTCGGAGCGGGAGAGGGAGCCGGTCTTCACCTGCCCGGCGTTCACCGCCACCGCCAGGTCGGCGATGAAGCTGTCCTCCGTCTCCCCGGAGCGGTGGCTGATCACCGCCCGGTAGCCGGAGCGCTGGGCCAGGCGGATGGCCTCGAGGGTCTCCGAGAGGGTGCCGATCTGGTTCACCTTCACCAAGATGGCGTTGGCCACGCCGCGCGCGATGCCCTGGCGGAGCCTTTCCGGGTTGGTGACGAAGAGGTCGTCCCCCACGAGCTGCACCTTGCCCCCAAGCTCCCGGGTGAGGAGCTGCCACCCCTCCCAGTCGTCCTCGGCCATGCCGTCTTCGATGGAGCGAATGGGGTACTTCTCCACCCAGGAGGCCCAGAAGGCCACCATCTCCTCCGGGGCGAGCACCCTCCCCTCCCCTTCCAGGTGGTACTTCCCGTCCCGGTAGAGCTCGCTGGTGGCGGGATCCAGGGCCAAGGAGACCTCCTGTCCCGGGGTGTAGCCCGCCCGCTCAATGGCCAAGAGGAGGAGCTCTATGGCCTCCTCGTTGCGCTTGAGGTCCGGGGCGAACCCCCCTTCGTCCCCCACGTTGGTGCTGTAGCCCCGCTCCTTCAGCACCCCCTTGAGGGTGTGGAAGACCTCAGCCCCGATGCGCAAGGCCTCCGAAAAGCTCTCCGCCCCCCCGGGCACCAGCATGAACTCCTGGAAGTCCACCCGGTTGTCTGCGTGTTTCCCCCCGTTGATGACGTTCATGAGGGGCACGGGCAGGACCACCCCCTGGACTCCTCCCAGATAGCGGTAGAGGGGAAGCCCCAAGGCCGCCGCCGCCGCCCGGGCCGTGGCCAGGGAAACCGCCAGGATGGCGTTGGCCCCCAGGGCCGACTTGTTGGGGGTGCCGTCCAGCTCCAGCATGGCCCGGTCCACCCCCTCCTGGTCCAGGGCGTCCCGGCCGATGAGCTCGGGAGCGATGCGCTCGTTCACGGTCTCCACCGCCCGGCGCACCCCCTTGCCCAGGTAGCGCCTGCCCCCGTCCCGCAGCTCCAGGGCCTCGTGGGTGCCGGTGGAAGCTCCGGAGGGCACCATGGCCCTGCCCCGGGCCCCTCCCTCCAGCTCCACCTCGGCCTCCACCGTGGGGAAACCCCTGGAATCCAAGACTTCCCGGGCCTTCACCGCGAGGATCGTGGTCATGGTTCCCTCCTTTATGGAAGCGCTTCACGCCCCCCGGATACGAGCTTACACCCGCAGGGGCACCACCACCGCCTGGTACCCTTCCCCCTCCGCCAAGGGACGGACCAGGCTGGGGCTGGTAGGGCCGGAGAGCAAAAGCGCGGCCTGGCCCGCCAGGGGCCCCAGGGCCTCCAGGAGGTAGCGGGCGTTGTAGGCCACCGCCAGGGGTGTGCCCTCCAGGTGGACGGGGATCTCCTCCTGGCCCTTGCCGTAGTCCCCTTCCGCGCTCAGAAGCACCCGGCCCTCCTGGAAGAAAAGGTCCACGCGGTGGTTCTGCCGGTCCGCCAAAACGCTCACCCGGCGCAGGGCCTCCCGGAAGGGCTCCACCTCGAGGGTGGCCCTTAAGGGAAACTCCCGGGGAATAACCCTCTCGTAGTCCGGGAACTCCCCTTCCATCAGCCGGACCGCCATGCGGAGCTGTCCGGCGCCTTCCCGCGCCACCGCCACGCCCAGGGTCCCGGGGCCGAGGGCCACGGTCACCTCTCCCCCGCCCACGCTCTTGAGGACCCGGGCCAGCTCGTCCACGCTCCGGGCGGGCACCACCGCTTTTTTCCCGAAGGGCTGGGGCCTTTCCAGGTCATAGAGCGCCAGGCGGTAGCCATCGGAGGCCACGGTGCGTACCCCCTTCTCGCTGAACTCCAGCTGCACTCCCCGGAAGATGGCGCGGTACTCCTCGTTGCTGGCGGCGTAGCGCACGTGGGAAAGCGCCCGAAAGAGATCCTCCACCAAGAGCGCGGTCTGCAAGGGGTAAGCCTCGGAAGGCCCGTGGAAGTCGGGGAAAAGAAGCTCGGGGTAGCCCTCCGGGGGGGCAAGGCTCAACCGGGTCCGGAACCGGCCCGAGGCCAGCTCCAGCTCGGCGCCCAAGGCCAGTTCCACCAGGTCCCCGGGAAGGCTACGGATGAGCTGGAAAAAGGGCTGGGCCGGCACCAGGTACCGCCCCTCCCCCCGGGTGTCCGCGGGAAGCCGCACCTCCAGGTCCGCCTCCCCGTTGCTGCCAAAGAGGACGAGGGTGTTCGGGGAAAGGGCCAGCCCCAGGTAGGTGAAAAGCGGGTTGGAACTGCGGGAGGGGATGACCCTTTCCAGCAAGGCGATCTGCTCTGCCAGCAGGTTTTTGGGAAAGCTTACATCCATCTTGGCTTCCTCCCTTTTACTGCTACTAAGGTCTTTTTAAAGATCTTAAAAAGATAGTAGCCGTAGTAATAGGGGCTGTGGATATGTGGATAACGGGGGAAAAATCCCGTTCTGGAGGGAAAAGGGGTTGTGGAAAACCCCTGTGGATAACCCGCCTTCGGCTGTGGATAACCTGTGGACAAGCGGCCGGTTATCCACAGGCTGCCAGGGTAGGGGATTTTTCCACAGGTTGTCCACAGGGTTATCCACAGGTAAACCCCGGTTATCCACAGGGTTATCCACAGGTTATCCACAGGGGTCATGTGAGGCCCTCCCGGAGGGTCCGGAGGAGGTTTTGCACCTCCCGGTCGCTTTCGGACAGCTCCTGAACCTTTTGGATGGCGTAGAGCACCGTGGTGTGGTCACGCCCCCCAAAGAGCTGGCCGATTTCCGGCAGGGAGGAACGGGTCAGCTCCCGCACCAGGAACATGGCGATCTGCCGGGGAAGAACCACCTCCTTGCGCCGTCCCCCTCCCACCAGGTCCTCGGGGCGCAGGGCGAAGTGCTCCGCCACCTTGCGCACGATCTCCTGGGGGTCCACCTCCACGTCCCGGGGGGCGAAGATGTCGGAGAGGGCCTTGGCGGCCACCGCCCGCGTCAGCTCCACGCCGTTCAGGGAGGCGTAGGCCACGGTGCGCATCAGGGCACCTTCCAACTCGCGGATGTTGGAGGTTACCTGGCGGGCGATGTACTCCAAGACCTCCTCGCTCACCCGGAGCCCCCGTTGCTCGGCGTTCATCTTGAGGATGGCGATGCGGGTTTCCAGGTCGGGGGGTTGGATGTCGGTGATGAGGCCCCACTCGAAGCGGCTCCGAAGGCGGGCCTCGAGGGTCAGGATGTCCTTGGGAGGGCGGTCGGAGGAGAGGATGATCTGCTTGTGAGCCTCGTAGAGGGCGTTAAAGGTGTGGAAGAACTCCTCCTGGGTGCGTTCTTTGCCGGCGATGAACTGGATGTCGTCCACCAGGAGGAGGTCCACGGAGCGGTAGCGCTCCCGAAACTCCGTCATCCGGTCCTCGCGGATGGCGTTGATGAGCTCGTTGGTGAAGGTTTCCGTGGAGACGTATTCGATCTTGAGGTGGGGGAAGCGCTTGGCCACCGAGTGGCCCACCGCGTGCATGAGGTGGGTCTTGCCCAGGCCCACGCCCCCGTAGATGAAAAGGGGGTTGTAGGCCCGGCCAGGGGACTCGGCCACGGCCACCGCCGCCGCGTGGGCCATGGAGTTGTTGGGACCCACCACGAAGTTCTCAAAGGTGTACTTGGGGTTGAGCTTGGGCTGCGGGGCTTCCGGGATGGGGGCAGCGTGGAAGATGTCTTCCTGGACGGGGGTTCCGGGGACCACCTTGAGCTCAAACCTCGGGGCCTGGGCGCCGAGGAGGCCCAAGGCCTCCTGGATGAGTTCGGCGTAGTGCCGCCGGATCCAGTCCAGGGCGAAGGAGGTGGGCACGGCCAGCTCCAGAACGCCGTCTTGGATGCCGAGGGGGCGGATGCGCTCAAACCAGGTGTGAAACTCCACCTCGGTGATGTTACGGCGAATGTGTTCTAGAATATGGTGCCAGACTGCCTCGTGCGTCAAGGCTACCCCCGGTGGAAAAGCTACGGGCCCTTCTCGCGACCCCGGAGGAACATTCTATGCCAAGGGGTTGGGTAAAGTGGTGGGTGGGATGGGTTACGAGGTGGTGGTGGTGGGCGGAGGCCATGCGGGCCTCGAGGCCGCCTGGGCGGCGGCGGCCCTGGGGGTACGGGTGGCCTTGGTCACGGTGAACCCGGAGAGGATCGGCATGATGCCCTGCAACCCCGCGGTGGGGGGGCCGGGCAAGAGCCAGCTGGTGGCGGAGCTGGTGGCCCTGGGAGGGCTCATGGGCCGGGCGGCGGATGCCGCCGCCATCCACACCCGGGTGCTGAACCGCTCCAAGGGCCCCGCGGTGCAGAGCCTGAGGGTCCAGGTGGACCGGGACCTCTACGCCCTGAAGGCCCAGGAGATCCTCTCGGAAAGGCCCGTGGAGGTCGTCCGGGGGGAGGTGGCCGCCCTCTGGGTGGAGGGGGGGAGGCTCCTTGGGGTGCGCACCGTGGACGGCCGGGCCCTCCCCGCCAAGGCGGTGGTGGTGGCGGGCGGCACCTTTCTCTCCGGGGTGGTGTGGTACGGCAGGCGGTCGCGGCCCGCGGGGCGGCAGGGGGAGCCGCCGTCCCGCTTCCTCTCCCAGAGCCTGAGGGCGGTGGGGCACACCCTCAGGCGTTTCAAGACGGGCACACCCCCCCGCATCCGGGCGGATTCCGTGGAGTTTTCCGCCCTGGAGGTGGTCCCTCCAGAGGTGCCGCCGGGGAGTTTCACGGGAAACCCGGGGCCCCACGCCGCCCGGCTTCCCACCTGGCAGACCCGCACCACGGGCAGGACCCACCGCCTGATCCGGGAGAACCTGCACCTCTCCCCCCTTTACGCCGGGGACATCACGGGAATCGGGCCCCGCTACTGCCCCTCCATTGAGGACAAGGTGGTGCGCTTCGCCGACAAGGAGAGCCACCTCCTCTTCGTGGAGCCGGACGGCCTTGCCACCAGCGAGGTCTACCTGCAGGGGTTTTCCAGTAGCCTCCCCCCGGAGCTCCAGGAGGAGATGGTGCGCTCCCTCCCCGGGTTTGCGCGGGCGGTAATCCAGCGCTACGCCTATGCGGTGGAGTACGACAGCCTGGACCCCACGGAGCTCACCCGGGGCCTGCAGTCCCGCCTGCTCCCCGGCCTCTTCAGCGCCGGGCAGGTGAACGGGACCTCGGGGTACGAGGAGGCGGCGGCCCAAGGGCTTTTGGCCGGGCTCAACGCCGCCCGCTTTGCCCTTGGGCTTCCCGAGGTCCACCTGCCCCGGGAAAGCGGCTACATCGGGGTGCTGGTGGACGACCTGGTGGGGAGGGGCACGGACGAACCCTACCGCATGATGACCTCCCGGGTGGAGCTCCGCCTTCTCTGCCGGGCGGACAACGCCGACGAGCGCCTCACTCCCCTGGCGGTGGCCTGGGGCCTGAGGCCCAGGGAGGACCTAGAGCGGGTGGAGGCCAAGTACCGGAGGGTGGCGGAGGAGCTTAAGCGCCTCGAGGGCCTCCGGGTGGAGGGGGTTTCCGGCCTGCAGTGGCTTAGGCGCCCGGAGAACACCTACCAGGCTCTTGTGGAGCGCTTTCCCCCGCCCGAGCCCCTTTCCCCCGAGGAGGCCTACCAGGTGGAGGTGCGGGCCAAGTACGCGGGGTACATAGAGCGGCAGGAGCGCCTGCGGGAGAAGATGCGGGACCTGGAGGCCATCCGCATCCCCGAGGGGCTGGAGTTTCCCCGCGTCTTCGGCCTTTCCCGGGAGGCGGTGGAGAAGCTCTCCCGGGCCAGGCCCCGCACCCTGGCCGAGGCCGCCCGGGTGCCGGGGGTGCGGGACTCGGATCTGACCGCCCTCCTGGTCCACCTGCGGAGGCTCGCCTGATGTTTCACGGGAAACAGAGGGGGCGGACGTGGGCTTGAGCGCGCGGGGGGCGGAACTCCTCCTCCAGGGGGGCAGGGCCTTGGGGCTGGACCTCGAGGCCCATCTTCCCGCCTTCTCCCGCCTCTATGACCTCCTCATGGAGGCCAACCGCCGGCACAACCTCACCGCCTTGCGCACGGAAGCGGAGGTGGTGGTCAAGCACTTCCTGGACTCCCTGACCCTCCTCACCCTGCCCCTTTGGGAAGGCCCCTTGCGGGTCCTGGACCTGGGCACGGGGGCAGGGTTCCCGGGGCTGCCCCTGAAGCTGGTCCGCCCCGAGCTGGAGGTCACCTTGCTGGACGCCACCCAGAGAAAGGTGGCCTTCGTGGCCGAGGCGGTGCGCGCCCTGGGGCTGAAGGGCGCCCATCCCCTGTGGGGCCGGGCGGAGGAGTTGGCCCGCCGCCCGGAGCACCGGGAGGGGTACGGCCGGGTGGTGGCCCGGGCGGTGGCCCCCCTGTGCGTGTTGGTGGAGCTGGGGCTCCCCTTCGCGGCGGTGGGGGGGGTGATGGTGGCGCAAAAGGGGCCCAGGGTGGAGGAGGAGCTGGCCCGCCTGCCGAAGGCCTTGCCCCTCCTGGGAGGACGCCACCAGGCCACGCACACCCTCACCCTTCCCTTCGCCGAGGAGGTGCGGGCCCTGGTGGTCCTGGCCAAGGAAGAGCCGACCCCCACGCGGTTCCCCCGGCGTCCCGGGGTTCCCCAGAAACATCCTTTATGCTAGGTGCCAAGGTGCGGCGCATTGCCTTGGTCAACCAAAAGGGGGGAGTGGGCAAGACCACCACCGCCATCAACCTGGCCGCCTATCTGGCCCGCATGGGAAAGAAGGTGCTCCTGGTGGACCTGGACCCGCAGATGAACGCTACCAGCGGCCTGGGCCTGCGCCCGGACCGGGGGGTGTACCAGCTCCTCCAGGGGGAGCCCTTGGCGGGGCTGGTGCAGGCGGTGGACGGCTTTCATCTCCTGCCCTCCACCCCCGAGCTGGTGGGGGCCACGGTAGAGCTGGCGGAGATGCCCCTGGCCCTGGCCCAGGTTCTGCGGGACGAGGCCTATGACCTCACCCTGCTGGACGTGCCCCCAAGCCTCTCCCCTCTCACCCTGAACGCCTTGGCGGCGGCCCAGGGGGTGGTGGTTCCGGTGCAGGCGGAGTACTACGCCCTGGAGGGGGTGGCGGGCCTTCTCGGCACCCTGGACGAGGTGCGCACCCGCCTCAACCCGGGCCTTCGGCTTCTCGGCATCCTCATCACCATGTATGATGGCCGGACCCTGCTCTCCCAACAGGTGGAGGCCCAGCTCCGCGCCCACTTCGGCGAGAAGGTCTTCTGGACGGTGGTGCCCCGAAACGTACGCCTGGCGGAGGCCCCGAGCTTCGGCAAGACCATCGCCCAGCACGCCCCCACCTCCCCCGGGGCCCACGCCTACCGCCGCCTAGCCGAGGAGGTGATCGCCCGTGTCCAAGAAGCCTAGCGGCCTGGGAAGGGGCCTCGAGGCCCTCCTGCCCAAGACGGGAGGGTCTGTGGTCCGCCTCCCCCTCTCCGCCATCCGGCCCAGCCCCGCCCAGCCCCGCAAGCGGTTTGCCCAGGAGAGCCTGGAGGAGCTGGCGGCCTCCATTCGGGAAAAGGGCCTCCTCCAGCCCCTCTTGGTCCGGCCCAAGGGGGAGGCCTATGAGCTGGTGGCGGGGGAGCGGCGCTTCCGGGCTGCCGAGCTGGCGGGCCTCAAGGAGGTGCCCGCCTTGGTCCGGGACCTCACGGACCAGGAGGCCTTGGAGCTGGCCTTGGTGGAGAACCTGCAACGGGAGGACCTCTCCCCGGTGGAGGAGGCCCGGGGCTACCAGGCCCTGATGCGCATGGGCCTCACCCAGGAGGAGGTGGCCCGGCGGGTGGGCAAGGCCCGGTCCACCGTGGCCAACGCTCTCCGGCTCCTCCAGCTTCCCGAGGAGGTGCTGGAGGCCTTGGAGGAGGGCCGCATCACCGCCGGCCACGCCCGGGCCCTCCTGATGCTGGAGCCCGAGGATCGGCTCTGGGGCCTAGGGGAGATCCTGGCCAAGGGGCTCTCCGTGCGCCAGGCCGAGGCCCTGCGGGAGCGCCTGGTGCGGGAGCGGGAGCGGAAGGGTAAGGAGGTTTCCCCCTTGTCCCTGGAGCTTTCCCGCCACCTGGGCCTCCCGGTGCAGGTGGTGGGGGGGAAACGCGGGAAGGTGGTGATCCGCTACCGCTCCCTGGAGGAGCTGGAGGCCCTTCTCCTTCGGCTTGGCTACCAGGCGTAGCCGAAGAGGACCCGGACCGCGCCCCTTTGGTCGGTGCGGTAGACCTTCACCCCCCGGGCGGCGAGGCGTTCCAGCACCTCCGGGTGGGGGTGGCCGAAGGGGTTCCGCCCCACCCCCACCAGGGCGATCTCGGGGCGCGCCCGCTCCAGGAGGGCGGGGGAGGTGCCCGTCCTGGACCCGTGGTGGCTCACCTTGAGGACCTTCACCTCGGGAACCGGGAGGCGCCCCTCCACCTCTTGGGGAACGTCGGCGAGGAGCAGGGCTTTGGCACCCCCGAAGTCCAGGAGCAGGACCAGGCCGTCCCGGTTGTCGTCCCCGCTTTGGTGGGGGGGCCAGAGGACCTCCACTTCCCCCCGCCCCACCCGGAGCCGCGTCCCTGGTCCGGGGTAGCGCACGGGCACCCCCCGGGAGGCCAGGGCCTGCACCAGGGGGTGCCCGGGGGGGAAGGCGGGGGAGAGGAGGGCCAGGCCCACCGGGATCTCCCCCACCACGCGGAGAAGCCCCCCGTGGTGGTCGGCGTCGGGGTGGGTGGCCACCAGCACCTCCAGGGCCTCCACCCCCAGGGCCCGGAGGGCCCGCACCAGCCGTTCCCCCTGCTCCGGCCGCCCCCCGTCCACCAGCACCTCGGCCCCGCCCATCCGGGCCAGGAGGGCGTCCCCCTGCCCCACGTCCAGGGCCCAGAGGTCCAAGGGCTTGGGCCAGCTGGCGAGGAGGCTTACCAGGAGGGGAAGGCTGGCGAGGACCAGGGCCCGCCTCCAGGTGAGGAGGCGGTGGAGGGCGAGAAGGGGAGGGAGGAGGCCCAGGTAGTAGAGGGCGAAGCCCAAAGGGGAAATCTCCCCCCAGAAGAGCCCCGGCCCCCGGGAGGCCAAGGAGGCCAGGCCCAGGAGGGCTTGGGCCAGGGCTTCCGTGGGGAGCGCGAGGAGCCCCCCCAGGAGGAGCTTGAGGAAGCCGAGGGGCACCAGGAGGGCGGCCAGGGGCAGGGCCAGGAGGTTGGCGAGGGGGGAGAGGAGGGGGGCGAAGCCGAAGCGGTGGAGGAGGAGGGGAAGGAGGAAAGCCTGGACCGCCAGGCTCACCTCCACGCCCCCCAGGAGGTACCCCCGGGCCCCCCGGGGCAGGCGCACCGCGGGGAGTACCAGGGCGATGCCCAGTACAGCGAGGTAAGAGAGCTGGAAGCCCAGGCTTAGGATGGCCTCGGGCCTCAGGAGGAGCTGGAGGAAGAGGGCCACCCCCAGGGCCTGGAGGAGGCCCGCCGCGCCCAGGCCCAGGAAGAGCCCGAGAAGGGAGAGGGCCGCCATGAGGCTTGCCCGCACCAGGGACGGGGCGGGGCCCGCCAGGAAGAGGTAGAGGGGCAGAAGGAGGAGGGCCAGGAGGTAGCGCCACCGCCCCAAAGGGAGGAGGACCATCAGGCCTGCGCTCACCAGGAAGCCCACGTGGAGGCCGGAAACCGCCAGAAGGTGGGCGAGGCCCGCCCGCTGGAAGAGCCCGTAGGCCTCCTCGAGGCCCCCCTTGTCCCCCAGGACCAGGCCCTCCAGGACCTCCCGGGCGAGGGGGGAGAGGCCCTGGGCCAGGCGCTCCCGGAAGGGGGCCCGGGGGTTGGGGAGGGAGCCCACCGCCTCCGCCCGTTCCACGTGAAACACCCCCTTGACCCCCAGGGAGAGGAGCCAGGCCCCTTCGTCAAACCCCCCGGGGTTGCGCCTGGGTTCGGGCGGGGCCAGGTACCCCTCTAGCCGGTAAACCCCGTCCTCTAAGGGGGGAAAGTGCCGCGGGCGGAGCCTTTGGCCCTCCCACGTGGTAAACCCCCCCTGTACGGCGAAGCTTCCCTCCAGGCGGAGGCCGTAGGGGGGTTCGGGCAGGGGAAGGAGGAGGCCCCGCAGGAGGACCAAGAGGAGCCCCAGGGCGAAGGGCAGGCGGTACCCCAGGAGGAGAAGGGGGGCGAGGAGGAGGGCCAAGGGGTAGAGGAGGCCCAAGGCCCCCAGGAGGCCGCCCAGGCCCAGCCCCACCCCGGCGAAGCGAAGGCCTCCTCCCCAGCCGAGGAACCCGTCTGGGGAGGGGTCACGGGCGGACATAGGGGCGGAGCCTTTCCAGGGTGGCCGGGCCGATCCCCTTCACCCGGAGGAGGTCTTCCACCTGCTGGTAGGGCCTGCCTTCCGCGATCCTTCGGGCCAGGACGGGGCCTATTCCGGGCAGGGCCTCCAGCTCCTCGAGGGTGGCCCCGTTGAGGCTGACCGGTTCGGGGGGCGGGGGCGTGAAGGAGGCCTCCTTGAAGGTGAGGACCTGCACGGGCCCGGCTTGCGGCGCCACCTTGGGCCAGAGGGCCAGGAGGCCGAGGAGGGCTACCGCGAGGAGGTAGCCAAAGACCACTCCGTCAAGGCCAGCCCCAGCCCTCCCAGGGCCACCCCGGCCAGGACCCAGGGTTCGGCCCCGGGGTTCAGCACCAAAAACCCCAGGGTGTAGCCCAGGGTGAGCCCGGAAAGGACCTTCAGGGGGAGGGACAAAGGGTTTCGCCTCCCCTCCTGGGGAAGCGCCTTCGGCAGGGCCTCCGGCTCCGGGGCCAGCTCCACGGAGGACCGTCCGGAGGGGGCTTCCTCCTCCCACACCGGAGGCTTGGCGGGTTCGGAGGGCGCCGGGGGCGCCTCGGGGGCAGGCCCCGGGCTCGGCGGCACGGTGGCCTTGCGGGCCCGGGCCACGTGGGGCTTCAAGCCCTCCAGAAAGGCCTTGAGCTCTTCCAAGGGGAAGGCCTTGAGGGGGATGGTGAGGGACACCCCCTCCCCCTGCACGGCCAGGGTGCCCGCCTCGCCCCGCCCCACCCTGCGGATGCGGGCAAGCTCCAGGCGCTGGACCCCCCCCTCGTCCACGAAGACCAGGTGCGACTCGGTGACGGCGAGGAAGCCCCCAGGACCCTCCAGCTGGGCCAAAGCCCGCTCTCCCAGCCGGGAAAACGCCGCTTCATACTTGCCCATGGCCCCATTGTATACTTCGCCCGTGCCCCTGCGCTTAGGACACCGCGGTGCGCCCCACAGGGCGCGGGAGAACACCCTGGAGTCCTTCAGAAAGGCCCTGGAGGCCGGTCTGGACGGGTTTGAGCTGGACGTGCACCTCACGAGGGACGGGGTCCTGGTGGTCCACCACGACTTCGCCCTGGAGGGGGTGCCCTTGCAGCGCCTGGACCTCCGGGACCTTCCCGCCCATGTCCCCACCTTGGAGGAGGTCCTGAAGGCCTTTCCCGAGGCCTGGATCAACGTGGAGCTGAAGAGCCTCCCCCCGGAGACCGACGGGCGGGAGGAGGCCTTGGCCCGCCTCCTCGCCCGCTACCCCTCCCGGCGGGTGTGGGTGAGCTCCTTTGACCCCTTGGCCCTGGTCCGGCTGGGGCGGCTCGGCGTGGGGCCCCTGGGCCTCCTCTACGAGCAGCCGGAGGCGGAAGCCCTGGCCCCCTGTCTGGGGGTGGCGTGGGTGCACCCCGAGGCCTCCTTGCTCACGGAGGAAAGGACCCGCACCCTGAAGGAGCGCTACCGGGTGCTGGCCTGGACGGTGAACGAAAGGGCCCGGGCAGAGGAGCTCCTCGCCTGGGGGGTGGACGCCCTGGTCACGGACTTCCCCGAGGTCCTCGTATAATGGGGGGGCTATGGCGAACCTGAAGAGCCTCCCCGTGGGCGAGAACGCCCCCGAACGGGTCCACATGGTCATCGAGGTTCCCAGGGGTTCCGGAAACAAGTACGAGTACGACCCGGAGCTGGGCGTGATCAAGCTGGACCGGGTGCTGCCGGGAGCCCAGTTTTACCCCGGGGACTACGGGTTCATCCCCTCCACCCTGGCCGAGGACGGGGACCCCCTGGACGGCATCGTCCTCTCCACCTACCCCCTCATGCCCGGGGTGGTGGTGGAGGTCCGGGTAGTAGGCCTCCTCCTCATGGAGGACGAGAAGGGGGGGGATGCCAAGATCATCGGGGTGGTGCACGAGGACCAGCGCCTGGACCACATCCAGGACATCGCCCACGTGCCCGAGGGGGTGAAGCAGGAGATCCAGCACTTCTTTGAGACCTACAAGGCCCTCGAGGCCAAGAAGGGGAAGTGGGTCAAGGTCACGGGGTGGCGGGACCGGCAGGCGGCCTTGGAGGAGGTGCGGGCCTGCATCGCCCGCTACCGGGCTTAGGGCCTGGGGCTTGGCGGCCTGGCCCCAGGGCCAGGCCCTTCCCATCGGCTTAGAATGGGGTTGGAGGAAGCCTATGGTCTGCCCGGTGTGCGGGGAAACCCTGGAGCTTGCGGGGTACAAGGCGGGGGACCTGCTGGACTGCGAGGCCTGCGGGGCCGTGCTCCGCCTCCTTTCCGATGGCACCCTGGAGCTGGTGGAGGCTCCGGAGGAGGGGGAAGAGGAGCCCCTTTGGGGGCTTTCCGCCTACGGGGAGGGGGAGGAGGCGGTTCTCATCTTCTCCGATGGCACCCTGGAAGAGGAGGTGCGGGTGCTGAAAAGCGAGCTCCTGGAAGCCCTGCGCCGCCTGGAGGAAGGGGTAGGGGAGGAGCCCCCCAAGGAGGCCGAGGACGAGCCCAACCTGGAGCCCGACTACGTGACGGTCCACCTGGAGACCGACCAGGGTCCCATGGCCTTGAGGCGCATCTTCTTCCCGGGAGCGCGGGACCTTCTGGAGTTCACCCTGCCCTCCGGTTCGGTGTACGAGTTCGCCTTCCGGGAGGTGCAGGAACTCCTCCGCCCCGTCCTCCTCTAGTGCCACCCCATGCAGGCCCAAGCCAGCCTGGAGGCCCCGGCGGGAGCTTAGCCGGGGGAAGGAAGGGTATAACGTGCGCTTGGTCTTGGTCCCCACCCCCATCGGCAACCTGGAGGACATCACCCTAAGGGCCCTCCGGGTGCTGAGGGAGGCGGAGGTGGTGGCCTGCGAGGACACGCGGCGCACGGGCGTGCTCCTCCGCCACTACGGCATCCCCACCCCTACCCTGCGCCTGGACCAGCACACGGTGGGCCAGGCCAAGGAGCTCCTCGCCCCCTACGCCTACGTGGCCTACGCCACGGACGCGGGCACCCCGGGCATCTCCGATCCTGGGGCGGAGCTGGTCCGCCTGGCCTTAGAATGGGGCTGGCGGGTGGAAGCGCTTCCTGGGCCCACCGCCCTCATCCCCGCCTTGGTGGCCTCGGGCCTGCCCACCCACCGCTTTACCTTTGAGGGCTTCCTGCCCAAGGCGGGGAAGGAGCGAAGGGAGCGCCTCCTCGCCTTGGGCCGCGAAGGGAGGACCGCGGTGATCTACGAGAGCCCCCACCGCCTTCGGAAGACCCTCCAGGACCTCGTGGAGGTTTACGGGCCCTCCCACCCCGTGGCCGTGGCCCGGGAGCTCAGCAAGGTGCACGAGGAGGTCTTCCGGGGCACCCTGGAGGGGGCCTTGGCCCACTTCCTGGAGCCCAAAGGGGAGTTCGTCTTGGTCCTCGGGCCCAAGGAGGCGAGCCCCCCGGAGGGAAGCGCCCTGGCAAAGCGGCTTCGGGAAGGGGGCTTAAGGGGCAAGGCCCTTTTCCGGGCGCTCCTGGAAGCGGGGGTCCCCCGCAACGAGGCCTATCGGCTGGCCCACGAGGAGGAGAGATGAAGCGCATAGGGGTTTTCACCAGCGGAGGCGATGCCCCGGGCATGAACGCGGCCATCCGGGCCGTGGTGCGCCAGGCCTACGCCTTGGGCCTCGAGGTCATCGGCATCCGCCGCGGCTACGCCGGTATGGTCCTGGGGGAGATGATGCCCCTGGGGGTGCGGGACGTGGCCAACATCCTGCAACGGGGCGGGACCATCCTCCTCACCGCCAGGAGCCAGGAGTTCCTGACGGAGGGAGGCCGGTCCAAGGCGGCGGCCAAGCTGGAGGCCGCGGGGATCGAGGGCCTGGTGGCCATCGGGGGGGATGGCACCTTCCGCGGGGCCATGCGCCTGGCCGAGGAGCACCGGGTGCCCGTGGTGGGCGTGCCCGGCACTATAGACAACGACCTCTACGGCACCGACTACACCATCGGCTTTGACACCGCGGTGAACACCGCCCTCGAGGCCATAGACCGCATCCGGGACACCGCCGCCAGCCACGAGCGGGTCTTCTTCATAGAGGTCATGGGCCGGGACTCCGGTTTTATCGCCCTGGACGTGGGCCTGGCCGGGGGGGCTGAGGTGATCGCCGTCCCCGAGGAGCCCGTAGACCCCAGGGCCATCGCGGAAGGCCTCCTGGAGTCCCAGCGCCGGGGAAAGTCCAGCTCCATCGTGGTGGTGGCGGAAGGGGCTTACCCCGGGGGGGCGGCGGGGCTTCTCGCCGCCATCCGGGAGCACGTGGAGGTGGAGGCCCGGGTCACGGTCCTGGGGCACATCCAGCGGGGCGGGAGCCCCACGGCCAAGGACCGCATCCTGGCGAGCCGTTTGGGGGCGGCGGCGGTGGAGGCCCTGGCCGGAGGCACCAGCGGGGTCATGGTGGGGGAGGTGGAGGGGGAGGTGGTGCTCACCCCCCTTAAGGAGGCGGTGGAGCGGAAGAAGGACATCAACCGCGCCCTCTTAGCCCTATCGCGGGTTTTGGCCCTCTAGGGCCAGGGTTTTTCTCAGCCAAGGGGCCTGCCAGGCCAGGCGGAAGACCTCCCGGGCGAAGGGGCTCTGGCTCACCCCCTGGTAGACGGGGGTGGGGAGGTTCACCGAGGGGTAGCGGAGGCCTCCCGTGGCGGCCACCCGTTCAAAGGGGTATCCGGCCCAGAGGCTCAAGGCCAGGAGGAGCCCGAGGAGGAGGCCCCCAAAGGCGCCGAGGAGGGCTTCCAGGGCGTGGGAGAGGTGGGGAAGGGGAAGGCTTTTGGCCAGCACGCCCGCCGCCAGGCCAAGGCCCAAGGCCCATAGGGGCCCGACGAGCCCCAGCTGGGCCAGGAGCACGTAGGCCAGGACCCCACCCCCGGCGAAGGCCCACGGCAGGCCCCCGCGGTAGCCCAGGGCCAGGCCCAGGGCCAGGCTCAGCAGGGCCAGGAGGTCCACCCAGGTGAGCATGGGCTCAGTTTACGCCAAGGGGTGGCGTCAGGCCCGGATGTCCCAACCCCGCTCCCGCAAGGCCTTAACCACCGCCGCCACCGCCTGGTCCACCTCCTCGTCCTTCAGGGTGCGCTCGGGGTGGCGGAAGCGCAGGTGGAAGGCCAGGCTCTTCTGCCCCTCCCGGAGGGGCGGGCCCTGGTAGAGGTCAAAGAGGGCCAGGCCCTCCAGGTAGGGCCCCGCCGCCTGGAGGAGGACACGCTCCACCTCCCGGTAGGCCACCTCCTCGGGCACCACCACCGCCAGGTCCCGCAGGGCCAGGGGGTAGCGGGAAGGGTCCTGGAAGCGGAGGGGCCTTTCCGGAAGGGGGAGTTCCAGCTCAAAAAGCCACACCGGGGGAAGCTCCAAGGCTTCTTGTACCTCGGGGTGGAGCTGGCCCAAAAAGCCCTTCGCCTCCCCCTCCACCCACACCCGCCCCGAGACCCCAGGGTGCAGGAAGGGGAAGGGGTGGGCCTCCACCTCGAGGGTCAGGCCAAGCCGCGCCATGAGGGCCTCCAAGAGCCCCTTGAGGAGGGGGTAGCCGGAAAGCTTCTCCCCCTGGGGCAACCCCACCCCTTCCCCGTAGAGGAGGCCCCCCAGGTGGGTTTTCTCCTCCACCAGGGGCCTTTCCCCCGCGGTTTGGAAGACGCGGCCCACCTCAAAGAGGAGGGCCCGCTCCGGGCGGTCCAGGGAGAGGTTCTCCTTGAGGACCTTCAGGAGGCCGGGGAAGAGGTGGGTGCGAAGGGCGGCCTTCTCCGGGCTCAAGGGGTTTTGCAAGCGCAGGGGAGGCGGGGGTAGGCGGAAGAGGGGGGCTTCCCTGGGGTCGGCGAAGCTGTAGGTGTAGACCTCCTGGAAGCCGAGGCCGGCCAGGACCTCCCGCAGGCGGCGCTCCCGCTGGTAAGGCCGCTCCACCCCCCGGTTGTCCGGGGCGGGGAAGAAGGCGGGGAGGGCGAGGGGGATGGTCTCGTAGCCCTGGATGCGGGCCACCTCCTCCACCAGGTCCTCCTCCAACCTCAGGTCCAGGCGGCGGCTCGGGGGGGTGATGCGGTAGGGGCCCTCCCCTTCCACCCGGCAGCCCAGGCGCCTGAGGATGGCGAGCTGCTCCCTCTCCGGGTAGTCCGTACCCAGAAGGCGGTTGGCGTGGTCGGGGCGAAAAGGGATGGGCTCAGGGGCCCTGGGGGTTCCCGCCTCCAGGATGGCCTCCGCCACCCGGGCCCCGGAGAGTTCCTGGAGGAGGCCGAGGGCCCGCCTGGCCGCAGGCACCTGGCCCGAGGGGTCAACCCCCCGCTCAAAGCGGTAGCTGGCCTCGGTGCGCAGGGCGTGCCTCCGGGCCGTCTTGCGGATGGTCACGGGATCAAACTGGGCCACCTCCAGGGCGATGGCCTCCGTGTCCTCCCGCACCTCGCTCTCCGCCCCACCCATAACCCCGGCGAGGCCCAGGGGGAAGCTCTCCTCTCCCCGGTAACCGGCGATGACCAGGTCCTCGGGGGAAAGGGAACGCTCCACCCCGTCCAGGGTGCGAAGCCTTTCCCCGGGGCGGGCCCGGCGCACCAGGATGCCCTCCCCGAGGAAGCGCAGGTCAAAGGCGTGCATGGGCTGGGCCCTTTCCAGCATCACGTAGTTGGTGATGTCCACAACGTTGCTGATGGGGCGCATCCCCGCCGCGAAGAGGGCCCGCTGCATCCAGATGGGGCTTGGGCCCACCTTGAGCCCGAAGGCGTAGGCGAGGGTGAAATGGGGGGCCCCTTCGGGATCTTCCACCCGAAGGCCGAAGGGAAGGGACACCGCCTCCGCCCGGTAGTCCGCCTTCGGCTCCACCAGGGCATAGCCCAGGGCGTGGAGGTCCCAGGCGAGCCCGAGGAGGCCCAGGGCATCGGGGCGGTTGGGGGTGACCTCCAGGTCCAGCACCACCTCCTCCGGCCAGGCCTCGGCCAGGGGGGTGCCGGGGGGGAGGGCGTCCATGGGGAACTCCAGAAGCCCCCCCCCGTACTCCCCCACCCCGAGCTCCTTCGGGGAGAGGGCCATCCCGAAGGACACCACCCCCTGGATGGTCCGCTCCCCCACTTTTAGCCCGTTCACCTCGGTCCCCGGCAGGGCCAGGGCCACCCCGATCCCCTGGCGGGCGTTTTCCGCCCCCGAGACCACCTCCACCACCGTTCCCGCCTCCAGGGTGAGGCGCTTTAGGGCGGTGCCGGGGATGGGGTGGGCCTCGAGGACCCGGGCGAAGACCACCCCTTTCGGGATGGAAAAGACCCGCTCCATCCGGTCCGTCTCAAACCCAAGCCCGGCCAGGCGCTCCTCCAGCACCTCCGGGCTCTCCAGCTCGGGCACGTAGGCCTTTAGCCAGGAGAAGGGCACCCTCATAGAACCCCCTTGAACTGCGCCAGAAACTTGAGCCTGCCCCCGAAGAAGTACCGGATGTCCGGGATGCCGAAGCGGAGCATGGCGAGCCTTTCCACCCCGAGCCCGAAGGCGAAGCCCGTGACCCCCTGGTAGGCGGGGGGCAGGCCCAGGCGCTGGCGGTAGGCGTCCACCACCTGGAAGACCTTGGGGTGGACCATGCCCGCCCCTCCCAGCTCCAGCCATTTCCCCCCCTCGGGCCACCAGATGGCGAACTGGGCCCCCGGTTCCACGAAGGGGAAGTAAACGGGCTGGAAGCGCACCCGGGAGTGGGGGCCGTAAAGGGCCTGGGCGAGCTCGTAAATGGCCCCCTTCAGGTGGGCCATGGTGATGCCCTCCCCCACCACCAGGCCCTCCAGCTGGTGGAAGACGGCCTCGTGGGTGGCGTCCGTCTGCTCAAAGCGGAAGACCCGTCCCGGCACCACGATGCGGAAGGGGGGGGTGTGGGCCACCATGTAGCGCACCTGCATGGGGGAGGTGTGGGTGCGGAGGAGGAGCCTTCCCCCCACCTCCTCGCCCAAAGGGCCCCTCAGGAGGAAGCCCTCCTCCTCCAGCCAGAAGGTGTCCCACATGTCCCGGGCGGGGTGGTGCTCGGGGATGTTGAGGGCGTCAAAGTTGAAGAACTCGCCCTCCACCTCCGGGCCTTCCACCGCCTGGTAGCCGAGGGCGCGGAAGACCTCGATGAGCTCCCGTTCCATGAGGGTGATGGGGTGTAGCCCCCCGGCAAAGAGGCGCACCCCGGGAAGGGAGACGTCCTGGCGCTCGCTTTCCAGGGCCTTTCGCAGGGCCTCGGCCGCAAGCTCCCGCTCCCTTTCCTCCAGGGCCTTTTCCAGGGCTTCCTTGAGGGTGTTCAAGGCCTGGCCCCGCGCCTTCCGCTCCTCCAGGGGGAGGCCGGCCAGGGCCTTCATCTCCTGGGTGAGGAGGCCCTTCTTGCCCAGGTAGCGCGCCTTGAGGGCGCGGAGGGCCTCGAGGTCCGGGGCCTTCTGGATTTCCGCCAAGGCTTCTGCAAGCTCCTGCATCCTCTATGAGGATATCCCGGATGCCCCCCGGGGCAAAGGGGGCTAAAGGACTTCTGCCAGCCGCCGGAAGATGGCCGGGGCCTCCGGAGGCTTCCCCCCGTCTTGCCAGGCGTAGCGGAGGTCCCTCAAGGGGCCTTTCCCCACCCCCATGCCCCGGGGGAAGAGGGGCCGGAGGTCCAAAGACCCTGCCTCCTCCCCGCCGAAGGCCTCCCGGAAGCGGGCCACCTCCCCCTCGGGGCCGAAGTGGAAGGCGTAAAGCCCCCGGGCCTCCCCCTCCTCCAGGGCGAAGAGGAACCGGGGGGTAGGGGTGAGGCGGGGGAAAGCCCCCTCCCAGGGGCGGCGCAGGAGGACGGAGGCCCGCCCTGGCCGCAGGCGGAAGACCGCCTCCAGGGCCTCCCCCAGAAGCCCAAAGCTCCCCACGAAGGGGCGCACCAGGTCGTAGCCCTGCACGTTCTTCACCACCACGCCCCCCGCCCGGACCACCCGGCCCTTGGGGGTGCGGAAGGTGAGGCCCAGGACCTCGGCGGGGAAGAAAAAGGTCTGGCCAAACCCTCCCCGGGCCAAGAGCCCCCCCACGCCCCCCGGGAGTTCCACCGGGGGAAAGGGGGGGTAGAGGCCGGTGCCCTCCAGGGCCTGGTACACCGCGAGGAGGCCGGTTTCCGCCGGGGCCACCAGGTACTGGTCGGCGGCGTGGAGGTCCATGGGAACATGCTACCCCCAGGCCCTCACCGGACCGGGGCCAGGAGGAGGGCGAGGAGGGCCAGGCCCATCCCCACCCCCACCGCCAGGGGGAAGCTGTGGAGGAAGAGGGGGTAGGAAAGCCCCGCCAGGGTTCCCCCCAGGTAGAAGCTGGCCACATAGGCCCCGCTCACCCCGGCCCCCCGGCGCCCCGCGGCCCCGGAGGCCAGGCTTTGCCCGGTGAAGAGGGCGGCCATGAGGAGGACGAAGCCCAGGACTAAGGTGGCGGGGTTGAGGAGGAGGCCCATCCCCAGGAGCACCCCCAAGAAGGCCAGGCGGAAGGTGGCCACCGCCCCGAGCCTCCTCGCCAGCACCCCGGATAGGGCGCTTCCCGGGATGCCGAAGAGGTAGGCCAGGTAGACGAGCCCCACCATAGAGGGGCGGAAGCCCATCTCCAGGAGGCGGTAGGGCAGGAGGTTGGCCAGGAAAAGGTTGAGGAAGAGGAGGATGCCCCCCACCAGGTAAAGGGGCCAGGCCCTCAGGTCGTACCGGGGGGGGCCCAGGGGGGGCAGGGGGCCGGGGGCCCGGAGGACCAGGAGCCCCAGAACCAAAGCGGGAAGGGAGAGGAGGCCCAGGGCCCCCCGTACCCCCACCGCCTCGGCCAGAAGCCCCGCCAGCACCCGGCCCAGCCCCCCACCCAGGACGTTTCCCGCCATGTAGACCCCGGCCATCTCCAGGGCCCTTTGGGGGAAGAGGACGGGCACCAGGGCGATGGCCAGGGCGGGCACCAGGGCCGCCCCCACTCCCTGGAGGAGGCGGAAGAGGGTCCAGAGGAAGAGGCTTGGGCTCAAGGCGCCCAGGACCCCCCCCAGGCCCACCAGGAGGAGCCCTCCGCCCAGGAGGGCCCCAGGGGCCAGGGGAAGCCTGGGCACCAGGGGGGAAAGGAGGACGAGGAGGAGAAGGGGCAGGCCCATGCCCGGCCCCGCCGCCCCGGGGGGTGCGCCAAAGCCCTCTTCCAGGAGGGGGAGGAGGGGGACCACCGCGTAGAGGGCGCTGTAGAGGGCCACCCCGGAGAGGAGCACGGCCAGGCGCATCCCCCTTATCCTAGGGCTACGATGCCCGTGCTCCAGGTGGCCTTGCCCCTACCCCTCTCCCCCATGAGCTACCTCCCCCCCCTGGGCCAGGAGGGCCTCGAGGCCTTGGGCCGGAGGGTGGCCGTCCCCTGGCGCGGGGAGGTGCGGGTGGGCGTGGTGGTGGGGGAGGGGGGAAGGCCCGGCCACGCCCTGCGCCACGCCATCGGCTACCTGGACCGGGAGCCCTACCTGCGCCCGGAGGAGATCCGCTTCCTGGAGGAGGCGGCCCGTTACCTCTTCGCCCCCTTGGGCCAGGTGATGGCGGACCTCCTTCCCCCCTTTCCCGCCCTGGGCCACCGGGTGCGGCTTTATCCCGGCGTGGACCCCAAGGTCCTCCCCCGGGGCCTCGAGGGCCTCACCGCCTGGCGGGAGGCCAAGGGCTTTGACCCCAGGCTCCTGGACTTCTTGCGGGAGGCGGGGGTGCTGGAGGAGGAGGTGGCCTTCAAGGAGCCCAGGCAGGTCCTGGTGCCCCTAAAAGAGGCCCACCCCGATCCCACCCTGGACCGGGTCCTGCAGGTCCTAAAGGACCTGGGCCAGGCGGAAAGCCTCGCCGCCCTGGCCCGGGCCGCCGGGGTGGGGGTGGGCCGGGTCAAGCGGCTTGTGGCCGAGGGCTACATCGGCCACGCCCCCCCTCCCCCCCTTCCCCCTCGGGGGGGGGAACCCTTAGACCCCCTCCCTCTCCCCGAGCGCCCCGAGCGCCTGAACGGGGGGAGGCTTTACGAAAGGATGCGCCTTCTGGCGGGCTTGGTGGCGGAGGGGGATCACCTGGTCCTCTTCCCCGAGGTGAGCCTCCTGGAGCGCTTCCTTCCCCACTTTCCGCGGGCGAGGCCCTACCACGGAGGGCTTTCCCCTAGGGAGAGGGAGGCCCTCTTCCGCGCCCCCTCGGGCCTCGTCTTCGCCACCTACGGCGGGCTCCTCCTGCCCTTCACCCCTGGGTCCATCGTGGTGGTGGAGGAGGGGAGCGAGAGCTACAAGCTCCCCTCGGGAAGCCGGGCCTTCGTGCCCCCCCTGGCGGAGCTCAGGGCCAGGCTTTTGGGGGTGCCCCTCAGCTACCTCTCCCTGGTGCCAGCGGTGGAGGTGCTGGAGCGGCCCGGCCTCACCTTCCCCGTGCCCAAGCCCCGCCTCTTCCTCATAGACCTCAAGCGGGAGAAGGGGTACCCCCTTACCGGGCGGGCCCTGGCCCTCCTCAAGCAGGTGGAGGCCAAGGGCCGCCAGGCCCTGGTGCTTGTCCCCCGCAAGGGGTACAGCGCCCTCCTCCTCTGCGCCGACTGCGGCTACAAGCCCACCTGCCCCAACTGCGCCCTCCCCCTGCGCTACCACCGGGAGGGTGGGGGGGCCCTCCTCTGCCACCAGTGCGGCCACCGGGAGGCTCCCCCCGCCCTTTGCCCCGAGTGCGGCTCGCCCCTCCTGGAGCCCAGGGGCCCGGGGCTGGAGTGGCTGGAGGAGGCCCTTAAAAAGGGCACCTCCCTCCCCGTCTACCGCTACGCCAAGGAGGCCAAGGCGGACCTCGCCCCCCTGCTTGCGGGCGAGCCGGGGGTGGTGGTGGGGACCACCGCCTTTCTCCGGGCCCCGGTCCTGCCGGAGCTCGCCCTGGTGCTCCTTCCCTATGCGGACGGCTTCCTTTATGAAGCGGACTTCCGCTCCGCCGAGCGGTACCACCGCCTGCTCTGGGCCCTCACGGAGCTAAGGCCCGGGCGGAGGCCCCTTCTGGCCCTCCAGACCTATACCCCGGACCATCCCGCCCACCAGGCCCTCCTGGAGGGGAGCGTGGAGGCCTTCCCCTGGGTGGAGAAGGCCCTGAGGGAGGCCCTCGCCTACCCCCCCAGGGTGCGCATGGTCAAGCTGGAGGTGGCCCACCGCAGGGAGGAGCGGGCCCTGGAGGAGGCCTTTGCCCTGCGGGAAGCCCTCAAGGGGGTGGCAAGGGAGGAGGAGGTGCTGGGGCCCGCCCCTGCTCCCGTCCCCCGGGTGAAGGGGCAGTACGTCTTCCACCTCCTCCTCCGGGGGAGTACGGAGCGCCTAGCTGAGCTCCTTTCCCACCTGGAGCGGCGGCGGTTCAAGCTGGACCCGGACCCCCACCGCTTCGTGGGGCTTTTGGAGGACTGACGTGGAAGCCCGGGCCTGGATTGAGGTGGACCTCTCGGCCCTGAGGACCAACTGGCAGGCCCTGCGCGCCCGGGCCAGGGGGGAGGTGATCCCCGTGCTGAAGGCGGATGCCTACGGGCACGGGGCCTTGCCCCTCGCCCGCTTCCTCCTGGCGGAGGGGGCCAGGCGGGTGGCGGTGGCCACGGTGGGGGAGGGGAGGGCCTTGCGGCGGGGCGGGGTGGAGGGGGAGGTCCTGCTTCTGGGAAGCCTCCACCCCCTCGAGGCGGAGGAGGCCTTGCGCTGGAACCTGGTGCCGAGCCTCTCCACCTTGGAGGCCGCCCAGGCCCTGGCGGCCAGGGCCCAGGCCTTAGGCCTTGCCCCCCGGGCCCACCTTAAGGTGGACACCGGCATGAACCGGGTGGGCTTCCCCTGGGAGGAGGCCGGGGAGGCCCTTAAGGCGGTGGAGGCCTTGGGGGTGCGGGTGGAAGGGGTCTACACCCACCTGGCCACCGCCGGGGAGGACCCCGGCTTTGTGGAGGCGCAGAGGCGGCGCTTTCTTCAGGTGAGGAAGGCCCTGGGGGAGGCTTACTTCTACCACCTGGAGAACTCCTACGGCCTCCTCCTCCACGGGGGGGAAAACGTCCGGGTGGGGCTTGCCCTTTACGGCCTCGTCCCGGGGTTTGACCTCAGGCCCATCCTGCGGCTTCTGGCCCGGCCCACCCTGGTGAAGCGCTTGAGGCCCGGGGACCGGGTGGGCTACGGGGGGGAGTACGTGGCCCAGGGAGGGGAGTGGCTCGCCACCCTGCCCGTGGGCTATGCGGATGGGCTCCCCCGGGGGGCGGTGCGCTTCGTGCGGGGGCCGGACGGGGGCCTTTGCCCTGTGGCGGGCCGGGTTTCCATGGACCAGACCACGGTCCTCCTGCCCGGGCCCCTGGGCCTGGAGGCGGTCCTCGAGGTGCTCTCCCCGGGCTTTGGCCCCACGGGGCTCCTCGCCTGGGCGGAGGCCAAGGGCACCATCCCCTACGAGGTGGCGGTGCACCTCTCCCGGAGGCTCCCCCGGCTTTACCTCCTGGAAGGGCAGGTGTGGGAGCGGGTAGGCTAAGGGTGTGGAGGCCATCCGGCTTTTCCAGGGCTTCCTCTGGCACCCCAAGGAGGCCGCCCTGGACCTGAGGGCCCTTCTCCCGGAGGAGGTGCTCGGGGCCCGGCTCCTCCTGGACGAGGTGCCGCCCCCCACCCCCTTCTTCCAGGACGGCACCCCCACGGCCACCCAGCGCTTCTACCAGCTCACCCTCCTGGTGCTCACGGAGGAGCCCCCTGAGGCCCTCAAGCCCCTGGCGGAGGAGGTGGCGAGGGGGTTGGCCCCCCGCCTCGAGGCCCTGCCCCCTGGGGTGGGCTGGCTCCTCTTGGAGGACCTCCGCCCCCTCTGAGGCCACCCCGCGCTGACAGGGGCTGGCGTGGCGGGGCGAGGGGTACTTAGCGCTTCCGGAGCAGGAAGGCCAGGAGGAGGGAAACCCCGCCTAGGGCGAAGGCCAGGAGGCTTTCCCGCCGCAGGAAGAGCCCCTTTTTCCGCAAGGGGTGCAAGACCCCCTCCTGGTAGGCCCGCACCTGCGCCCTGGGGTCCTCCGCCAGGAGGTCCACCACGGGCGGGCTCCCTGCCGGGGCGCCCAAGGTCCAGGGGCCCCCCTCGAGGCTCGTGGGGCGCAGGTACCAGGGGGCGAAGGGGTCAAAGAGGCCCACGGCCCCGTAGTAGCCGTAGCCCCCCGGGGGGAGGCCGGTGTCCAAGAGCACCCACTCCCCCTCCCGCCAGACCCGCACGGGGGCCTTCTCCCCCGCCGGGGTCCTGGCCTCCGCCCCAAAACCCGTGAGGAGGTAGGCCTTCTCCCAGCCCTCCCCGGGCGGGGTACGGAGGCCAGGGAGGAGCTCCTCCTCGCCCCCTTCCCCGGTGTCCAGCCACAGGACCACCGTGGCCAGGCTGAAGCCCAGGGGCCCCCCGAGGGGGTTCGGGTAGCGGGCCAGGCGCACCTTGAGCACCAGGCGGCCCTCCCGCTCCTCCCCGGCCAGGGCCAGGAGGTCCGCGTAGCCCTCCCCCGCCTCCCGGAAGAGGGCGGCCTGGGGGTAGAGGTAGGCCAGGCCCTTGTCGTCGCCCAGGGGGTCTTGGAAGAGGAAGAGCACGCCCACCTTTATACCAGGCGGAGCAGGGCCCGGACCACCTTCTCCGGGTCGTGTTGGGCCAGGGGGCCTTCCTCCCGGAAATCCCCGGTGAGGACCCGCACCCCGTCCACGGCGAAGGGCTTGGGGTCATAGGCCACGGGGAACCGCCCTTCCCGGGCGTAACGGCGCAGCACCTCGCCGGGGATGGGGGCGGTGTGCACCAGGACCACCTGGGGCCTCCTTCCCAGGTGGTAGGCGATGGCCTTGTAGTGGTCGTAGGCGGTGTACCCGTCCGTCTCCCCCGGCTCGGTCATGAGGTTCACCGCGTAGGCCAGGGGGGCCTTGGCCTTGGCGATGGCCTCCTTCAGGGGCTTCGGCAGGAAGCTGGGGATGACGCTGGTGTAGAGGCTTCCCGGCCCCAGGACCAAAAGGTCTGCCCGGCGCACCGCCTCCAGGGCCTCGGCCATCACCTCCTGGGGTTCCGGCTCCAGGAAGACCTCCCGGATGCGCCCGCCCCTTTGGCGGATGGCCACCTCCCCCACCACCTCCGCCCCGTCCTGGAAGCGGGCCTTGAGCCGCACCGCCTCGGGGGTGGCGGGGAGGACCTGGCCCCTCAGGTTCAGGATGGCGTTGGCCTCGAGGATGGCCTCGGCGAAGTCTCCCGCCACCTCGTTCAGGGTGACCAGGAAGAGGTTGCCGAAGGTGTGGCCCGCCATCTCCCCCCGGGCGAAGCGGTGGGCCAGGAGCTGGGAAAGGGCGGGATGGTCGGAGAGGGCGGAGAGGCAGTCCACCAGGTCCCCCACCGCGGGGAGGCCGTAGGAGAGCCTGAGCCTTCCCGAGGAGCCCCCGTCGTCGGTCACGGCCACGATGGCGGTGGCGTTGGCCGTGTGCTCCTTGAGGCCCCGAAGCACCCGGGAGAGTCCCGTGCCCCCGCCGAAGGCCACCACCCGGGGCCCCCTTTCCAGCCTCCGGCGCACGTAGACCCTCTCCGGCACCTCCTCAGGGAGGGTGAAGGCGGCCAGCATGCTCCGGTTCATGCTCCGCACCCCGAGGACGGCCAAAAGCCCTCCCAGGAGGAGGGAGAGGAGGGGCCAAGGGGCTTTAAGGCCCAGGGGGGGGAGGAGTTCCGCGAGCCCAAAGCCGAAGAGCAAGACCCCCAGGAAGGCCACGAGGGCGTAGCGCTTCACCCGCATCCCCGGGTAAAGCCAGCGGAAGGCGGGGGGAAGGTTAGGTTTCCTTTTCCACATCCCGGTGGCTCACCTCCACCCGGAAGCGCCCGGAGAGCTCCTCGGCGAGCCTCTCCGCCACGGCCACGCTCCGGTGCCGCCCCCCCGTGCACCCCACGGCCACGGTGTAGAAGGCCCGGCCCTCCCGCCGCGCCCCTTCCGCCGCCAGGCCGGCCACGGCCAGGAGGGCCCGGTAGTAGGGCTCGTGCTCTTCCCGGAAGACGTAGGCCCGGACCTCGGGGTCCAGGCCCGTTTTGGGCTTGAGCTCGGGGTCGTAGTGGGGGTTGGGGAGGGGGCGGACGTCCAGGACCAGGTCCGCCTCCTGGGGCGGGCCCCACTTGAAGCCGAAGGAGAGAAGGCGCAGGGTAAAGCCCGCCTCCTCCCCCAAAAACCGGGTGAGGGCCTCCTTGAGGGCCCTGGGGGAGAGCTCGGAGGTGTCCAGGACCAGGTGGGCCCGCGCCCGCAAGGGGCCCAGGATCCTCCGCTCCTCCCCGATCTCCCGCAAGAGGTTCCCCGCCCCCAGGGGGTGGACCCTGCGGGTGAGGTTGTAGCGGCGGAGGAGGACTTCCGGGCGGGCCTCCAGGTACACCACCTCGGGCTTGAGTTCGTCCAAGGCCCCCTCCAGGTCCCCGAAGAAGGCCAAGGCCCGGGCGTCCAGCACCACCCCGGCCCGCTCCACGCCCCGCTTGGCCAGCTCCTCCAGGAGGGGCTTCCAAAGCCCTGGAGGGAGGTTGTCCACCATGAAGTAGCCCAGGTCCTCCAGGAACCCCTTGGCCGTGGTCTTCCCCGCCCCGGAGAGTCCGGAGAGCACCAAAAGGCGCATCCCCCTGACTATACCCGCTTCCTCAGCCAGAGGTTGAAGAGGGCGAGGAGGAAAAGCCCGGGGAGGCCCACCACCCCCACCAGGAGGTCGTGGGTGCGCTCCACCGCCAGGAGGGAAAGCCCCGCCACGGCGTTTAGGGTGCCGTGGAGAAGGGAAGGGGCCCAGAGCGAACCCGCCTTCTCCCGGGCGTAGAGGAGGGCGGGGGTGAGGGCCAGGGTGAAGAGGACCATCGCGGCCACGCCCAGGAGGCGGTGCTCCGGGTAGTTGTGGCCGAAGAGGAGGACCAGGGGGGCGTGCCAAACCCCCCAGTAGAAGCCGATCTCCAGGCTGGCGGGCCAGAAGCCCCGCTCCTTTAGCCTTTCCCAGAGATAGCCCCGCCAGAAGAGCTCCTCCCCCAAGGCCGCGAGGAGGTTCACCGTGGCCCCGGCGAGGAGCCCCTGGAAGAGGACGAGGGCCCAGAGGGCGGCCTCGGGAAGCTTTGGGAAGCCTTCCGGCAGGGTCCAGGCCAGGCCCTTCCAGGGGCCAAAGGGGAGGCTTAAGGGGATGGAGAGGAGGGTGAGGGCCACGGGGAAGAACCAGGCGAAAAGCCAGTGGCGGTTGGGCTGGAAGCGCAAGGGGAGGCGGACCCCCTCCTTCCGGGCGAAGCCGAGGGCCACGAGGCCCGGCACCCACATGTACAGGACCCCAAAGAGGGGGTAAAGCGGGGTTCCCGGGCGAAGGCCCGCCAGGTAAAGGGCCAAGGCCAGGCCGAAGGAGAGGCCTAGGGTCCAGTAGAGGGCTTTCATGAAGCCTCCTTCCAGCGCAAGAGGGCTTCCGGCTCCCCGGGGTTCAGCAGGATGCCGGTGCCTTCCTTCAGGACCACAAGCACGCCCTCCCCCCGCCTCGCCCCCAGGAAGGCCTCCACGGGAAGCCCCTGGGGGAAGGCGGCCGTCTTCAGGCGGAAGCGCAAATGGTAGTAGCCGGGCATCTGGGCTTTGGGTCCGAAGTGGAGGAGAGGCAGGGCGTAGGCCGTGGCCACCGCGGCCACCACCTCCGAGCGGTGGACCTGGCGCTTTCCCCAGGGGTGGTGGATGACCAAGAGGGGTCCTTGGATCTCGTAGAAAAGCCTTTCCGGGAAGCCCGCAAGCCACAGGAAGAGCCCGCCCATGACCAGGGCCTCCGCCCCAAGGAGGGCGAGGAGAAAGGGCCTCTCCGGGGCCTCCGCCCTGGCCGCCACGGCCCCAAGGGCCAGGAGGGAGGCCAGGTAAAGGGCGAGGAGGAGGCCCCTAGGGTTCCCGTCCCTCCTCGGGGCCAGCCTCATCCTTCCACCTCCCCGCCCGCTTCGCCGCCTCTTTGAGAAGGAATTCTATTTGGGCGTTGACGCTGCGCAACTCGTCCTGGGCCCACTTCTCCAAGATCCGGTAGAGCCTGGGGTCCAGCCGCAGGAGAAAAGCTTTTTTCCCTTCCCGTCGCTCCTTCACCCCTCTGCTTCCTTCCATCCGTTGGAGGGCTCATGCGCCCGCCTGGCATCAAGGGTACAGCGTGCCCACGTTCACCACCGGCTGGGCTTGGGCCTCGGAAACCAGGGCCACCATGAGGTTGTTGACCATGGCCGCCTTTCTTTCCTCATCCAAGGCAAGCCCGGCCGCTTCCAGGCCGGAAAGGGCTTCCCGCACCATCCCCACCGCTGCCTCCACGATAAGCCGGCGGGCGGCCACCACGGCCAGGGCCTGTTGGCGGCGGAGCATGGCCTGGGCCACCTCGGGGGCGTAGGCCAGGTGGGTGAGGCGGGCCTCGAGGACCTCCACCCCCGCCACCTTCAGCCTCTCCTGGACTTCGGCCTGGAGTTCTTCGGCGATCTCCTCGGGGTTGCTCCTCAAGGACTTGCCCTCGGCGTCATAAGGGTAACGGCTGGCCAGGCCCCTTATGGCGGCTTCGGATTGCATGGCCACGAAGGCCTGGTAGTTCTCCACCTGGAAGAGGGCCTTGGCCGTGTCCACCACCCGCCAGACCACCACCGCGGCGATCTCAATGGGGTTGCCGTGGGCATCGTTCACCTTGAGCTTGTCCGAGGTGAAGTTGTGGACCCGCAAGGAGACCTTCTTCCGCTGGGCCAAGGGGTTGGCGAAGTGGAAGCCCTCCTCCCGCACGCTGCCCACATACCGACCCAGGAAGACCAGGGCGGCCCCCTCGTTGGGCTGGACGGTGAAGAGACCTGGGGCGAGGAGGAAGAAGGCGAGGAGGCCTCCGAGAAGGTGCCAGAGGTAGAGGAGGTCCTTTTCCTGGAGAAGCCGGTACCCCGCCCACCCCAGCCAGAAGAGGGCTACGAGGAGGAGGAGAAGGGCCAAAAACCCGCTTGCTCGCCACGCCGGAAACTCTTTGACCTCGCGCATAGCCTGCTCCTTTTCTAGTTCCGGAACACCACGTCCTCCCGCCGGAAGGCACACACCGCCAGGCCCAGGGCGAGGGCGGCGTAGACCAGGGTGGAGCCCCACGTGAGCCCCGCCTGCAGGGGGGTGGCGCTTCCCTTCAGGAGGGCGTCCATGAGGAGGGCTGCATTGAAGAGGGGGACGAGGTGATGCCAGGTCTGGAGTTCAAAGAAGCCCCGAAACTGCAGGAGAATAAGGGGGAGAAGGACCAGGAGCTGCAAGGGGGCCATGTAGCTTTGGGCCTCCTTGAAGCTTCGGGCGTAGAGCCCCAGGGCCACCATCACCGCCCCCATGAGGAGGGCGAGGAGGAAGGCGGAAAGGAGTAGGCCCAGGAAGCTTGCCGCGTCCAGCTCCACCTGGCCTCCCAAGGCCAAGGTCTCCTGGCCTCCCCCGAGCAGGCCACCCCCCAGGCGGGCGCTCAAGGCTCCGCCCAGGGCGAGGCCCAAAAGGCCCGCCGTCCCGGAGAGGAGGGCCATGGCCACCGCGGCCAGGGCCTTGCCCAGGACCACCTGCACCAGGGGCACGGGGGCGGCCAGGAGGGCCTCGAGGGTGCCCTTCTCCTTTTCCCCGGCGGTGGCGTCCACCGCCACCACCTGGCCTCCGGAGAGGATGAAGACCACCAGGAAGAAGGGGAGGAGGAAGCCCAAAAGCCCCCCAGCTCTTTCCTTGGGCGGGGAGGCGTCCACCACTTCCACCCCGAAGGGGGAGAGAACCTTCTGGGGCAGGCCCGCCCGCCTTAGGGCCTCGGCCACCTTGGCTTCTTTAAGGGTTAGGAGGGCGCTTCGCACCTTTTCCACGGCCACCGTGCTTTCCGTAAGCCCCGAGGCCAGGCGGCCGTACACGCGAAAGACCCCCTCCCGGAAGGCCACGCCCGCGGGGTATTTCCCCTCCCGCACCGCGCCTTCTGGGTCGGGTACCGTCACGGGCGTTAGCCGGGCCTGCTCCAGGGCCCCTAGGGCCTCCGGGGGAAGCGTGGCCACCGCCACCTCCTGGACCTTTTCCGCCGCCCCCTGCATGAGCCGGTTGAGGAAAAGGCTTGGCCCGAACATGAAGACGGGCATGAGCAAAACGGGCAGGACCAGGGTGGAGAAGACCAGCTTCCGGTCACGGAAGACCTGCAAAAGCTCTTTTCGGAAAACCCTAAGCGCTCTTTCCATCACGCTTCCCTCACCTTGCGGACGAAGGCCCGTTCCAGGCTTCCTTCGCCCAGGGCCAGGGCCTCCTCCTTGCGCCCCTCGTAGACCAGCCGCCCCCGGTGGAGAAACCCCACCCGGTCCGCCACCTCCTCCGCCTCGCCCATCACGTGGGTGGAGTAGACGATGGCGTTGCCCAGGTCCCGGTAGGCCTTGACGAAGTCCAACAGGGCCCTCCGGGCGAAGACATCCAGGCCCGCCGTGGCCTCGTCCAGGAGGAGGACGAGCGGCCGGTGAAGGATGGCCCGGGCGATGACCACCTTCTGGCGCATGCCCGTGGACATCTCCATCACCCTCTTGTCCAGGGTCTCCTCCATCTCCAGGAGGCCTACCACCCAGTCCAGGGCCTCCCGCAACGCCTGCCCCCCGAGGCCGTAAAAGCCCGCAAAGAACTCCAGCACCTCCCTTCCCGTGAGCCTTTCGTAGACCCGCATGCCCCCGTTCACCAAGCCCAGGCAGCGGCGCACCTCCAGGGGCGCGCGGGCCACGTCGAACCCCGCTACCTCGGCCTTTCCCCCGCTGGGGCGCACCAGGGTGGCCAGCATGCGCAAGGTGGTGGTCTTGCCCGCCCCATTGGGGCCCAGAAGGGCGTACACCTCCCCCGGTTCCACCCGGAAGGAGAGCCCCTCCACGGCGGCCACTTGGCGGTAGCGCTTGGACAGCTCCTCCGTTCGGATCACGAGGGTATTATAGCATTGTGATATCACTTTGCAAGAGCCTCTTGCCCGCCATTACGGGCGATAATGGGGGCGTGAAGGCCATGACCTTCTGGGTCAAGCCCCAGAGCTCCATAGAGGCCCTGCCCGAGGCCAAGGACCTGGTGCAGGACCTCCTGGACCTCTTCCTGGAGTACTTTCCCGAGTACGAGGGATGCCTGGGCTTTTCCCAGTCCCCGAGGAGGCCCCGCTACCTCTTCCTCTACATGGAAGGGCCCTGCGGGGGGCTTTTGCCCGAGGCGGCCCGGTTTCTAAAGGAGCTTCTGGAGACCGCTTTCCCCGGGGCCGAGGTGCGGGTTTACGGCAAGCCCTGGCCCTAAGTACCCCGCCGAGGCGGAAGCCTCGGCGGGGACCCCCAAAGGGGCGTTTCCACAGGAGCGGACGGGGGGCCAGGCGTGGCGAAGTCAGGGCACGGGCACTCAGCGGCGCCCCTTCACCAGCCACCCCTCCTCCTTAACCCCCTCCCGGGCGTTCACCACCCGGGCCAGGACGAAGAGGAGGTCGGAAAGCCGGTTCAGGTAGCGAATGGCCTCCGGGTTCACGGGCTCTTCCCGGCTCAGGGCCACCACCTTGCGCTCGGCCCGGCGCACCACGGTGCGGGCCAGGTGCAGGGCCGCGGCCGCAGGGTGTCCCCCGGGCAGGATGAAGCCCCGGAAGGGGGGGCTTTCCTCCTGGTAGCGGTCAATGGCCTTTTCCAGGGCCTCCACATCCTCGGCCTCCATGCGGGAGATGTTCTTCTCATAGGGGCTCCCCATGCGGGTGGCCAGGTCCGCCCCGAGGTCAAACAGGGCGTTCTGGATGCGCTCCAGCAGATCGTGAAGGTCCAGGTGCTCCCGGGGGAGCAGGCTTCGGGCCAGGCCGAGGGCGCTGTTGGCCTCGTCCACGGTGCCGTAGGCCTCCACCCGGGGGTGGGCCTTCACCACCCGCTCGGCCCCGTAAAGGCCGGTCTCCCCGGCGTCCCCGGTCTTGGTGTAGATCTTCATGGCCCCATTGTAGGCCCCGGGGAAAAGAAAGGCCCGGGGCCGTAAAGGACCCCGGCCTTTCCCGTGGCGGGCCCGAGAGGATTCGAACCCCTGACCTGCTGATCCGTAGTCAGCCGCTCTATCCAACTGAGCTACGGGCCCAAGCCAGCCTCCAAGGTAACACGGCAAAGCCGCCTTTGTCAATAATGGGCTTTGTGCGGGAAGAGCGCCTTAGGGCCCATCTTCTTGCCCTTTTGCGGGGAGGGCGTTCCCTGGAGGAAGTCCACGCCATGCTCAAGCCCCTGTTCCCCGGCCTTTCCAAGGGCACCCTTTTCGCCCTCCTCGTAAGGCTCCGGCGGGAGGGCAGGGTGATCCTGCGCGAGGGGCGCTTTTTTCTACCGGGGGAGGACCAGGGTGCGGACCTCTAGGCCGTCCGAGAGCTGGACCTCAAAGGCCCCGCCGGGGGGCAGGCCCTCCAGGGAGAAGCGGGCTTCCCCGCCCCGGCGCCAGAGGCCCAGGGTGGTGCGGGAGCCATCTTCGGCCACGTGGAAGAGGGAGAGGAAGGGGTAGCCCGTCCAGCGGACCACCAGGAAGCCTCCCTCCTCCCGGAGGTCCACCCGGGGCTCGGCCTGGGGCCTCACGCCCCCCGTCACCTCGCCTAGGAGGACTCCCTCCCGGTAGAGGGCCACCCGGGCCCAGGGGCCGAGGGGTACCCGGGCCTGGAAGTGGAGGATCCCCTCCGAGTCCTCCAGGACGTAGACGGGGTACTCCCTCCCGTCCACCCTCAGGCGGTAGGGGGAGGGCCTTCCCTCCGGGGCCACGGGGAGGCGGAGGGGCGGGTTGAAGATCACCTGGTCCCCGCTGATCCGCCCCGAGAAGAGGAGGCCTTCCTCGGGCAGGGATTGGGGCGAGGGGGGGTTCCTCTCCAGGAAGCTCCAGGCTCCCTCGTAGGTGTAGTCGGAGACCCACTGGGGGCCGCAGTAGCTCATGAGGTCCTTGTACGTGGCGGGGTCCTTGAGGGTCCCGTCCGCCAGGTCGTAGCCCCAGGTGCCGATGCTCCCGCCCGGGTAGGGGTAGCTGGGGTCCCCACCCGTGCCGCAGGGGGCGTGGTCCCGGCCGAAGTTGTGGCCGAGCTCGTGGGCCATGACCCCGGGGGCGCTTTGCGGGTAGTCCCAGCCCACGGCCACCGGATAACCGAGGTAGCCGATTCCGGCGATGCCCGCGGTGTAGCTCACCCGCACGAAGCCGTAGTAGTACCGCCCGCTCCCGTCCGCCTGGCGCAGGAGGCGAAGCTCGTCCAGAAGCTGGCTCCAGGCGTTGCCGTCGCTGGCGCTGAGGGTGCCCGCGAAGGTGTAGGGGGCCCGGATGGTGGAGGCCACGTCCTTAAGGGGCCAGACCCTGAGGAGGGTTGGGCTGAAGGAGGGCACGGAGGCCGTTACGCCCCCGTGGATCACGGGCACCGCGGTGAGGTGCAGGGTGATCCCAGGGCCTACCTGGGGGGCGAGGGTGCGGGACTTCTCCGCCGGGGTGCCTCCCACCCGGTCCTGGGGGTCGGCCCGGAGTTCCACCCGGAGGCCGGGGGCCACCCAGCTTGCGGGGAGGGTGGCGTGGCAGGTGGTGCGGAGGTCCCCTTGGACGGTGCCCGTGGGGATGGGGTTCGGGCAGGTGAAGGCGAGGTTTCCGAGGAAGGTGGTGTTGGCGTAGACCGCCCCGGAGAGGGGCTGGGCCAAGGTGAGGGGATTTGGGCTTGCCACCAGGTGGACCCGGAGGAGGGCGGGCTTCCCCGCCACCAGGCGCAGGTCCTCCTTCAGGACGGTCTGGCCCCACTCCACCTTGGCGATGGAGAGGTTCTGGGTGGGGGTGACCGTTAGGGTAAAGCCCACTTCCTTGGTAACGCTCCCGCCCGTTCCCCGCAACCGAAGGGCGTAAGTGCTGGGGGTGAGGCTCGAGGATGCCTGGAGTTCCAGCATGGGCGCTGAGGGCACCGGGGTTTGGGTGGGGGAAAGGCTTACGCCGGTAAAGGGGTTGCCGCTCCCGTCCACCAGGGAAAGGGAAACCGCGCCCGAATAGCTCCCCGTCACGGAGAGGCGCACGTATGTGGTTCCTCCCTGGGCAACGGAAAGGGAGGTACTTTCCAGGACTAGGGTGAAGTCTTTTTGAGGGTGGGCGCGCACCCGGGCTGTCTGGGTGATGGCGGTCTTGCCATCGGACACACGCAATGTGGCCTGGTAGTCCCCGGGGGACGCGTAGGTGTGGGTGCAACCGGGGCCGCAGGAATCCAACATGACCCGGGCCCCGTCCCCTGTTTCCAGGGTGCAATTCAGGGAGTCCCCATCGGGGTCTTGGACGTTCCAGGTGAAGCGCACCGTGAGGGGGGCTTCTCCTTCGGTAGGCACAGCCTGAAAGCTGAGAAGCGCGGGAGGGTGGTTTCCGAAAAACCCCGTGCAGGCTCCCAGGAGGCCTGCCAGGGCCAGGAGGAGGGCGGGTCTAAGACCCATACCGCCCACCCTACCAGGCTCTCAGGAGGGGCGGATGAGCGTGCTATCCTGGGCCTTAATGCGGCTTGGGCTTTCCACAAAGCGCCTGGTGGTCAAGGTGGGAAGCGCCGTCCTCGCGGGGGAAGGGGGGTTAGACCGGGAGGCCATGGGGGAGATCGCCCGCCAGGTGGCCCTCCTGTGGCAGGAGGGGCGGGAGGTGGTCCTCGTCTCCTCGGGGGCGGTGGCGGCGGGTATGCGGCGGCTGGGCCTGGAAAGGCGTCCTCAGGACATGCCCCTTAAGCAGGCCTTGGCGGCCGTGGGCCAGCCTCTCCTCATGGCCCTGTGGCAGGAGGCCTTTGCCCCCTTAGGCCTCACCGTGGGGCAGGTGCTCCTCACCGCCGAGGACCTCTCCGCCAGGAGCCGCTACCTGAACGCCAAGGCCACCCTGAGGGCCCTCTTGGGCCTGGGGGTCCTTCCCGTCATCAACGAGAACGACACCGTGGCCTTTGCGGAGATCCGCTTTGGGGACAACGACCAGCTCTCCGCCCGGGTGGCGGCCTTGGTGGAGGCGGGCCTCCTCCTCATCCTCTCCGATGTGGATGCCCTTTACGAGGAGGATCCCAAGCGGAACCCCCTGGCCCGGCCCATCCTCGAGGTGGAGCGGGTGGAGGGGGTCTTGGCCCATGCGGGGGAAGGGAACCCCTTGGGAAGCGGGGGGATGAAAAGCAAGCTTTTGGCCGCCCGCATCGCCGGCAGGGTGGGCATACCCACCCTCCTCTTGCCGGGAAGAAGGCCAGGGGCCATCCTGGAGGCCCTTTCCGGGGCCCCCATCGGCACCTACTTCCACGCCAAAAGGCGCTACCGGGGGGAGAAGGCCTGGCTTTACGGCCTCACCCGGCCCAAGGGGGAGCTGGTGCTGGACGGGGGGGCGGTGCGGGCCCTCAAGGAGCGGGGGGCAAGCCTCCTTCCCGCGGGCATTCGGGAGGTGCGGGGGAGGTTCTCCCGGGGGGAGGCGGTGCGCCTCCTCTCCGAGGGGGGGGAGGAGGTGGGGGTGGGCCTCGCCAACTACGCCTCGGAGGAGATCGCCCGCATCAAGGGGCGGAAGAGCAGCGAGATTGAGGCCATCCTGGGCTACCGCTACACGGAGGAGGTGGTCCACCGGGACCACCTGGCCCTGAAGGAGGAGGCATGACGGCGGCCATTCGGGAACTTGCGGAGCGCGCGCGAAGGAGGCTACCCGAGATCGCCAAGGGAAACCGGGACCGGGCCCTCCTCGCCATGGCGGACCTCCTCGAGGCCCGCTGGGAAAGGGTCTTGGAGGCGAACCGGGAAGACCTGAAGGAGGCGGAAGGGGCAGGCCTTTCCAAGGCCAAGCTGGACCGGCTGGCCCTCAAGGAGAAGGACCTGAAGACCCTCACGGAGGGCCTCCGCCAGATCGCCCTTCTCCCCGACCCCCTGGGGCGGATAGAGGGCCTGGCCAAGAGGCCAAACGGCCTAAGGGTAGGCAGGATGCGGGTCCCCTTGGGCCTCATCGGCTTCATCTACGAGGCGCGGCCCGGGGCCACGGTGGAGGCGGTCTCCGTGGCCTTAAAGGCGGGAAACGCCATGCTCCTGAGGGGCGGGAAGGAGGCCTTCCGCTCCAACCGGGCCCTGGTGGCCCTCTGGCACGAGGCCTTGCGGGGGGCGGGCCTCCCCGAGGAGGCGGTGACCCTGGTGCCCACCACGGACCGGGAGGCCATCCTGGAGATGTGCCACCTGGAGCTGTTAGACCTCCTCATCCCGAGGGGGGGAGAGGAGCTCATCCGCCTGGTGCAAAGGGAGGCCCGCGTTCCCGTCCTGGCCCACGCCAAGGGGGTGAACCACCTCTACGTGGACGCCAAGGCGGACCTCTCCATGGCCCTCCGCCTCGCCCTAAACGGCAAGACGCAGCGCCCCGCGGTGTGCAACGCCCTCGAGGCCGTCTTAGTCCACGAGAAGGTGGCGGGAGCCTTCCTCCCCATGCTGGAGGAGGCCATGCGGGAAAAGGGCGTGGAGCTCAGGGCCTGCCCAAGGGCCCTTCCCCTCCTCAAGGAAGCCGCTCCCGCTCAGGAGGAGGAGTGGGACCGGGAGTATTTGGACCTCATCCTCCGGGTGAAGGTGGTCTCGGGGCTCGAGGAGGCCCTGGCCCACATCGCCCGCTACGGCTCCCGGCACACGGAGGCCATCTGCACCGAGGACCCCAAGGTGGCCTGGCGCTTCCTGGAGGAGGTGGACGCGAGCCTGGTGCTTTGGAACGCCTCCACCCGCTTTAACGATGGCTTTGAGCTGGGCCTGGGGGCGGAGATCGGCATCAGCACCTCCAAGCTCCACGCCTACGGCCCCATGGGGCCCCTGGAGCTCACCACCACCAAGTGGGTGGCCCTGGGGGAGGGGCAGGAGCGGGCGTGAAGCGGGAAGATTCCGTGGCCCAAGCCTCTGCCCACCGGGGGCTTTTGGCGTGGCACCTCCGCTTTGGCCTCCCCGAGGAAGCCCGGCGGCACAAGGAGGCGGCCATCCGCCTCTTCCTGGAGGCGGGGGACCTGAAGGGCGCGGAAGAGGTGGAAGACCTTGCTTAGGCGCCTACTCCGCCTGTACCAGGAGGCCCACGTCCCCTTCTTCGCCGCCGCCCTCGCCTACTACGCCCTCCTCTCCCTCATGCCCCTCCTCTTCCTCCTGGTGGGGGTCTTCGGCCTCCTGCTCTCGGGAAACGCCGCCTTGCGGGCGGAGTTCTTGGAGGGGGTGGCGGCCTTAGCCCTAAGCCTCTTCCCGGCCCGGCCCGAGCTGGCGGAGGACCTGCTCCGCTTTCTCACCCGCTCGGCCTTTCCCCTCACCCTCTTTAGCGGCCTCCTCCTCCTCTGGTCGGGGAGCAACTTCTTCGCCGCCCTGAGCTACGCCCTGGGCCTCATCTTCGGCAGGCCCCCCGGGCTTCGCCACCGGCTTCTGGGCCTCCTCATGCCCTTTTTGCTGGGCCTGGGGCTCATGCTCCTCTCCCTGCTGGGCCTCTTCTTGGGCTTTTTCCTCCGCTTCCTGCCCCCGGGGTGGCGGGGGCTTTGGGGACCGGTGGAGGGCCTCCTTCCCCTCCTGGCCGCTTTTCTCCTCTTCCTCTTCACCTATGCCTTTTTCCGGGGGGTGGGGGCCCTAAGGGACCTCCTCCCCTTGAGCGCGGGAGCGGGGGTGGCCACCTTGCTCTTTGAGGCCGTCCGGCTCGGTCTGCCCCGGCTTCTGCCCCGCTCCCAGTACGAGCTCCTCTACGGCCCCCTGGCCGGGTTCGTGCTGGCCCTCCTGGGGCTTTACCTGGTCCTCTGGGTCTTCCTCTTTGGGGCGCTTCTGGCCCGGGCCATGGAGGAGGCCTGATGCCACCCCGTGCTGGCCCGAGGCCAGCACGGGGGCCCTGGCGGCCCGGTGGAGACGGCGGGGCGAAGGGGACAAAGGGTGCCAGGGGCGCAGGGGAAGGGTATGATGGTCCCATGAGCCGGTCCAGGCTAACCCCCTAGGGTGGGAAGGGGCCTGGCCGTCCCTTCCCCCCGGGGGAAGGGTCTTTTTTGAGGGAGGAAGCATGGAGAAGTACAACCCCCACGCCATTGAGCCCAAGTGGCAGCGCTTCTGGAAGGAGAAGGGCTTCATGAAAGCCGAGGAGGTACCGGGGAAGCGGGGCAAGCAGTACGTGCTGGTCATGTTCCCCTACCCCTCCGGGGACCTGCACATGGGCCACCTGAAGAACTACACCATGGGGGACGTCCTGGCCCGCTTCCGCCGGATGCAGGGCTACGAGGTCCTCCACCCCATGGGCTGGGACGCTTTTGGCCTCCCCGCGGAGAACGCCGCCCTGAAGTTCGGCGTCCACCCCAAGGACTGGACCTACGCGAACATCCGCCAGGCCAAGGAGAGCCTCCGGCTCATGGGCATCCTCTACGACTGGGACCGGGAGGTGACCACCTGCGAGCCCGAGTACTACCGCTTCAACCAGTGGCTCTTCCTCAAGATGTGGGAAAAGGGCCTGGCCTACCGGGCGAAGGGCCTCGTCAACTGGTGCCCCAAGTGCCAGACCGTGCTCGCCAACGAGCAGGTGGTGGAGGGGCGGTGCTGGCGGCACGAGGACACCCCCGTGGAGAAGCGGGAGCTGGAGCAGTGGTACCTGCGCATCACCGCCTACGCCGAGAGGCTTCTTAAGGACCTCGATGGCCTCAACTGGCCCGAGAAGGTCAAGGCCATGCAAAGGGCCTGGATCGGCCGCTCCGAGGGGGCGGAGATCCTCTTCCCCGTGGAGGGGAAGGAGGTGAGGATCCCCGTCTTCACCACCCGCCCCGACACCCTCTTCGGAGCCACCTTCCTCGTGCTCGCCCCGGAGCACCCCTTGACCCTGGAGCTCGCCGCCCCGGAGAAGCGGGAGGAGGTCCTGGCCTACGTGGAGGCCGCCAAGCGCAAGACGGAGATTGAGCGCCAGGCGGAGGGGCGGGAGAAGACCGGGGTCTTCCTGGGGGCCTACGCCCTAAACCCCGCCACGGGGGAGAGGATCCCCATCTGGACCGCCGACTACGTGCTCTATGGCTACGGCACCGGGGCCATCATGGCCGTCCCCGCCCACGACCAGAGGGACTACGAGTTCGCCAGGAAGTTCGGCCTTCCCATCAAGAAGGTGATTGAGCGGCCCGGCGAGCCCCTCCCCGAGCCCCTGGAAAGGGCCTACGAGGAGCCCGGGATCATGGTGAACTCCGGGCCCTTTGACGGGACGGAAAGCGAGGAGGGAAAGCGGAAGGTCATCGCCTGGCTGGAGGAGAAGGGCCTGGGCAAGGGCCGGGTCACCTACCGCCTCCGGGACTGGCTCATAAGCCGCCAGCGCTACTGGGGGACCCCCATCCCCATGGTCCACTGCGAGGCCTGCGGGGTGGTCCCCGTCCCCGAGGAGGAGCTTCCCGTGCTCCTTCCCGACCTCAAGGACGTGGAGGACATCCGCCCTAAGGGGAAGAGCCCCCTGGAGGCCCACCCCGAGTTCTACGAGACCACCTGCCCCAAGTGCGGCGGCCCCGCCAAGCGGGACACGGACACCATGGACACCTTCTTTGACTCCAGCTGGTACTACCTGCGCTACACCGACCCCCACAACGACCGCCTCCCCTTTGACCCCGAGAAGGCGAACGCCTGGATGCCCGTGGACCAGTACATCGGCGGGGTGGAGCACGCGGTGCTTCACCTCCTCTACAGCCGCTTCTTCACCAAGTTTCTCCACGACCTGGGGATGGTGAAGGTGGAGGAGCCCTTCCAGGGCCTCTTCACCCAGGGCATGGTCCTCGCCTGGACGGACTTCGGCCCCGTGGAGGTGGAAGGAAGCGTGGTGCGCCTCCCCGAGCCCACCCGCATCCGGCTGGAGATCCCGGAGCGTGAGCTTTCCCTGGAGGACGTGAGGAAGATGGGGGCCGAGCTCCGCCCCCACGAGGACGGCACCCTTCACCTGTGGAAGCCCGCCGTCATGAGCAAGTCCAAGGGCAACGGCGTCATGGTGGGGCCCTTCGTGAAGGAGCAGGGGGCGGACATCGCCCGCATCACCATCCTCTTCGCCGCGCCCCCGGAGAACGAGATGGTCTGGACCGAGGAGGGGGTCCAGGGGGCCTGGCGCTTCCTGAACCGCATCCACAGGCGGGTGGCCGAGGACCGGGAGGCCCTTTTGGAAACGAGTGGGGTCTTCCGGGCGGAGGCCCTGGAGGGGGAGGACCGGGAGCTTTACCGGAAGCTCCACGAGATCCTGAAGAAGGTCACGGAGGACCTGGAGGCCCTCCGCTTCAACACCGCCATCGCCGCCCTCATGGAGTTCCTGAACGCCCTCTACGAGTACCGCAAGGACCGCCCCGTCACCCCGGTCTACCGCACCGCCATCCGCTACTACCTGCAGATGCTCTTCCCCTTCGCCCCCCACCTCGCCGAGGAGCTTTGGCACTGGTTCTGGCCCGATAGCCTCTTTGAGGCGGGCTGGCCCGAGCTGGACGAGAAGGCCCTGGAGAAGGACGTGGTGGAGGTGGCCGTCCAGGTGAACGGGCGGGTGCGGGGGACGATCCGGATCCCCAAGGACGCCCCCCTGGAGGTGGCGCGGGCCGAGGCCCTTAAGGTGCGGAACGTCCAGGCCCACCTCGAGGGCAAGGAGGTGGTGAAGGAGATCTACGTGCCCGGGAAGATCCTCAACCTGGTAGTGCGGGGATAGGGAGGGCGAGGCGGGTGGGGAGGGCCTTCGCCACCTCCCCCTCCGCCGGGGTGAGGAAGAGCCCTTCTCCTTTCGCGAAGGCCAAAAGCCTGCCATAGCCCAGGAGGAACCCTTCCCCGTCCAGTAGGCCGTAGAGCCTTTCCGGCTGGGGGGGTCCCTCGAGGGGGGCCGCCTTGGGCCTCGCCCCCTGGAAGTGGGTGAGAAGCCTTTCTAATCGGTTTTTCCGCCTTTCCCCTGGGGGCTTTCTCCGCGCCCCGGGGAGGGGCGGGACCAGGCGCACCTTGAGGTCCTGGCGCCAGGCCAGGGCCCGGTAAAGCCCCTCCGCCCCCAGGACCAGGACCTCCGTGGGGCTTAAGGCCTCCACCTGCAGGAGGCGGAACTCCGGGTCCAGAAGCCCGTCGGTGTCGGCCACGGCGGGGCTTCCTGGGGGGATCTTCCGGGCCAGGCGCAGGGCCCCCACCACGGCCCTGGCCTCCAGCCCCAGAGGGGAAAGGGCCCCGAGGAGGTAGCGGCGTAGGGGGGTGAGGCGGCCTTCTTGGTAGCGGAAGAGGGTGAAGGCCCCGGGCAGGGCCCCCTGTCCCGGGTCCAGGTCCAGGAGGTAGGCCTCCCCCGCCTTCTCCAGAAGCCTCAGGGCCAGGGTGGTCTTGCCCACATCCGTGGGGCCCGCCAGGAGGAGCATCCTTAGGCAATCTACCATCGCTTTTCCCCGGGGAGGGGCGCGGAGGCCCGGGATGATCTGACGTATTTTTGCCTCCCCGCAAGAAAGGGTTATACTAACCCCACCATGGGGCTCTGGTTTGAGGAAAGCAGGGAGGAGCGGCAGGTGCTGGGGCCTTTCCGCGAGTTCTTGAAGGCGGAGGTGGCCCCGGGGGCGGCGGAGCGGGACCGCACGGGCGCCTTTCCCTGGGAGCTGGTGCGGAAGCTGGCGGAGTTTGGGGTCTTCGGGGCGGTGGTGCCCGAGGCCTACGGGGGGGCGGGGCTTTCCACGCGGCTTTTCGCCCGCATGGTGGAGGCTATCGCCTACCACGATGGCGCCCTCGCCCTCACCGTGGCCAGCCACAACTCCCTGGCCACCGGGCACATCCTGCTCGCGGGGAGCGAGGCGCAGAAGGAGGCCTTCCTCCCCAAGCTGGCCGCGGGGGAGGCCTTGGGGGCCTGGGGGCTCACGGAGCCAGGTTCAGGCTCGGATGCCGCCGCCCTCAAGACCAAGGCGGAAAAGGTGCCGGAGGGATGGGTCCTAAACGGCACCAAGCAGTTCATCACCCAGGGGAGCGTGGCCGGGGTCTACGTGGTCATGGCCCGCACCGATCCGGCCCCAAGCCCGGACAAAAAGCACCTCGGCATCTCCGCCTTCGCCTTTTTCCGCCCGGAAAAGGGCCTAAAGGTGGGGCGGAAGGAGGAGAAGCTGGGGCTAAACGCCTCGGACACGGCGCAGCTCCTCCTGGAGGACCTCTTCCTCCCCGAGGACGCCCTCTTGGGCGAGCGGGGGAGGGGGTTTTACCACGTCCTTCGGGTGCTGGACGGGGGCAGGATCGGCATCGCCGCCATGGCCGTGGGCCTGGGGCGGGCGGCCTTGGACTTCGCCCTGGCTTACGCCAAGGGGCGGGAGGCCTTCGGGAGGCCCATCGCCGAGTTTGAGGGCGTTTCCTTCAAGCTGGCGGAGGCGGCCACGGAGCTGGAGGCGGCGCGGCTTCTCTACCTCAAGGCGGCGGAGCTCAAGGACGCGGGGAGGCCCTTTGCCCTCGAGGCCGCCCAGGCCAAGCTCTTCGCCAGCGAGGCGGCGGTCAGGGCCTGCGACGAGGCCATCCAGATCCTGGGGGGCTATGGCTACGTCAAGGACTACCCCGTGGAGCGCTACTGGCGGGATGCCCGCCTGACCCGGATCGGGGAGGGGACGAGCGAGATCCTGAAGCTCGTCATCGCCCGGCGCCTTCTGGAAGCGGTTTGAAGCTGAGGGCCTTTGGGGTTTTGAGGGCCAGCTGGCCGCAGGCCGCCCCCACGTCCCGGCCCCGGCTCCACCTTATGGAGGTGGGGACGCCCAGGCGCTTGAGCTCCTCGGCGAAGGCCAGGATGCCCGCCTTGGGCGTCCCCTCCACCGGGGCCCCTTCCCAGGGGTTGAAGGGGATGAGGTTCACGTGGGCGCTGATTCCCTTGAGGAGCTTGGCGAGAAGCCTCGCCTGCCAGGGGTGGTCGTTCACCCCTTTGAGGAGGGTGTACTCAAAGGTGACCCGGCGCCCCGTCTTGGCGTGGTAGTGGCGGACCGCCTCCATGATCTCGGCGATGGGGTAGCGGTGGGCGGTGGGGATGATCCTCCGGCGGGTCTCGTCGTCGGGGGCGTGGAGGGAGAGGGCCAGGCGCACCCCGAGGTCCTCCTCGGCCAGGCGGTAGATCCCCTTGGGGATGCCCACGGTGGAGAGGGTGATGCGCCTTGGGCTCATGGCGAGCCCCTTGGGGTGGAGCATGACCCGGACCGCCCGGAGGACGTTTTTCAGGTTCAAAAGGGGTTCCCCCATGCCCATGAGGACCGCGTTCCGGATCTCCCGGGGGGAGATGCCCTGGTGGTGGGCGATGGCCAGGACCTGGGCCAGGATCTCCGCCCCCGTGAGGTTGCGGCCAAAGCCCAAGGCCCCGGTGGCGCAGAAGGTGCACCCCGCCGGGCAGCCCACCATGCTGGAGAGGCAGACGGTCTTGCGGTTAGGGTAGGGCATGTAGACCGCCTCCGTCTTCTTGCCGTCCAGGAGGGTGAAGAGGTACTTGACGCTTCCGTCTTGGCTGGGATAGGCCTCCACCAGGGCGAACTCGGAGATGCGCCACTCCTCCGCCAGGGCCTCCCGCAGGGCCCTGGGGAGGTCGGTCATCTCCGCGAAGTCCAAAACGCCCCGGGCGTAGAGCCAGTGGGCGATCTGGGCCTTGCGGTACCCCTCGCCGGGGAGTTCTTCCGGTAAAAGTTCCAAGATGGCCCGCATGCGCTCGCACCCCCTCCTCGGCCCTTGGCCGGGGCCCCGGTCATCCCCCCAGTATACCCCCTCCTCGGGCGGCGGGTTCATGCCCTTTTGCCTCTTCCTCGCGCTGCCAGCCCCGGAAATCCCCGCTTGGCCTGCCTCCTGGGGCCCCATGCTGGCAGGGGCCAGCACGGGGTGGCCTCACCGGGGCCCCCATGCTGGCGCAAGCCAGCATGGGGTGGTATCAGCGGAGCCTCCCGTAGCCCAGGAAGAGGCCCAAGAGGAGGAGGAGAAGCCCCAAAGGCCTCGGCTTGGCCAACAGGCCCCAAAACCCCCCGAAGAGGAGGAGCCCCAGGGCCACCCGGCCCCGGCCCTCCCGGTAGGCCCGTCCCGCCAGGAAGCCCAAGAGGAGGGGCAGGGCGAAGAGCACCAGGAGGAGGAGGCCGGCGATGAAGGTGAAGGAGGTCATATCCCTGGGGTCCCATGCCGACAGGGGCCGGCATGGGGTGCTGTCAAAGCCTCTGCTCCTCCGGGGCGAAGCCCTCCACCCAGAAGCTCCCGTCCTTGCGGTGTTCCTTCTTCCAGACGGGGAGGATCTGCTTCACCCGGTCTATGGCGTACTCGCAGGCGGCGAAGGCCTCCTTGCGGTGCCGGGCCGAGACCACGATGGCGATGGAAGCCTCCCCCGGGTCCACCCGGCCCAGGCGGTGCCAGAGGGCCACGCGGCCTAGGGGCCAGCGGGCCCGCATCTCGGCGATGATCTCCCCCATCACCTTCTCCGCCATCCCGGGGTAGGCCTCGTAGGTCAAAAAGGCCACCTCCTCCCCCCGGTTGGGGCTTCGGGTGGTGCCCAGGAAGCTCACCACCGCCCCGTACTCGGGGGCTATGGCCCAGTCCACCAGGGCCTTTAGGTCCAGGGGGTCCTCCGTGAGGCCGAAGGAGTCTTGGCCGCCGGACACCGGGGGCAGGAAGGCCAGCTCGTCCCCCTCCTTTAGGGGGGTTTCCGCCCCCGCCAGGGCCTGGTTCACCGCGGCCATACCCCCTTCCAGCCTGAGGCCGGGGAAGCGCCTTTCCAGGGCCTCCTTCGCGTGGCGCACCTGGGCCCCCTCGGGGAGCTCCAGGCCCAGGCGGTCCGTTCCCGCCTGCTCCCGGTAGAGGGCGAAGAGCCTCACCTCAACCCGCATGTTGCCCAGTATAGACCTGGGTGAGGCCCAGGGCTACGGATAGGGCCTGGGGGTAGCGCATGCGCATGGGGCCTAAGAGGGTGATCTCCCCCAGCCACTCCCCCTTGGCGAAGCCCGCCTGCACCTGGGCCAGCCCCTCCACCTCCCCCACCCGCACGTCCACCCGCCCCGGGGGGGTGAGGAGCTCCTCGCTCCCCGCCTCGTAGAGGCGGACCAGGCGTTCCAGGAAGCCCGGGTCCTGGGCCTCGGGCTCCTTCAAGGCCTCGGACAGCCCCTCCCGGTACGTGAGGGAAAGCCCGGCGGAGAGGGCCCGCGAGAGGTGGGCGAAGAGCTCCTCCAGGCCCCGGGGGGCCTGGGGCAAGGCGGTGAAGGGGCCGGAGAGCGCCTCCTCCGCCTGCTTGAGCCGCTCCGGGGGTAGGGAGAGGGGGAGCCTGGTCTCCTTCACCCTCCCCCCTTCCAGGACGAAGACGGCCAGGGTGCCCTCCGGGAGGGGGGAGAGGTGAACCTGGAGGACCCTGGGGGACTTTCTGGGCCTGAGGCGCAGGAGGGCCGGGTAGCCGGAGAGCCCCACCGCCATCTTCACCAGGAAGGTCTCAGGCTCCCGGGCCCCCGCCAGGGCCCGCTCCAGCCGCTCCCGGGTGGCCTCGGGCAGGGGTCTTGGGGGCAGGAGGGAAAGGCCGTACTGGCGGAAGCCCTGCCGGGTGGGCACGCGCCCCGCGGAGGCGTGGGGCTTGCTGAGGTAGCCCATCTCCTCGAGGGCGATGAGCTCGTAGCGGCAGAGGGCGGGGGAAAGCCCCAGGCCCTCGGCTACCCGGGCCGAGGGCACCGGAGCCTTGGTCCGGATGTACTCCTCCACCAGGAGGTAGAGGATGGCCCGCTGCCTCGCCGTCACACCCCTATTGTACCGGGGTCACGGCGGCCTCGTCCTCCTCCCCGGTACGGATGCGGTAGACCTTCTCCACCGGCAGGACAAACACCTTTCCGTCCCCCACCTCCCCCGTGCGGGCCGCCTTCAGGATGGCCTCCACCGTAGGTTTGACGAAGGGCTCGGAGACCCCGATCTCCAGGCGTACCTTCTCGTGCAACGCCATCTTCACCGTGGTGCCCCGGTAGGTGGCCACCTGCTCCATCTCCCCCCCGTGCCCCTGGATGCGGCTGAGGGAAAGCCCCCGCACCTCGGCCCTGAAGAGGGCCTCCAGAACGTCATGGAGTTTTTCCGGGCGGACAATGGCCACGATCAGCTTCATGCCTCACCCCCCACGGGCTTCAGGGCCTTGGGGCTGGCTTCGGAGAGCACCAGGATGGCCCCTTCCCCGCTGGCGTAGGCCTCCTCCCCGTGCTGGGTCACGTCCAGGCCCAGGCCTTCCTCCTTGGGGCTCGCCCGCAAGGGGGTAAAGAGGCCCGTAAGCTTCAGGAGCAGGAACGTGCCCAAGGCCGAGAAGCCCAGGGCCACCCCCACCGCCAGGGCCTGGATGGCGAGCTGCCGGGCGTTGCCGAAGAGGAGGCCGTCCGTCACCCCGTTCCAGGCCTTTTCCGCCAGGAGGCCGGTGAGAAGCGCCCCCGTGATGCCGGCGATCCCGTGGGCCCCGAAGACGTCCAGGCTGTCGTCCAGCCTGGTCCTGGGCCGGTAGAGGAGGAAGAAGTAGCTGGGGAGCGCGGCAACACCCCCCAGGACCAGGGCGGACAGTGGGGAGACGAAGCCCGCCGCGGGGGTGACGGCCACCAGGCCCACCACGATGGCGGTGGCCAGGCCCACCGCCGTGGCCTTCCCGGTGCGCAGGAGGTCCAGAAGGGTCCAGACCACCAGGGTGGCCGCGGGGGCCAAAAGGGTGTTCACGAAGGCCAAGGAGGCCAAGGTCCCCGAGCTTAGGGCGCTGCCCCCGTTGAAGCCGAACCAGCCGAACCACAGGAGGGCCGCCCCCAGCAGGGTAAGGGGGACGCTGTGGGGCAGGATGGCCTGGAGGCCGTAGTCCTTCCGGGCCCCGAGGACCAGGGCCCCCACCAGGGCCGCCACCCCGGCGTTGATGTGCACCACCGTGCCCCCGGCGAAGTCCAAGGCGCCCAGGGTGCCCAAGAACCCCCCGCCCCAGACCCAGTGGGCGATGGGGGCGTAAACGAAAAGCCCCCAGAGGCTTAGGAAAAGGAGTAGGGGAGCAAACCGCATCCGCTCCACCAAAGCCCCGGTGAGGAGGGCGGCGGTGATGATGGCGAAGGTGCCCTGGAAGGCCATGAAGAGGAGGTGGGGGATCTCCCCCTTGGCCTCGAGGCTCACCCCCTTTAGGAAGAGGTGCTCGAGGCTCCCCAGCCAGGGGCTCCCCTGGGCAAAGGCCAGGCTATAGCCCAAGAGCGCCCAGCCCACCCCCACAAAGCCCAGGGCAGCGAAGCTCATCATCATGGTGTTCAGGGCGTTCTTGCTCCGCACCAGCCCGCCGTAGAAAAAGGCCAAGGCCGGGGTCATGAGGAGGACTAAGGCCGTGGAGACCAGCATCCAGGCCGTGGCTGCCCCGTCTATCCCTTCCGCCAAGGCCACTCCCGAAAACCCGCTTGCCGCCAACACTCCCAGGGTCATCCGCGCCTTCATGGCCACCCCCTTGGGGGCAAGGGTAGCACCGGATGTGCATGATGTCAATAGTATGGTTGACATATGGCAAATACTGCGTGTACGTAAATGGCAGCTTACCCGGTATAGTGTGCTTTATGTCAAACGATAAGTTGCCTAGTGATAACAAAACTTTGGACACTGCGTTTTCCCTGATGCCGGGGGCAGCCTCGTAAACTGGACTCCGTGACGTGGGAGGAGCTGCAAGCGCGCCTTCGCGCGGGCCAGGACGAGCGCACCCTCTTCCTGCCCAAGGACCTCTCCCCCGAGGAGCTGGCCCGCTACGCCGCGGGCCTGGCCAACCACCGGGGGGGCACCCTCTTCCTGGGGGTGAGCCCCGAGGGAAAGGTGCTGGGGGCCGCGGAGATCCACCCCCTGCAGATCACCCACGCCCTCTTCCAGCTCACCCAGGGGCTCCTCCTGCCCTACGTGGAGGTGGTGGAGGGGCCGGAGGGGAGGGTCCTGGCCCTTTTCGTGCCGCAAAGCCCCACGGCCATCGCCGTGGGGGCGGGGCGGGTGCCCTTTTGGGACGGCAAGCGGCTTTCGGAGCTCCGGCTGGGCCAGGCCCTGCCCGAGCCCGACTTCACCGCCCAGGTGCTGCCGGCGGCGAGCCTTTCCGATTTGGACCCCGTGGAGGTGCTGCGCCTTAGGCGCATCCTGGAGGAGCGGGGAAGCAACCTGGCCGCCCTGCCGGACCTGGAACTCCTCTTTGCCCTGGGGCTTCTGGAGCGGGTGGAGGGGGAGGAAAGGCCCACGGTGGCGGGGCTTCTTTTGGCGGGCACCCCCTTGGCCCTGCGCCGCCTCTTGCCCCAGGCGGAGGTGAGCTACTACTTCCACGAGGAGGAGGGGACCTACGCCTTCCGGGAGGACCTCCTGAGGCCCATCCCTGCCCTGTTGGAAAGGCTCCGGGACCTCATCCAGGCCCGGAACCGGGTGCGCTACCTCACGGTGGGGCTCTTTCGCCTCGAGGTCTGGGACTTTGACCAGGAGGTTTACCGGGAGGCCCTCCTGAACGCCCTGGTCCACCGGGACTGGCAGAGCCCGGATGCCATCCAGGTGCACCACCACCGGGACCGCCTGGAGGTCTCCAACCCAGGGGGCTTTCCCCCCGGGATCACCCCGGAGAACGTCCTGCGCCACCCCCCCAAGAGGCGGAACCCCCGCCTGGCCGAGGCCCTTTATCGGTTGGGCTACGTGGAGCGGGCGGGAAGCGGGGTGGACAAGATGTACCGCCTCCTCCTCAAGTACGGCAAGGAGCCCCCGGAGTTTCGCCTCTTTCCCGAGGCCCTGACCCTCGTCCTCTACAACCCCGAGCTGGACGAGGCCTTCGTGCGGGAGCTGGCCGAGGCCCAGGAGCGCCATGGGGCCTTCAGCCTGGACCACCTCATCGCCGTGGCCCACCTCCGGCGGGTGGGGGAGGCCACCCTAGGGGAGCTGGCCCGGGCCCTGCAGCTCCCCGAGGAGGCCGCCCGGAGGGTGCTCGCCCGCATGGAGCGCATGGGGCTCGTGGGCAGGGAGGGGGGACGGTACCACCTGGCCCGGCGGGACCCCCTGGCGGAGCGGGCCCTGGCCCTCTTGGAGGCGCCGCGGCCCAGGCGGGAGGTGGAGGGGGCCTTGGGGCTTTCCTCCCGGGCGGCCCTCTCCCTGCTCAACCGCCTGGTGCGGGAGGGCCGGGTGGAGCGGGTGGGCCGGGGAGCGGCCACCCGGTACCGGAGGCGGTAGTGCTTCACCTGGTCCTCTACCAGCCGGAGATCCCCCAGAACGCCGGCAACGTGGCCCGCACCGCGGCCGCCCTGGGGTGGCCCCTCCACCTGATCCGCCCCCTGGGCTTCCTCCTCTCCAGCCCCAGGTTCAGGCGGGCGGGCCTGGACTACTGGCCCCACGTGGACCTTCGGGTCCACGATTCCTGGGAGGCCTTTGGGGCCATCTTGCCCCCAGGGGCCAGGGTGTGGGCCTTCAGCGCCCAGGCCGAAGAAAGCCTTTTCCGGGCCCGCTTCCAAGCAGGGGACTACCTCCTCTTCGGCCCCGAGACCCGGGGGCTCCCCAAGGAGATCCTGGCCCAGTTCCCCGCCCTCCGGATCCCCATGCCGGGGCCGGTGCGCTCCTTGAACCTGGCGGTGGCCGTGGGGGTGGCGGCCTACGAGGCCTACCGCCAGCTTTCGCTACCATGAGGGGGTGCGGGCCTACTCCACCGCCCACCTGGCCTTCCCCCTGCCCGAGGGCCACCCCTTTCCCCTCTACAAGTACCAGGGGGTGGCGGAGGCCCTAAAGGGGCTCCTCCCCGTCCTCCCCGCTCCCGAGGTGCCCAAGGAGGCTCTCTTCCTGGCCCACGACCCCCGCTACCTGGATAGGCTCTTCGGGGAGGGGCTTACCCGGGAGGAGGCCTTGAGGCTTGGCCTTCCCTTCAGCCAGGCCCTCTTGCGGCGGGCCCTCCACGCCGCCGGGGGGACCCTGGCCGCCGCCCTGGACGCCCTCGAGGCCGGCCTTGGCCTCAACCTCTCGGGGGGCACCCACCACGCCTTCCCCGACCGGGCCGAGGGGTACAGCCTCTTCAACGACGTGGCGGTGGCCATAGCCTGGCTTCGCGCCCGGGGCTTTGGGGGGCGCATCCTGGTGGTGGACCTGGACGCCCACCAGGGGAACGGCACGGCGGCCTTCTTCCGGGAGGACCCCTCGGTCTACACCCTCTCCCTCCACGGGGAGCGGAACTACCCCCTGAGGAAGGAGCGGAGCGACCTGGACGTGGGCCTTCCCGATGCCACCGGGGACGAGGCTTACCTATGGGCTTTGGACGAGGCCTTGGCACAGGCCTCGGCCTTTCGGCCCGAGTTCGTCTTCTACAACGCCGGGGTGGACGTCCTCAAAGGGGACCGCTTCGGCCGCCTCGCCCTGACCCTGGAGGGGGTGAGGAGGCGGGACGCCAGGGTCTTCCGCTTCGTGAAGGCCCTGGGGGTGCCCCTCGTGGTGGTCATGGGCGGGGGGTACAACCGGGACCCCCGCCTCACCGTGGAGGCCCACGCCCTGACCTACCGGATGGCCCTAAGCTCCTTGGCGTAGGTGGCCACAGCCTCCTCCAGGCTGAAGCCCAGGTTGCGGTAGAGTTCCAGGGCCCCCTTCTCGTGGTCGTGGGCCCGGACCCGCAGGAGCCTTGCCCCCTTCTTCCGGGCGAGCCTTGCGGTTTCCGCCAGAAGGGCCCGGCCGATGCCCTTCCCCCGGGCCTCGGGGACCACCCCGATGTAGGCCACGCTGGCCTCTCCTTCTTCCAGCTCCACCTCGGCCATGCCCACGGGCCTTTCCCCCTGGTAGGCCACCAGGAGGTGGACGTGGGGGTCCTGGAAGTGCTCCTTGAGCTCCTCGTCCGTCCACTTGAGGCGCAAGGCCCACCCCTCCTCGCTCTCCCGGTAAAGCTCCCGGTAAACCCCGGGGCCGGGAAAGCCCTTGCGGATGACCACCCCTTCGGGGGGCGGGTACTCCAGGCCCTCGGGGTTTTTGACGAAGAAGTAGGTGAGGTGCAGGAGGCCGAAGTCCCGCTCCTCCAGGGCCCGGCGGAGGGTGCGGTTTTCCTCCCGGGGGAAGGCGTAAAGCCGCTCCACGTGGAGCTCCTTAGCCCGCTCCTCCACCCCTTGGAGGAGAAGGGGCAGGTCCTCCTCCTGGTAGGCCAGGGGGCCTTCCACCGCGGCCCCGTCCCAGAAGGGGTAAAGGCCCACGTACCCCGCCACTTCCCCGTCCCTCACGAGGACCAGGCCGTCCTCCAGCTCCTCGGCGAGGCCCTCGAGGTCCCGGGCCTCGGGGGCCAGCACCCCCCGCTTGGGGCTCTCGTCCATCCAGCGGAGGAGGCGGAGGAGCCCAGGGAGGTCTTGGCGGCCCACGGGCCGGATCATGCCCTCAGTCTACCCCAGAGCACGCCCCTTTGGGGGGCGCTTAGGGGCACCCGTCCGGCCCCAGATTCAAGGCCTTCACCACCCCCTCCTCCCCGTAGAAGTCCACCACGGAGAGCCTGGCATAGTCCTGCTCCAGCCTCAGGCCCTCCTCCGGGGGGAGGGGGAGGGCGAGGCTTAGGGCGGCGCGGTTTACGGTGCAGTTGCCCACCATCAGGAGGGCCTGGCCCCGGTGCCTTTGCAAAAGCGCCTTTACCGCCTCCCTGCCCCGCGCCCAGGCTTCCCGCACGCTCTCGCCCCCGGGTGGGGCGAAGCCCGCCTCGTCCTCCAGCCAGGCCGCCACCACCTCGGGAAAGCGGGCCTCCACCTCGGCGAAGGCCTTCCCCTCCCAGGCCCCCCAGCTCCTTTCCCGAAGCTCCGGGAGGAGGGTGAAGGGGACGGAAAGCGCCCCCGCCAGGAGGGCTGCCCCCTCGGCCTCCGCCAGGCTGTCGGCGGCGTAGACGTGGACGAGGGGGTAGCGCCTTAGGAGGGGCAGGAGGGAAAGGAGGGCCCTTCGGCCCTCTTCCGCCAAGGGCAACCCCGGGTGGCTGTAGAGGACGTGGTGGGGGTTCTCCACGGGCCCGGCCCGGGTGAGGAGGAGGGTGGTCTTCGGGTGGGGGCCCTTCAGGAAGTGGGCGAGGAGGCCCATACCCGTAGAATACGGGGGTGGAAAGGTGGGTCATCGTGAACCCCGCAGCGGGCCGCGGCAAGGTGGGGAGGCTTTCCGGGGCCATCCTGAAGGCGGCGCGGGAGCGGGGGGCCAGGGCCTTCCTCACCGAGGGGCCGGGGCACGCCACGGAGCTGGCGCAAAAGGCCCCTCTGGGGGCCCGGGTGGTGGCCGTGGGGGGGGACGGCACGGTGCACGAGGTGCTAAAGGGCCTGGCCGGGGCGGAGAAGGTCCTGGGGGTGGTGCCCATCGGGAGCGGCAACGACTTCGCCCGCATGCTGGGCCTGCGCCACCTCTCCTGGCCGGAGGCCCTGGAGCTCGCCCTCGAGGCCCCCGAGGAGGCGGTGGACCTGGGCCTAGTGAACGGGGAGCCCTTCGGGGCCTCCTTGGGGATAGGTTTTGACGCCCTGGTGGCCCGGAAGGCCCTTACCGCCCCGGCTTTCCTCCGCGGCATGCCCCGCTACCTCTACGCCCTCTTCCTGGTGCTCAAGGACCTGCGCCTTCCCGGGGGGCGGGTCTTGGTGGACGGGGAGGAGGTCCACCAGGGGCGGATGCTTCTCCTGGCCGCCATGAACGGGCCTGCCTATGGGGGGGGGATCCCCATCGCCCCCATGGCCGACCCCCGGGACGGGCTCCTCTCGGTGGTCCTGGCCGGGGAGCTCTCCCGGCTGGGGGTGGTCCTTATCCTCCCCAGGCTCCTTCTGGGGAGGCACCTGGGCCACCCGCAGGTGCGGGCGTACGCGGGGCGGAAGGTGGAGGTGGCCTTTTCCCATCCCGTGCCCGCCCATGCCGATGGGGAGCTGCTCCCGGAGGCCGCGGTCTACCGGGCGGAGGTGCGGCCCTTGGGCCTAAGGGTGGTGGGCGGCCGCGCCGGGGCCCGGGGAGGGGTGCCCCTGCCCAGGCCGGTGGGAGCCTAATACTGGATGGCCGAGTCCCGGATGTACTCGTCCTTGGGCCGCTCTAAGGCGGCCTTTAGGCGTTCCACCGCCCGGGCAAGAGAGGCCATCTGCGCCTTAAGCTTCGTTTCCCTCGTCAAGGAGGATCCCTTCCTTTTCCACCGCCTCCCTAAGCCCCGGGGCCCAGGATAGCTCCACCAGATCCAGGGACTGGAGGATGGGCAGGTCCTCCAGGGCTTCCCTGAGTTCTCCCAGGGTGGCGAGGTCCAGAGGGGGATCGGCGAGGAGGGCCAGGTCGTAGTCCGAGCGGGGGCCCGCCCCCTTGTGGGCCCGAGAGCCGAAGAGGTAGAGGCGGTAGCGCCTTCCCTTAAGCCTCTGCCGCACCCGGCGCACCACCTCCTCCAGGACCTCGCCTTCCGTCACGGGCCCATTCTACCCGTATACTTAGGCCATGCGCGGCCTTTCCCGAAGGGTCCAGGCCATGAAGCCCTCGGCCACGGTGGCGGTGAACGCCAAGGCCCTAGAGCTAAAGCGCAAGGGGGTGGACCTGGTGGCCCTCACCGCAGGCGAGCCCGACTTTGACACCCCCGAGCACGTGAAGGAGGCGGCAAGACGCGCCCTGGCCCAGGGCAAGACCAAGTACGCCCCTCCGGCGGGGATCCCGGAGCTCAGGGAGGCCCTGGCGGAGAAGTTCCGCCGGGAAAACGGCCTCCAGGTCACCCCTGAGGAGACCATCGTCACCGTGGGGGGCAAACAGGCCCTCTTCAACCTCTTCCAGGCCATCCTGGACCCGGGGGACGAGGTCATCGTGCTTGCGCCCTACTGGGTGAGCTACCCGGAGATGGTGCGCTTCGCCGGGGGGGTGGCGGTGGAGGTTAAGACCCTCCCCGAGGAGGGCTTCGTCCCCGACCCCGAAAGGGTGCGGCGGGCCATCACCCCCCGCACCAAGGCCCTGGTGGTGAACTCCCCCAACAACCCCACGGGGGCGGTCTACCCGAAGGAGGTCCTCGAGGCCCTGGCAAGGCTTGCGGTGGAGCACGATTTCTACCTGGTTTCCGACGAGATCTACGAGCACCTCATCTACGAGGGGGAGCCCTTCTCCCCTGGAAGGGTGGCCCCGGAGCACACCATCACCGTGAACGGGGCGGCCAAGGCCTTCGCCATGACGGGCTGGCGCATCGGCTACGCCTGCGGGCCCAAGGCGGTGGTCAAGGCCATGGCCGACGTGTCCAGCCAGTCCACCACGAGCCCGGACACCATCGCCCAGTGGGCCACCCTTGAGGCCCTCACCAACCAGGAGGCCAGCCGGGCCTTTGTGGAGATGGCCCGGGAGGCCTACCGCAGGAGGCGGGACCTCCTCCTGGAGGGCCTGGCCGCCCTCGGCCTGAAGGCGGTGCGCCCCAGCGGGGCCTTCTACGTCCTTTTGGACACCTCTCCCTTTGCCCCCGATGAGGTGCAGGCGGCGGAGAGGCTCTTGGAGGCGGGGGTGGCGGTGGTCCCGGGCACGGACTTCGCCGCCTTTGGCCACGTGCGCCTCTCCTACGCCACCAGCGAGGAAAACCTCAAGAAGGCCCTGGAGCGCTTTGCCCGGGCCCTGGGGCGGAGCTAATCCACCCCAGAGGAAGCGCCTGGGCATGCCTTTTGGGGCCCCCGCCTAGGGGCAAGCCTCGGCGGGGTGCTTAATAGCGGCGCCTTTTCCCGGGGGCCAAGAGGAGGAGGAAGGCCCCCAGGGTCACGCACACGTCCGCCAGGTTGAAGACGGGGAAGTTGGCGATGAGGGGGATGGAGGTGCCCAGGTCCAGGTAATCCACCACATAGCCCCGCCCCAGGCGGTCCACCCCGTTTCCCAGAGCCCCCACGGCGATGAGGGAAAGGGAGAGGCTTCGCCAAAAGGGATAGCTTCGCTTCGCCAGGAGGTAGAGGAGGGCCGCCCCCACCAGGAGGCTAAGCCATCCCAGGAGGGAGGCCTGGCCTTGCAGGAGGCCAAACCCCGCCCCCGTGTTCCGCACCAGGGTCAGGTAGAGGAGGCCGTCCAGGAGGGGCTTGGGCACGGGGGAGAGGTTTTCCAGGGCCCAGAGCTTTAGGATCTGGTCAAGGGCCAGGAGGAGGGGGATGAGCACCGTAGGCATCCCCAAGAGTCTACCTTGTGCTATACTCCTTAGGGTTTGCCTTCGGGCACGGGAGGGCGCTATGTCCAAGGTGTGCGAGATCAGTGGAAAGCGGCCCGTGGTGGCCAACAGCATAGAGCGGCGGGGTAAGGCCAAGCGGGAAGGGGGTGTGGGCCGGAAGACCACCGGCATCTCCAAGCGCCGCCAGTACCCCAACCTGCAGAAGGTGCGGGTCAGGGTGGCGGGCCAGGAGGTCACCTTCCGGGTGGCGGCCAGCCACATCCCCAAGGTCTACGAGCTTCTGGAGCGGGCCAAGGGGCTCAAGCTGGAGGGCCTTTCCCCCAAGGAGATCAAGGAGCGCCTCCTCAAGCTCCTCTAGATGCCCTCAGGGCCATCCCCCCAAGGCGGGGGGCTTTTTGTTAGGATGGCCCCGTGGGCTGGAAGCCGGGGCACTACCTCCTGTTGGCCCTGGCCCTCTACGCCCTGGTGGTGAGCCTGGGCTTTTCCCTGAGGGGCCGGCAGCTTGCCGCCTTGCGCCAGGAGGTGGGGGTTCTCCGCCAGAAGGCGGCCTGGGCCCCCGAGGGGTACCGGCTTCCCCTTCCCGGGGCTTGCCTGCCTTCCCGCCCGGAGAACCTGCCGAACGCCCCCCGGACCTACCGCAAGGGGGTGAGCGCGGGCTTCGTCTTCCGGAACGGGGATGCCTGCGTGCCCGTGGCCCGGGGCATGGGGGTGGTGGCCGCTTTTAGCGGGGAGGTGGTGAAGGTGGACCTGGACTACCAAGAGCCCTCCCCCGAGGCCTACCGGGCCCTCCTGGAGCGGGTGAAGGAGGGGGCCTCCCCGGAGGACATGGACCTTTTGCGGGGCCTCGAGGTCTGGGTCCGCCATCCGGACGGCCGCACCACCGTGTACGCCCACCTCCAGGCCCCCTACCCGGGGCTAAGGGTGGGAAGCCGGGTGCACCGGGGGGACCCCGTGGGCTACCTGGGCAACACCGGCCTCCTGGGGGGGGCGCCCCGCCTCCTCTTTGAGGTATGGGAGGGGGAGCCCGGCCGAAGCCCCTTCCTCTTCCAGGGCCTGGCCCGGGAAGCCCTCCTCCGCCAGGCCAAAGCCTTTTTCGGCTTAGAATAGCCCCATGCGCGAGGCCTTCGCCCGGGTGTGGGAGAACCCCTACGTGCGGGTGCTCGTCTACCTCCTCCTCTTCTTCTTGCTCTACCGCTTCCTGGTCCGGGCCTGGCCCGCCTTGTCCATCCTGCTCACCGCCTTCGCCTTCGCCTACCTGGCCCACCCGGTGGTGCGCTTCTTTGAGGGAAGGCGGCTTCCCCGGGTGGTGGGGGTGGTCCTGGTCTACCTCCTCCTGGTCCTCTTCCTGGGCCTGGCCTCCTTCCTCACCGCCCAGACGGTCCTGGAGCTTTCCCAGCTCACCCGGGAGCTACCCCGCCTACTGGAACCCCTGGTCTCCTGGCTCCTTTCCCTGCCCGACCGGGTGCGGGCCATACCCATCCCCGAAAGCCTCCAGCCCGTCCTGGCCGAGGCCAGCCGGAACCTGGAGGGCCTCCTTCGGGGCTTCCTCGAGGCCCTGGTGCGCTGGTTCCAAGGCCTCCTCTCCCAGGGAGGGAACCTCCTCGGCTTCTTCACCTCCCTCCTGGGAGGGGTTTTTCAGCTCCTCACCGCCCTTACCCTTTCCATCTACTTCCTCTACGACCTCCCCCGCCTGGGGCGGGCGGCCCTTTCCGCCTTCCCCGAGCCCTACCAGCCCCTGGTGGCCGAGCTTGCGGGCAAGCTGGACCGGAGCGTGGGCGGCTTCGTGCGGGGCCAGCTTTTGGTGGCCTTCCTGGTGGGCCTCATGGTGGGAACGGGGCTTTGGCTCGTGGGGGTGCCCCTGGCGGCGAGCCTGGGGTTTCTCGCCGGGGTCTTCAACCTCATCCCCTTCGTGGGGGTCATCGTCTCCGGGGTCCCCGCCCTGCTCCTGGCCGCCACCGGGGGGTGGCTCAAGGCCCTCCTGGCCCTTTTGGTCCTCTGGCTGGCCAACCAGATTGAGGGCAACCTCCTGGGGCCTTTCATCGTGGGCCGGGCCACGAGGCTCCACCCGGTCACCGCCATCGCCGCCATCCTCTTGGGGGCCACCCTTTTCGGCCTCTGGGGGGCCCTCCTGGGGGTGCCCGCCGCCGCCTTCCTCAAGGTGCTTCTGGAGGACTACTACAAGGGAAGCCGCTTTTACCGGGAGGGGTGATCCCACCCCATGCTGGCGCGCCCCGGCGAAAAGCCCTGGCGGAGGTTTCCGGTAGCGGTGGGGTGGAGGAAAGGGGAGGAGGGGCTAGGGCAGCCGCTCCTCCTCCGTGGCCAGCTCCTCCGGCTCCAGCTTTCGGGGCAGGGCCAGGTTCAGCACCACGCCCACCAGGGCCGCCAGGGCCATGCCGCTCACCTTGAGGGGCACGGCTACGCCCGCCACCTGGACCGTGCCCAGCTGGGCCACCGCCCCACCCAGGCCTAGGACCAAGATGGCGGACACCACGATCAAGTTGCGGCTGTGGGTGAAGTCTATTTCCGCCTCGGCCAGGGTCCGGATGCCGATGGAGGCGATCATGCCAAAGAGGAGCATGGAGATGCCACCCAAAACCCCGGGGGGCAGGGTCTGGAGAAGGGCGGAAAGCTTGGGGAAGAAGGCGAGGAGGATGGCGAACCCCGCCGCAATGCGCAGGACCAGGGGGTCGTACACCTTGGTCACCGCCAAGACCCCGGTGTTCTCCGAGTAGGTGGTGTTGGCGGGACCTCCCAGAACCCCGGCCAGGCTGGTGGCCAGGCCATCTCCCAGGAGCGTGCGGTGGAGGCCAGGCTTGGCGAAAAAGTCCTTCCCCACCACCCGGCCGTTGGTCAGGATGTCCCCGATGTGCTCCATCACCGTGACGAAGGCCACCGGGGCGATGAGGAGCACGGCGCCCCACTCAAGGGTGGCCAGGGTGAAGGAGGGTGGGCCGAACCAAGCGGCCTCCGCCAAGGGGCTCAGGTCCACCCTGCCCAGGAGGAGGGCCAGCGTGTATCCTGCCCCGACCCCTAGGAGCACGGGGATCATCTGGAAAAGCCCCCGGAAGAAGACCGCGCTGACCACGGCGCTCAAGAAGGTGAAGACCGCCAGGAGCCAGTCCTTGCTGGCCATTTGTACCGCCACGGGGGCCAGGGTGAGGCCGATGACCACGATCACCGGTCCCGTGACCACGGGGGGAAAGACCTGGCGCACCCTTTCGGAGCCGATGAGGAGAACCAGGAGGGCGAAGAGGGCGTACACCAGACCCGCCGCCGCGATTCCCCCGCCCACCGCCGCCAGGGAGAAGCCCGCTTCCTTGGCCGCCAGGATGGGGGCGATGAAGGCGAAGCTGGAGCCCAAGAACACGGGCACCATGCGCCCCGTGACCAGGTGAAAGACCAAGGTGCCCGCCCCGGCGGTGAAGAGGGCCACCGCCGGGTTAAGACCGGTGAGGAGGGGCACCAACACCGTGGCCCCGAACATGGCCACCGCGTGCTGCAGCCCCAGGATAAGGTGCTTTGGTGTCATACCGGCTCCATTCTACGGGTAGGCTCAAGGGGGGATCACCAGTGCCCCCCCGCGGCCATGGCCTCCCGAAACCAGGCGGGGACCTCGCGCCCGAAGCGCCTTTCCGCGAAGGCCTGGGCGAAGGCCCCGTAATCCCCCCGCCGGATGGCCTCCCGGGCGGCCTCGGTGAGGCGGTGGAGGTGGCGCAGGTTGTGGAGGGAGAGGAGAATCCCCCCAAGCATCTCCCCTGCGCGCACCAGGTGGGCGAGGTAGGCCCGGCTATAGGTCTGGCAGGTGTAGCAGTCGCAGCCTTCCTCCAGGGGCCGCTTGTCCTCCAGAAAGCGGGCGTTTTTGAGGTTCAGGCGCCCCTCCGGGGTGAGGGCGCTCCCGAAGCGGCCCGTGCGGGTGGGGTAGACGGAGTCAAAGAGGTCCACCCCCAGGCCCATGGCCGCCACCAGGTCCTCGGGGTGGCCCACCCCCATGAGGTAGCGGGGGCGGTCCTCGGGGAGGAGGCGGGTGGAGAGTTCCACCATGGCGAACATGGCCCCCTTGGGCTCCCCCACGGCCAGGCCCCCGATGGCGTAGCCCGGGAGGTCAAACTGGATGGTCTCCAGGGTGGAGCGGCGCCTGAGCCCGGGGTCCGTCCCCCCCTGGGCGATGCCGAAGAGGGCCTGGTCGGGGCGGGTCTTGGCCTTTAGGGAGCGCTCCAGCCAGCGGAGGGTGCGCTCCAGGGAGGCCCCCAGGTACTCCGGGGAGGAGGGGTAGGGGGGGCACTCGTCAAAGGCCATGATGAGGTCCGCCCCCAGGGCCTCCTGCACGGCGATGCTCCGCTCGGGGGTGAGGTGCACCAGGCTGCCGTCCAGGTGGCTCTGGAAGACCACCCCCTCCTCGTCTATGCGGCGCAGGTGCCCGAGGCTCATCACCTGGAAGCCCCCGGAGTCCGTGAGCCAGGGGCCCCGCCAGCCCGCGAAGCCGTGGAGCCCCCCAAGGGCCCTAACCCTTTCGGGGCCCGGCCTTAGAAGGAGGTGGTAGGTGTTGGCCAGGAGGACCTGGCTGCCGATGGCCTTCAGGTCCTTGGGCATAAGGCCCTTCACCGAGCCCTGGGTGCCCACGGGCATGAAGAGGGGGGTTTCCACCGCCCCGTGGGGCGTGGAGAGCCTCCCCACCCGGGCCCTTCCCGAGCAGGCCTCCACCTGGAAGCGGAAGGGCTCCATCAGGCTTCCCGGGGGGCGAAGTGGGCCTTGACGTAGTCCTCCACGAGGCTCAGGAACTCCTCGGCGATCCTTTCCCCTTTGAGGATGGTGAGGAGCTTGCCGTCCGCGTAGACCGGGGCCTTGGGCTCCTCCCCCGCCCCCGGCAAGGAGATGCCGATGTGGGCGTGCTTGCTCTCCCCGGGGCCGTTCACCACGCACCCCATCACCGCCACCTTGAGGCCCTCCACCCCGGGGTAGCGCGCCTTCCACTCGGGGAGCTTGGCCCGGAGGTGGCGGTTCACCTCCTGGGCCAGCTCCTGGAAGAAGGTGCTGGTGGTGCGGCCGCACCCCGGGCAGCTCGTCACCTCGGGGGCGAAGGTGCGAAGCCCCAGGGCCTGGAGGATCTCCTGGGCCACCTCCACCTCCTTGGTGCGGGGCTCCTTAGGGCTTGGGGTGAGGGAGACCCGGATGGTGTCCCCGATGCCCTCCAGGAGAAGGGGGGCCAAGGCGGCGGCCGAGGCCACCATCCCCTTCACCCCCATGCCCGCCTCGGTGAGGCCCAGGTGGAGGGGGGCTTGGGTGCGGCGGGCGAGCTCCCGGTAGACGAAGACCAGGTCCCTGGGCTTGGAGACCTTGGCGGAGAGGACGAGCTTGTCCTCCCCCAGGCCCATCTCCATGGCGGCCTCATAGGAGCGGCAGGCGCTTTCCACCAGGGCCTCGAGGACCACCTCCTGGGCGCTTTTGGGCTCGGGGCGCTTCGCGTTTTGGTCCATGAGCTCCGTGAGGAGGGCGGGGTCCAGGCTTCCCCAGTTGGCCCCGATCCTCACGGGCTTTCCCAGGTCCATGGCGACGCGGACCATCTCGGCGAAGTGCTCGTCCTTGTGCCGCCCCCGGCCCAGGGTCCCGGGGTTGATGCGGAACTTGTCCAGGGCCTCGGCCATCTTTGGGTACTTGCGCAGGAGGAGGTGGCCGTTGAAGTGGAAGTCGCCCACCAGGGGGACCTCCACCCCCTCGGCGAGGAGCCGTGCCTTGATCTCGGGCACGGCCCTCGCCGCCTCCTCGTCGTTCACCGTGAGGCGCACGATCTCACTCCCCGCCCGGTGGAGGGCCAGGATCTGGGCCACCGTGGCCTCCACCTGGGCGGTGGGGGTGTTGGTCATGGACTGCACGGCAATGGGGTGGGCTCCGCCTAGGGGCACCCGGCCCACCCAGACCGTGGGGGTAGGGCGTCTCATCTCCCCTATGGTAAGGGAGGCCTGGGGGGAAACACCCGCCCAAGCCACCCTTGGGCCAGGGCCAGGTCTTCCGGGGTAAGAGCGTGGCCGGCGGGAAGGAGGTGGCCCTCGGCCCGGGCCCCGGTCGCCTCCAGGCGTCCCCTCAAGGCCTCGGCCGTCTGTGGGGGGACCAGGGGGTCCTGGGCACCCAGGAGGAAGAGGACCGGTTTGCCCTCCAGGGGCGGGTAGGGTTCGCCGAAGGGCTCCAGGGGCCGGAAGAGGAGGGCCCCATCCAGGAGATGGGGGTGGTGGAAGAGGAGGCCCAAGGCCATGTTGGCCCCGTTGGAGTGCCCTAGGGCCACCAGGGGTCGGGGGAGGGAGTGGCGCCTCAGGGCCTCCTCCACGAAGGCCGCCAGGCCCTGGGCCTTGGCCTTCAGGTCCTCCAGGTCCAACACCCCCTCCCGGTGCCGGCGGAAGAAGCGCGGAACCCCCTCCTCCAGGCTCTCCCCCCGGAGGCTCAGGAGGTGGGCCCCGGGGCGCAGGGAGCGGGCTGAGGGCAAGAGGCTTCGTTCATCCCCTCCGGTGCCGTGAAGAAGGAGGAAGGTGAGGCTCTCGAGGCCCGCTAGGACCAAGTGGGGAGGGTTCATGGGAGGTGCAGGGGGGGTAGGACGGCCTCCAGGGCCTGCCGCTTGGCCTCCAGCCAGGAGGGGAGGACCAGGCGCTGTCCCAGGCCCTCCAGGGGTTCGTCCACCGTGAACCCCGGGCCGTCCGTGGCCAGCTCAAAGAGGACGCCCCCCGGCTCCCGGAAGTAAATGGAGCGGAACCAGAACCGGTCTATGGGCGGGGTGGGGCGGAGGCCCAGGTCCAGGGCCTTCTGGCGCAGGGCCAGGCCGTGGGCCTCGTCCCGCACCCGGAAGGCCAGGTGGTGCACCCCGCCCATCCCGAAGGCCCCCCAGCGGCCCCCGGAGAGGGCCTCCACCTCCAGAAAGCTTCCCCCTTGCTCCAAAAGCGCCCGGCCTCCCTCCTCCGCCACCCGCCGGTACCCCAGGACCCCTTCCAGGACCGCCAGGCTGGGGAGGAGGCTTCGCACCAGAAGGCGCGCCCCCAGAAGCCCCCGCACCTGGTAGGCCGGGGGGACGAGGCTTCCCTCCCAGGGCCTGCCCGGGCCCGGGGCCTCCACCAGGGCCAGGGGGAGGCCGTGGGGGTCTTGCAGGAGGAGGGCGGGGTGGCCGTAGCGCTGGCCCTGCCCCCTGAGGAAGGGGCCCAGGCGGCCTTCCCAGTAGCCCAGGCTCCCCTCGGGGACGGCCAGGGCCACCTCCACCGCCTGGCCCACTCCCGGGCGGTGGGGGGGTAGCTTGGGCCAGGGGAAGAAGGTGAGGTCGGTGCCCGGGGTGCCCTCCCGGTCCGCGTAGAAGAGGTGGTAGGTGGTGGGGTCGTCCTGGTTCACGCTCCGCTTCACCAGGCGCAGGCCCAGCACCCCCGCGTAGAAGTCCAGGTTCTCCTGGGGGTCGCCGGCGATACAGGTGATGTGGTGCAGGCCGTAGCTTCCTTCCACACCCCAGGGTAGGACCCTTTTGCTTTAGAAAATGTAGCCCAGGCCCCCGCCCCTAGAGCTCCATCCCCATGATGTGGTACCCCGCGTCCACGTAGACCACTTCCCCGGTGATGCCGCTCGCCAGGGGGGAGAGGAGGAAGAGGCCGAGGTTTCCCACCTCCTCCTGGGTCACGTTGCGCTTCAAGGGGGAGACCTGGGCCACCCGGTCGTACATCTTCATGAAGCCCGGGATGCTCCGGGCCGCCACCGTGCGCACGGGCCCCGCGGAGATGGCGTTCACCCTAACCCCCTTGGGCCCGAGTTCATAGGCCAGGTAGCGGACGCTGGCCTCCAGGGCCGCCTTGGCGATGGCCATCACGTTGTACTTGGGCACCACCTTTTCGCTGGCGTAGTAGGTGAGGGTGACGATCCCCCCGCCTTCCCTCAGGAGGGGCTCGGCCCTTTGGGCCACGGCCACCAGGGAGTAGGCGGAGACCTCGAGGGCGAGAAGCCAGTCCTCCCGCCTGGTGTCCAGGTACCGCCCCTCCATGGCCTCCCGGGGGGCGAAGGCGATGGCGTGGACCAGGTAGTCCAGGTGCCCCCACGCCGCCCGCAATCCGGCGAAGAGGGCATCCAGCTCCCCGTCTTGGGTCACGTCCGCCTGGAAGAGGAGGGCGCCCCCCAGGGCCTCGGCCAGCTTTTCCGCCTCGGGGCGGATCCTTTCCCCTTGGTAGCTCAAGGCGATCTCCGCCCCCGCCTCTTTGAGCTTCTCCGCGATGGCAAAGCCCAGGCTCCGCTGGTTGGTGACCCCCATGACCAACGCCTTCTTGCCGGATAGGTCCAGGGTGAGCATGGGGGGATTATACTTTCCTCTCGCTCCTCAAGGAGGGCTTGGAGGACGCTTTCCTTAGGGGTCGGAAGGGGAGGTCTTCTAGGTGGGGCCTTCCCTTTCCCCGGCGCAGGAGGCCCTGGCGCTCCAGCCCGAGGAGCGTTCCCGGGCCCAGGGCCGGGCTTGGGCGGGCCACGGGCACCCCCCGGTCCAGGATGAAGACCTCCTCTCCTTTCCGCACCTGGCGGAGGAGCTCGGAGAGGTGGTTCTTGGCCTCGCTCACGGAGACGACCCGCATGTGGCCATTACAGGCAGAAACCTGTGCCCGCTAAGCCCAGGTTATCCTAAGGCATGGTCCGGTTGGCGGACTACGGCTCCTGGGAAGAGGCCCTGAAGCGCCTTGGGGAAAGCCGCAAGGCCCTCCTCGCCCTGCTTCGGGGGGCGGACCCCGGCTGGCTTTCCCGGCCCCTCCGGGAAGGGGCCTGGACCCCCCTCATGGTGGCGGAGCACGTCGCCCTGGTGGAGGAGAGCACCGCCCGGGTCCTGAGGCGCCTCCGCCGGGTGGCGGCCGGGGAGCGCCTGCCCCCGGTCCAGGTCCAACCCGGGGAGTTCAGGGACGGGAAGCCCCAGGCCCCCGAGGGGGTGAGGCCTAAAGGAGGCCTTTCCCTGGAAGAGGTCCTGACCCTTTTAGAGAAAGCCCGGGTCTTTCTCCTGGAGGAGGCGGAAAGGGGGGACCCGGAGAACCCCGCCACCTTCCCCCACCCCTTCTTCGGGGAGCTTAGCCCTTTGGGCTGGCTAAGGGCCGCAGCCTACCACGAGGCGCACCACCTTAAGGCCCTTCAGGAGGCCTGGCCCTCCAGGTAGCGGGCGAGCCAGGCGTTGAGGGCGGCGGGGGAGACGCCCCGGATGGCCTCCACCTTCCCGTTCCACTCCAGGACCACCCCGGCGGTGGGGCTGCCCACTAGCTCCGCTATCTTTTGCGCCGCCTGGGGGTCTTGCCGGGCGTTGACGAACTCGTGGGGGATCCCCTTGTGGGCCAGGAACATCTTCACGATCTCGCAGGGGCCGCAGCCGGGGATGCCGTAGAGCCGCACCATACCCACCTAGGGTAACAGAGGGGCAGGGGGTCTTACCACCCCGTCCGCTAGGCGGTGCGCTAGGCTATAACCCATGCGCCTGGTCGACCGCCATCCCGGGGTGGACCTGGAAAGGCTCCTAAAGGGCTTCGCTCCCCCACCCCGCTTTCGGGGGGCCACCTTCGCCTCCTACCGCCCCGACCCCCGCTACCCCTCCCAGGCCCTGGCCAAGGAGCGCCTGCGAAGATGGGTGCACGACCGCCCCCGGGGGCTTTTGCGCCCCCGGCTGCCGGGGCCCCAGGGGGTCTACCTGGACGGGGGCTTCGGGGTGGGGAAGACCCACCTCCTGGTGGCCGCCTACCTCGAGGCCCCTCCGCCCAAGGCCTTCCTCACCTTTGAGGAGCTCACCTACACCCTGGGGCTTCTGGGCCTCCGGGAGGGGGCTAAGCGCTTCGCGGCCCTTCGCTACCTTTTCCTGGACGAGTTTGAGCTGGACGACCCCGGGAACGCCCAGATGGTCACCCACTTCCTGGCCCTCACCATGGACCGGGGCCTCAGGGTGGCCACCACCTCCAACACCCCCCCGGGGGCCTTGGGGGAGGGGCGCTTCAACGCCGAGCAGTTCCGCCACCAGATCCAAAGCCTGGCCCGGCGCTTCGCCGTGGAGCGCATTGAGGGGGAGGACTTCCGCCACCGGGAGCCCGGGCACTACCCCAAGCTCCTTTCCGATGCCGAGCTCCTCGCCGCCCACAGGGCGGACCCCCGGCGCAAAAGCCTGGACGCTTTCCCGGAGCTTCTCCGCCACCTCCGCACCCTCCACCCCATCCGCTACCGCTACCTGCTGGAAGGCCTCGAGGCCGTTTACCTGAGGGGGCTTGAGCCAATCCCCGACCAGAACGACGCCCTCCGCTTCGTGCACTTTGTGGACCAAATTTACAACCTCGGCCTGGACCTGCGGGCCTCCGGGGCCCCCCTGGGCCACCTCTTCCCCGAGGGCTACCGCCACGGGGCTTTCGCCAAAAAGTACGGCCGCGCCCTTTCCCGCTTGGGGGAGCTTTTGGGGTAGCATGGGGGCATGGACCTAGCGGAAAGGCTTTCCGAGCTGGCCCAGGCCCTCTCCCAGGCCAGCGCCGCCGTGGGGATCCTCGAGGCCATAGAGGAAGTCCTGGACGAGTACCAGGACGGGGAGCTCTCCCTGAAGGAAGCCATGGAGGAGATCCAGGGGCTTGTGGAGGAGTTCCAGGCGGTGCGGGCCCTTTCGGAGATGACCCCGGAGGAGCTCATGGCCCTGGCGGAGGACGAGGAGGAAGAGGAGGGGGGCCTCAGGTCCTAGGGCTTCCGCCTCGGTGGGGGCCCCAAAGGCCGGCCTAAGGGGGTGGGCCGAAGGTTGCGTGGGGCGAAGCCAAGCTACGGGGGCGTGGGATGAAGGTCATTGGTCTGGTTCTGGACTCCGTGGGCCTCGGCTACCTGCCCGATGCCCCCCTGTTTGGGGACGAGGGGGCGGACACCCTGGACCACACCGTCTTGAAGACGGGGGTGGCCCTGCCCAACCTGGCGGCCTTGGGCCTGGGATGGGTAAGGGGGGTGCACACCCTGCCCCGCCCCGCCAACCCCCGGGGGGCCTACGGGCGCATGCGGGAGGTGAACCCCGGGAAGGACACCACCACCGGGCACTGGGAGTTCGTGGGCATCTACCTGGAGAAGCCCTTCCGTACCTACCCCGAGGGCTTCCCGGAGGACCTCCTCAGGGCCTGGGCGGACCGGATCGGGGTGGGGGGATGGCTTTTGAACCGCCCCTACTCCGGCACCGAGGCCATCCGGGACTACGGGGAGGCTCACCTGCGGACGGGCTACCCCATCGTCTACACCTCCGCCGACTCCGTCTTTCAGGTGGCGGCCCACCTGGAGGTGGTTCCCTTGGAGGAGCTCTACCGCTTTTGCCAGGTGGCCCGGGAGATGCTGGTGGGCGAGCACCAGGTGGCCCGGGTCATCGCCCGGCCCTTCGCCGGGGAGCAGGGGAGCTTCTACCGCCGGGAGGACCTCAGGAAGGACTTCGCCCTGAAGCCCCCTCGGAACGTCCTGGACCTCCTGAAGGAGGGGGGCCTCGAGGTGGTGGGGGTGGGCAAGATCCCCGACATCTACGCGGGGCAGGGCTTCACCCGCGCGGTGCGGACCAAGGACAACGCCGATGGCCTAAAGAAGACCCTGGCCCTGATGGGGGAGGACTTCCGGGGCCTCATCTTCACCAACCTGGTGGACTTCGACGCCAAGTACGGCCACCGCCGCAACCCCCAGGGCTACGCCCAGGCCCTGGCCGAGGTGGACGCCTTCCTGCCCCGGCTCCTCGAGGCCCTGGGGCCTGAGGACCACCTCTTCTTGGTCTCCGACCACGGCAACGACCCCACCTTCTTCGGCACCGACCACACCCGGGAGTACGGGATGCTCCTTTGGGTGGGGCCGGGGGTGGGGGGGGATTTGGGCACCCGGGAGAGCTTCGCCGACCTGGGGGCCACCTGGGCGAGGCTCTTCGGGCTTTCCTGGGAAGGCCCCGGCAAGAGCCTGCTTTGACCATGCCCGTCACCTGGCGCGACCTCCTGGACATCCTCCTGGTGGCGGTCCTCTTCTACTACCTCCACCGCCTCATCTCCGGCACCCGGGCCCTGAACCTGGTGCGGGGGGTCTTGGTCTACCTGGTGGTCTGGTTTCTGGCGAGCCTCCTCGGGCTTAGCACCCTGGCCTGGCTTTTGGGGAACGCCGCCACCTTGGGGGCTTTCGCCCTCATCGTGGTCTTCCAGCCGGAACTCAGGGGGCTTCTGGAGCGCCTGGGCCGGGCCCAGGGGCCGAAGGCCCCCTCCCTGGCCCTGGAGGAGCTCCTTTTGGGCCTTTCCCGGCTCTCCGAACGCCGCTACGGGGCCCTCATCGCCCTGGAAAGGCGGACCCCCTTGGGGGAGTACGCGGCCACGGGGGAGGTCCTGGAGGCCAGGCTCTCCGCCAGGCTCCTGCAGACGGTCTTCTACCCCGGCACCCCCCTGCACGACGGGGGGGCCATCCTGCGGGGCGACCGGCTCTTCGCCGCGGGGTGCGTCTTTCCCCTTTCGGAGGCCAGGATGGGCCTTGGCACCCGGCACCGGGCGGCGCTGGGGCTTTCCGAGGTTTCCGATGCCCTGGTGATCGTGGTGAGCGAGGAGACGGGGGCCATCCGGGTGGCCGAGGGGGGGCGGCTTTCGCCCCCTCTGGGCCTCGAGGCCCTGCGCCAAAGGCTCAAGGAGGTGCTGCGTGCGTGAGTGGGGGGGGTTTCTCCTGGCGCTCCTCGCCGCCTTTGCCGTGTGGTACTCCCTGCGCGAGCGGGCCCCGGTGGTGGAGCGGGCGGTGAGCGTGCCCCTGCAGGTGGTGGGCCTGGAGGGGGAGCGCACCGTGGAGGGGGTCCCCAAGGAGGTGCTCCTGCGCCTCAGGGGGCCGGCGCACCTGGTGGAGGGGAGCCCGCCGGTCTCCGCCTACCTGGACCTCTCCGGGGTGGAGGGGGGCTTTGCCCGGGAGGTGCGGGTGGCCGTGCCCCAGGGGGTGGAGGTCTTGGAGGTGCGCCCGGCCCGGGTGGAGGGCCGGGTGGAGGCGGTGCTCTCCCGCACCCTCCCCGTGGAGGTGCTGGCCCAAGGGGCCTGGGTGCGCACCGACCCCGCCTTCGTGGAGGCCAAGGGGCCGAGGAGCCGGGTGGAGGAGGCGGTGGTGGCGGTGGGCCTGGACCTGGGCGGCGATACCCTGGCCCTCACCGCCTTTGGGTCCCAAGGACCCCTTCCCGGGGTGGAGCTTTCCCCCAAGGAGGTGCGGGTGGTGGCGCGGGAGGCCCCCCTCTTCCGCAAGGAGGTGGCCGTGGTCCTCCGCCCCCCGGTGGGCCTCAAGGTGGTGGACTACGACCCCAAGACCCTGGAGGTGGTGGGGCCGAAGGAGGCCCTGGAGGGGCTGGCCCAGGTGGAGGCCCGGCCTAAGGAGGGCTTTCGTCCGGGGGAGGTCTCGGGGCCTTGGCTTTTGGACCTTCCCCCCGGGGTGCGGGCCCTAGGCCAGGTTTCGGGAAGGGTGCGCCTTGCGCTAGAATAGCTAGGATGATTTACCCCATCCGCCTTTACGGGGACCCGGTGTTGCGCAAGCGGGCGCGGCCCGTCCAGGAGTTCTCCGGGCTGAGGAAGCTCGCCGAGGACATGCTGGAAACCATGTTTGAGGCCCGGGGGGTGGGCCTGGCCGCACCCCAGATCGGCCTACCCCAGCGCCTCTTCGTGGCGGTGGAGTACGCGGACGAGCCCGAGGGGGAGGAGCGTCCCCTCCGGGACCTGGTGCGCCGGGTCTACGTGGTGGCCAACCCCGTCCTCCTCCACCGGGAAGGGGAGGTGGAGGGCCTGGAGGGTTGCCTCTCCCTCCCGGGCCTTTACGCGGAGGAGGTGCCCCGGGCGGAGCGCATCCGGGTGGCCTACCAGGACGAGGAGGGAAGGGAGCGCGTCCTGGAGCTGGAGGGGTACATGGCCCGGGTGTTCCAGCACGAGATGGACCACCTGGAAGGGGTCTTTTTCTTTGAGCGGCTCCCCAAGGCTAAGCGGGAGGCCTTCTTGGAGGAGAACCGGGCCGAGCTCGCCCGCCTCCAGAAGGAGGCCAAGGCCCTCCTAAAGGAGCTTTCCGGGCGATGAGGGTGGCCTTCTTCGGCACGCCGGAATGGGCCGTGCCCGTGCTGGAAGCCCTGGACCGCCACCACCAGGTGGTCCTGGTGGTGACCCAGCCCGACCGGCCCCGGGGCCGGGGTCTCAGGCCCACCCCGAGCCCGGTGGCCCAGTATGCGGAGGCCAGGGGCCTTCCCCTTTGGAAGCCGGAAAGGCTAAAGGGGAACCGGGAGTTCCTGGAAGCCTTCAAGAAGGCGGCCCCCGAGGTGGCGGTCACCGCCGCCTACGGCAAGGTTCTGCCCAAGGAGGTCCTCCAGGTCCCCCCCTGGGGCTTCCTCAACCTGCACCCCTCCCTCCTCCCCCAGTACCGGGGGCCGGCCCCGGTGCAGTGGGCCCTCATCCGGGGGGAGCGGGAGACCGGGGTCTCCATCATGAAGACCGAGGAGGGGCTGGACACCGGGCCCCTCTACGCGGTCTGGCGTACGGAGATCCTTCCCGATGAGGACGCCGTGGCCCTGGCCGGGCGCCTGCGGGACAAGGGCATAGAACTCCTCCTCCAGGTCCTTAAGGACCTTCCCCACCTCACCCCCACCCCTCAGGAGGGGGAGGCCTCTTACGCCCCCCTCCTCACCAAGGAGGAGGGGCGCATCCGCTTTGGGGAAAGCGCCCAGGCCATCTACCACCGCCACCGGGGGGTGCAACCCTGGCCGGGAAGCTACTTCTTCCACGAGGGGAGGCGGGTGAAGGTGCTTAGGATGCGCCCTGAGCCTGGAAGGGGAGAGCCTGGGGTGGTGCAGGCGGTAGACCGGGAGGGGGTTCTGGTGGGCACCGGGGAGGGGCTCATCCGCCTCTTGGAGGTGCAACCCGAGGGTAAGCGCCCCATGCCCGCCGCCGACTGGGCCAGGGGGTATGGGGTGGTCCCGGGAACCAAGCTGGAATAAGCATGCCTTTTTAGAGCCCCCGCCGAGGCGGAAGCCTCGGCGGGGTACTTAGAACTCCTCGTCCCACTCCACGATGGTCTCGCTGGTGAGGGTGCTGGCGGAACGCTCCCGCTCCATCCCGGTGGAGGTGGTAACCTCGGCCCCCCGCTCCTTGAGGAGGCCGAACTGGGCGGCAATGCCCCGGAGGCCAGCCCCGGCGAAGGCCACCACCAGGAAGGCGGAAAGCCCCCAGGCCAGATAAGGCCCCAGCGCCTGGGCAACGGAGAGGTTGGCCAAGGCCCCTAGAGCGGGTAGCCCCCCGTACTCGGCCAGGATGGAGCCCAGGTAGGAAAGCCCCTCGGCCACGATGGGCAATACCAGGAAGAGAAAGGCGAGACCCAAGAGGTTCCAGTACACGTTCCTGCCCCCGAAGGTGAGCCGGACGAGGTAAAGGGGAAAGAAGGCGAGGGCAGCCGCCAAGAGGAAGAACACGGCCCGGGGGATGCCCAGGAAGAAAAGCTGGATCTGGACCTGCAGGGCGTGCCAGGGGCCCAGGGTACCTCCCAGGAGGCGCTCCTCAAGCTCCTGGATCTCTCCCAGAAGCACGGTGAAGTCCACGGTGCGCAGACCCACCGCGTTTTGCATGGCCAGGAAGAGGCGGTCGGCGCGCTCGGCCAGCTCGGGGGCGTAGGCGCCCACCACCGGGTAGATTTTCAGGCGGAAGCGGCTATAGGCGTAGCCCAGCTGGGCTCGAGCCCGCTGATACTGGCCTGTTTCCGTGTAGAGCTGGGCTTGGGCCAGGCTGCTGCGTACCTCGTCCAGGAGGTCCAGCCAGTTGACCAGGCTGGGGAGGGCCAGCCGTTGCAGGGCCTCGCCCACGCGAAGGGCTACCTCGGGGTCCAGCCGCAGCAGGCTGGTTTCCTCGCGGATCTCCTGGGGCAGGAAGGTTTCCGCCGGGCGGACTTGGCTTGGGGAAGGGGGCGGAGCGGGGGACGGTGTGGAAGCGGGGGGTGGGGAGGCTTGGGCGGGAGGGGTGGGGGCGGGGCTTGGAGGGGCCGCCCTTCGGGCTTGCAGGCCCTGGCGCCAAGCGGCCACCTTCTTCTGCAGCTCCTGAACCCCTGGCCGGAAGTTCTCCCCCCCCGAAACCCTGGCCAGGGCCTGGATGAAGTCCTGGGCCTTCAGGGTGCTTTGCGGGCTGTCCTGGACCACCAGGTAGCGGGCGTAGGCCCGGGCCAGGGCCAGGTAGGCCTGGGGGCGGGAGGTGGCGGCCAGGGTTTGGTCAAGGTCCTCGGCTAAAAGCTGCAGGAAGCGGGCCTCCAGCCGAAGCCGCGCCTCTTCCGGCGGGAGGTTCTGGACCCCCTGCACCTGGGCGGCGGGGAGCCCCGTGGCCCGGACCAGGCGGTCCAGGTAGGCGGGCCTCTCCGAGGCAGGGGCTTGCAGGAAACCGTCGTACAGGGCCTTGCCCACCAGGTGGCGCACCAGGAGGAGGCGGGCCTCGAGGTCCACCCGGCTCCTCCTGAGCACCGCCTGCCGCGCCTCCTGCAGGTTGTTCAAGGCCGCATCCCGGAGGACGGGGGGAAGCCCCTCCGCTTCCTGGCGGAGGAGGCCCTGCGCCCGCTCCAGGGCGGAAAGGGCCTGTTCAGGCCTATCCACGCGCACCTGCCCCAGGGCCCCCTCCAGGCGGTCGTAGACCTGGGGCAGGGGCGCGGCCATGGCCGTGAGGCCGAGGACCAGAACTGGGAAAAGCCTTCCTCTCATCCGCTGACCTCCGCGATGGACCCAAGCCGCCTCAGGGCGTGGAGCAGGCGGCCCACGTTGCTGTCCTTCCGGGCCGTGAGGCCCACGTACCCCTGGCCCAGGGGCCTCACGGCCACCAGGCTTTCCCCCAGCACCGCGTAGAAAACCGCGTACCCCTGGCGCAGGAGGAGAAGGTGGGCCAGGTGCAAGGGAACGGGCTCTTCGGGAAAGAGCTCCTCCTTTCCGCTTCCTCCCGCCACCACCACCCCCGTTACCCCCTCCAGGCGGGCGAGCCTCTGGGCCAGGGCCTGCCGGGCCGTGGGGTCCTCGAGGTCCACCACTTCCCGCAGCGCGTCCTCTTCTCCCTCCTCCTCGGCCTCGGCTTCGGGTTCTGGCGTGAGGCGGCTCTTCCCCTCCCGCACCAAGGCCTTGAGTTCCGGGGGCATCTCCCGGAAGGGGAGGAGGCGGGAAAGCTCGGGCCAGATGACTTCCTCGATGAGCCGGGCCCAGGCTTCCCTTGTGCTGGGGGCCCGTTGGGCCAAGGCCCGGGCCACCAGGTTCTCCGCGGCCCTGGGGGAGATATACCGGCTCAGGAGCTGCAAAAGGCTTTCCTCCATAAGGGCACCTGGGGCTTGCCAATCTGCCCTTCAGAGTGTACCATAACCTCTGCCCGAGGGATCGGGCGCCCGCCGCTGGGGTGTCGTCTAACGGCAGGACAGCGGACTCTGGATCCGCCGGTCGTGGTTCGAGTCCACGCACCCCAGCCAAACTTTGGCCCCATCGACTAGCGGTTAGGTCACCGCCCTTTCAAGGCGGCGGCGGGGGTTCGAGTCCCCCTGGGGTCACCAGGAGCTGTCCGAGCCGCGCATGGCCCCATCGTCTAGAGGCCTAGGACACGGCCCTCTCAAGGCCGAGACGGGGGTTCGAATCCCCCTGGGGTCACCAGGAGCGGCTCGGACGCTTGCTTTCCTTGACGTCCCCTGCCTTTTGCGCCAAACTGGAGGCGCTGTATACCCCCTCCTGGTATGGAGGGGTGGTAACCTGAACCACAGGAGGCGAGCGATGGAGTTCACCCTCACGGGGCTTGCGGGAAGCGGTCAAGAGGAAGAACGGTACGACGTGGTCATCCTGGGCGGGGGGCCTGCGGGCCTCACCGCGGGGATCTATGCCGGGCGGGCCCAGCTTAAGACCCTGATCGTGGAGAAGGGCCTGCCCGGGGGGCAGATCGCCCAGACCGACGAGGTGGAGAACTACCCCGGCTTTCCCGAGGGCATCTCCGGGCCGGAGCTGGCGAGCCGCATGGTGCAGCAGGCGGAGAAGTTCGGGGCCCGGATCGTCATGGACGAGGTCTTGGGCCTGGAGCGGGAGGGGGAGGGCTTCGTGGTCCGGGGTTTTGAGCGCTCCTACGCGGCTCGCGCGGTCATCATCGCCACCGGGGCCAACCCCAGGAGGCTTTCCGTGCCCGGGGAGGACAAGTTCTACGGCCGGGGGGTTTCCACCTGCGCCACCTGCGATGGCTTCTTCTACCGGGACAAGGAGGTGGTGGTGGTGGGCGGGGGGGATGCCGCGGTGGAGGAGGGGCTCTTCCTCACCAAGTTCGCCCGGAAGGTCACCCTGGTCCACCGCCGGGACGAGCTTCGCGCCAACAAGGTGGCCCAGGCGCGGGCCTTCCAGAACCCCAAGATGCACTTCCTCTTCTCCCACGTGGTCACCGAGATCCTGGGGGAGGAGCAGGTGACGGGGGTGCGCCTCAAGAACCTGAAGACGGGGGAGGAGTACGTCTACCCCACGGACGGCGTTTTCGTCTTCATCGGGCACGAGCCCAACACCGGCTTCCTCAAGGGGGTGGTGGAGCTCAGGTCCGACGGCTATGTGGCCGTGCGGGACGAGGTCTTCACCTCCGTCCCCGGCATTTTCGCCGCAGGGGACGTGGCCGACCCCGTCTACCGCCAGCTCACCACCAGCGTGGGGGCCGGCACCCGGGCCGCCATGATGGCCGAGCGCTACCTGGCGGAAGCCCACGAGGCGGTGAGGGGCTAGCCTTCGGGGTGGGGTGCGGCGGTCCCTTGCCCTCCTCCTGGGCCTCTTGGGGGGTCTGGGCTTGGCCCAGACCCTTTACCTTCCCCTGGACGACCGCCCCCCGAACCTCGCCCCTTGCGCCTGGGGGCTGGTGCGCTGCCCGCCCCAGGAGGCCTACCGGGGCCCGGAGGGGGCGGACCTGGCGGCCCTTAGGGCCTGGCTTGGGAGGACGCCGGGAAGGGCCTTGGTGGCCAGCCTGGACGTCCTGGCCTACGGGGGGCTTTGGCAAAGCCGCCACCTCCTCCTCCCCCCGGAGGACGCCCTGGCCCGCCTCGCCCCCCTCCTCTCCTGGAAGGCCCGCCACGGGGGAAGGCTCTACCTCTTCGGCGTGGTACCCCGGTGGGACGCCACCCAGAGGGAGCGCAACCTGCAGGTGCTCCAGGCCCTTGCTTCCTGGGCGGGGATTCCCGGGGTGTACCTGGAAGCCGTTTGGGACGATGCCGTGAGGGGCTCGCCCGCGCCCATGGAGGCCAGGGGGCTCCCTTACCCCAGCCGCCCCGGGGCGGACGAGGCGGGGCAGGTCCTCCTCCTCAGGGCTTGGCGCCCGGGGCTCCGGGTGGCGGTGGTGTACGGGGAGGGGGTATCCCCGGACCGGGTAACCCCCTACGAGGGGGTTCCCCTGGAGAGGACCGTGGCCGGGGTGCTGGGAAGCGCCGGGGCCCAAAGGGTGGGGCTTGGGGAGGGTCCCGACCTGGTGCTTTACCTCCACGGGGGCGGGGATCCGCGGCAGGCGGCCCTCCGGCTCATGGGCCTCATGGCCCGGCACCCCGTGGCCCTGGCCGACCTCTCCCGGGTGAACCGGGGCGACGGGGGGCTCATGGCCTACCTCCAGGGCCTGGGGCTTTACGGGCGGCTTGCCGCCTACGCCGCCTGGGGCACCCCGGCCAACAACCTGGGGAGCGCCCTGGCGCAAGGAGGGCTTTTCCTGGGGGACGGGGAGGGGCGCCTTATGCGCCTCGCCGAGGCCTACTTCCACTACTGGTGGGGAGAGGTGGGAAGGCCCTGGGTGAGGGCCCGTTACCCCGAGCCCCTGCCGGAAGGGGCCCTGGCGGTTAGGGACCTCTGGCCCCATTGGGAGTTGGACGGCTACCGGGTGGAGCTCTTGGGGGTGGGCTTTCCCTGGGGCCGCGCCTTTGAGGCCACGGGCCGCCTTAGCCTGGTCTTTCCCTCCCGCCCGCCCCACCTGGTAGAGTGAGGGGCGTTATGACCCTTGAGGTGTTGGAGCTAAGGCGCCTTCAGGCCCTGGCCCAGGCCTGGCGCCTCCTGGCTCCCTTGGAGCGCCCGGGGGAGGTGTACCGAAAGGTGGTGGAGACGGCCAAGGCCACCACCCGGGCGGTTTCCGTGCTCTTCTTCCTTTACCTGGCGAAGGAGGACGTCCTGCAGCTGGTGGCGGCGGAAGGGCTTTCCCGGGACCGGTTGGGTTTCCGCCTGAGGCGGGGGGAGGGGGTTTCTTGGCGGGTGCTGGAGGGGGAAGATCCCCTCTTCATCCCCGACGTGAGCCAAGAAGCCCAGGCGGTCTTCCTTTCCGGCAGGCGCCAGGCTAGCGCCTACCTGGGGGTGGCCGTGCGCGACCCAGGGGGGCGGCCCATCGGGGTGCTCTCCCTGGACACCGCCGGGGGCGTGGGAGAAATCCTCCCCGAAGAGCGCTTTTGGCTCCAGGCCCTGGCGGAGGCGGCCGGGGTGGTCCTGGCCCGCATAGAGGCCCTGAACCAGGCCAGGGCCGAGGCCGAGCGGGCCCAGGCCCTGCTCCACCTTTCCCTGGCCCTGGAGAGCGCCCGGGAACCCTTGGCCATGGCGGAGGAGGCCCTGGGAACCCTCCTACGCCTCACCCCCTACCACGGGGGGGCCCTCTTCCTCTTCCAGGAAGGGAGGGTGCGGCCTGGCGTGATGGCGGGGCGCTACCCTCCGGGCTTTCCCCACCTCTACGAAGTGCACCCCATCCGCTTCGGGGAAGGGCTTCTGGGCCACCCCCGGCTATGGGAGGGCCCGGTGTACGTGGAGGACTATGCCCGCTTCCCCGGGGCCCTTAAACCCTATGCGGAAAGCGGCCTCACGTCCGTTCTTCTGGTGCCCCTTAGGCCTGAGGGGCGGCGGTACGGGGTCTTGGCCCTGGCTTCGTTTGGGGCCCCCGTGCCCTATCGCCCGGAGGACGAGGCCGTTTTACGGCTGGTGGCCAAGCGGCTTGAGGAAGCGCTGGAGCGGCTTTTCCACCTGCGCACCCTGAGGGTCACCCGGGAGGCTGCCCTGAGGGCGCTTTCCCGGGTCTTGGAGTACCGGGACCTGGAGACCCGGGGGCACACGGAGCGGGTGGCGGAGCTTTCCCTGCGCCTAGGGGAGGCCTTGGGGTTTCCGGACCTCGAGGGCCTCCGCCTCGGCGCCTACTTCCACGACCTGGGCAAGCTGGCCTTGCCCGATGAGGTCCTAAGGAAGCCCTCTGCCCTCGCGGCAAGGGAATGGGCCACGGTCAAGACGCACCCGGAGGTGGGGGCGGAAATCCTGAAAGCGCTCCCCTTCCTTCCCAAGACGGCCCTCAACGTGGTCCTCCACCACCACGAGCGCTGGGACGGCTCCGGTTACCCCCAGGGGCTCAAGGGGGAGGAGATCCCCTGGGAGGCCCGCATCTTCGCGGTGGTGGACGTGTGGGATGCCCTCGTCTCCGAGCGCCCCTACAAGCGGGCCTGGCCCCGGGCTGAGGCCCTAAGGGAGCTTCGGGCCCAGGCCGGTAAGGGCCTGGACCCGAAGGTGGTGGAGGCCTTTCTGGAGCTCGTGGCGGGGGAGGCTTAAGCGCCCGCCCCTAGGGCTTGCGGGTCCCTGTTTTACCGGGGCCCCCATGCTGGCCCAAGCCGGCATGGGGTGGTATCATTCCACCGTTACGCTCTTGGCCAGGTTCCGGGGTTGGTCCACGTCCCGCCCCAGGAGGACCGCCACCTCGTAGGCCAGAAGCTGCAGGGGCACCACGCTCACGATGGGGGCCAGGAGGGGGTGGACCGCGGGGAGGTAGATCACGTCCTGGGCGAGTTTCCTTATCCCCTCGTCCCCCTCGGTGGCCAGGGCGATCACCCGGCCGCCCCGGGCCCGCACCTCCTGGATGTTGGAAAGGGTTTTCTCGTAGAGGGGGCCTTGGGTGGCGAGAACCACCACCGGCAAGCGCTCGTCTATGAGGGCGATGGGCCCGTGCTTCATCTCCCCGGCGGGGTAGGCCTCCGCGTGGATGTAGCTGATCTCCTTGAGCTTAAGCGCCCCCTCGTAGGCGGTGGGGGCCTGCACGTGCCGCCCCAGGAAGAGGAAGTCCTGGGCCTGGTGGTACTTTTCCGCGATGTGGGCCACGAGGGGGCGTTGCTCCAGGACCTCCTCCACCAGGCGCGGGAGCTTGCGCATCTCCCGGATGAGCCCCTGGGCCGCCTCCCGGCTGAGGGCACCCCGAGCGCGGCCCAAGCGCACGGCCAGCATGGCCATGGCCGCCAGCATGGCGGTGTAGGCCTTGGTGGAGGCCACCCCGATCTCTGGCCCTGCGTGGATGTACAGCACGTCCTCCACCTCCCGGGTGATACTGGAGCCCTTGGCGTTGATGACCCCCAGGGTCCTCGCCCCCTTGCGCCTGGCCTCGCGGATCCCTTCCAGGGTGTCTATGGTCTCCCCGGACTGGCTGATGGCGATGGCCAGGGTCTTCCCGTCCACCACGGGGTCGCGGTAGCGGTACTCGCTGGCCACGTCCCACTCCGTGGGAATGCGGGCCAGGGCCTCCAGGAGGTACTTCCCGTACCACCCCGCGTAGGCCGCGGTGCCGCAGGCGATCACGTGAACCCTTTCCACCTCCTTGGGGTCCAGGCCTAGCCCCAGGTCCACGTCCCCCTCTTCCTCCCGCAGGCGGCCGCCCAGGGTGTTCTCCAGCACCCAGGGTTGTTCGTAGATCTCCTTCAGCATGTAGTGGGGGAAGCCCCCCTTCTCCGCCGCCTCCAAGGACCAGTCCACCTCCACCACTTCCCGCTTGAGGGGGTTTCCCTGAAGGTCGGTGACCTCTACCCCTTCCCGGGTGATGCGGGCCAGATCCCCGTCGTGCAGGAAGATGACCCGGCGGGTGTAGGGCAAGAGGGCGGGCACGTCCGAGGCCAGGAAGTTCTCCCCCTCCCCCAGGCCGATGACCAGGGGGCTCACGGTGCGGGCGGCCACGATCTCTTCCCGGTCCTCGTGGACCACCACCACGGCGTAAGCCCCCCGCACCTCTCCCAGGGCCTCCCTTAGGGCCTGGAAGAGATCCCCCCGGTACTTCTCCTCCACCAGGTGGGCCAGGACCTCGCTGTCCGTCTCCGAGGCGAAGCGGTGCCCCCGGGCGAGGAGGGCCTCCTTGAGCTCCAGGTAGTTTTCAATGATGCCGTTGTGGATCACGGCGATCTTCCCGTCCTCCGTGGTGTGGGGGTGGGCATTGGGGTCCGTGGGGGCCCCGTGGGTGGCCCAGCGGGTGTGGCCCACGCCCAAGGGACCTTCCAGGTCCCTTCCTTTGAGGGCCTCTTCCAGGGCGGAAAGCTTCCCCGAGCGCTTCACCACCTTTAGCCCCGCCGGGGTCCTCACCGCCACCCCCGCGGAGTCGTACCCGCGGTACTCCAACCGCCTCAGGCCTTGGATAAGCACATCCGTGGCGTTACGAAAGCCAATGTACCCTACGATTCCACACATGCTTTTCCCCTCGGAGCCTGGGAAGACTCCGGTCTTTGGGTTCTTTGGGCGCCCTGCCCTTCGGTTGTCCCTCCTCGGGCTTTCCCTCCGGGCTTTTCTCAGGCGGGCGGGGCGGGCACACCCCGGGCGGCATCCGCGGATCGCCTCGACCTTTCCCGGCCCTCGCCGGTTATCCCCACCTTGGGGTCCGCCACCTCGTCAGGCCAAAAGGCCCCCTGCGCTTCCCGCCTTCCTGGAAACCATCTTCATCCAGCCTCCCACCCCCCGCGGCAAGTATAGCAAAGCTAAAGCCTAGGGGCTTGACAGGCTCCGCGTGAGCCTTTTATGATACCGGCGGATGCAAGGGAAAAGCAGGCCCTCTGGGCGTAAGGCAGCCTTGCATCCCGGGAGAGGCTCGGTGGGGGAGGAAACGCGGAAACTCGCCCGCACCCACCTTTCCCGATAGACCCTGAAGGGGGTGCATGGGAATATGAAGAAAAGGCTAGTCATGCTACTGGCGGGGCTCTTGACCGTGCTCTCCATGGGCTTCGGTCTGGCCCAGTTCTCCGACGTGCCCGCCGGGCACTGGGCCAAGGAGGCCGTGGAGGCCCTGGCGGCCAAGGGGATCATCGTGGGCTTCCCCGACGGCACCTACCGGGGGAACGAGACCCTCACCCGCTACCAGGCGGCTCTCCTCATCTACCGCCTCCTGCAGCAGATCGAGGAGGAGCTGAAGGCCAAGGGTGAGTCCCCCACCATGGAGGCCATGTCCGCGGAGGACCTCGAGGCCCTGAAGAACGCCGTGCAGGAGCTGGCGGCCGAGCTCGCCGCCCTGGGCGTCCGGGTCTCCGCCCTCGAGGACAGCGCCGCCACCAAGGAGGACATCGCCCGCCTCGAGACCATGATTGAGGAGCTCAAGGCCAAGCCCGCGCCCGCGGAGCCCGGCATGGACCAGGCGGCCCTGCAGGACCTCATGGACCGGGTGGAGGCCGCCTCCATCGCCGCCGACACCGCCCTCGCCCAGGCCCAGCAGCTGGCCGAACAGCTGGACGCCTTGGCCCAGGACGTGGAGGGGGTGAAGGGCGACCTGGCCTCCCTGGGCACCCAGGTGGAGGCGAGCGCCCAGGCCATCCAGGCCTTGAACGAGCTCGCCGTCCTCCTGAACCAGGACGTGCTGGCCCTCCAGGACCGGGTCACCGCCCTGGAGAAGGGCCTGGCGGACCTGCAGGGGGTGGACTTCGAGCAGTTCGCCTCCAAGGAGGACGTGGCTGCCGTCCAGGAGTTCGCCGCCGCCCTGCGTTCCGACCTGGTGGGCCTCTCCGAGAAGGTCTCCAAGCTGGAGGGCACCGTGGGCGACCTCTCCGGCAAGGTCTCCAAGCTGGAGCGGAACGCCTTCACCATCAGCGGTAGCCTGAGCCTCAACTACAGCGTTTACCGGGCCTGGGGTACCGATGCCTCGCCTGCGGGGCCGGGCACGGCCAACACCTTTGACATTGACCGCCTCTTCTCCAGCAAGTTCAGCACTGGGGACGGTGATGGCGATGGTTCTGTGGGCGACGAGGCTGACCTGGGCAAGAACACGGAAGGCGTCACCAACGCCACCCTGAGCGTTAACTTCTCCACGGGCAAGCTTGAAGCGACTTCCGATCCGGGCAAGCTGAACAGCTACCCCAATCTGCTCCAGTTCAGCCTGCGGGCGACGCTCACCAATCCTGGCAAGTACGATCCCAGCACGGGTACGCCCACCTACCCCATCAACCTTACCCTGGATGAGTTCTCGTCTACCTTGGCGGTGGCCAAGGACCAGACCCTGTCTTTCAGCTTCGGTCGGTCGGCGAGGTCCCAGTTCACCGAATACGTCTTTGACAACAACTATAACAGCCGCGGGCACGGCTTCGTAGCCACCTTCAAGCCGGGCCTTCTGGGGGCTACGCTGACCGGGGTTTATGGGTCCAAGGGGGCTAACGATGGGGACTTCAAGTACTTCCGCGGCGCTCGTCTGGCGCTGAACCCCGTTGAGGGCCTCGCTTTGGGTGGCTCCTTTGTCCAGGAGGGCCAGGACGCCAACCAAGGGACCACTACCCCCACCTTCCCCACCCCCACCACCGTGTATGGGGTGGATGCCAGCGTGAAGCTGGGTCCTGCGGCCCTCTCCGGGGAGTACTTCAATTCCGATTCTGCTCCCAACGCGAACGGGTACTACGTGAAGGCCGACGTAGCCTTGGGGCCTGTTTCTGTGGCAGGGAACTACCGGAACATCGGCACCGGGGTTACCGGGGCGAACATGCTCTCCGGGGATGCCACCAGCACCCTGGACCAGGGCGGCTGGGGCGGTGTCGATTCCAACGGCAACGTCATCAACGGGGCTCCCTTCCGCTCCAACCGCCAGGGCTTTGGGGTGAGCGCTTCCGCCGGTCTCGGTCCCGTCACGGTCAAGGGCTACTACGACAGCTCCACGGTCCTTGCCAACGAAAGCGTCACCAACTCCTACGGCGCTTTCAACTACAATGCGAACGACCAGCTGGTGGCCTACGGTGGCCAGGCGGATCTCGCCTTCGGCGGCTTCACGCTGAGCGGCTTCTACCGGATTGCGCAGCTTAACGGGGCCACTACGCGCTACATCCTCACCGAGAAGCCCGCTGACGCAGTGTACGCCAGCGAGTACGGGGCCAAGCTCGCCCACGATGGGGCTTCTCAGGCCGCCCTGCTTCCCAAGCTCAACTTCACGGCCGCCTACACGCAGAAGTACGATAACGCCACCAGCGGCTTCACCACCCAGGACATCGCCGTTTACGGCTCCTACGAGCTGGCTCTCGGGCCCCTCACCCTCAAGCCCATGGGCCGGTACCACACCCAGGACGCCGCAGCAGGGAGCACCGCTTCCGACTACACCACGGTGAAGTACGGCGTGGCGGCTTCCATCGCCCTGGACCTCCCCTTCAAGCCGAGCCTTTTCGGGGAGTACTACGCCCGGTCTACTGAGGTGACTTCGGCCAACAGTGGACCTGCTACCACGGGTACCATCTCCGAAAGCAAGTACGCTGTGGGTCTGAAGCTGGGCGAGTTCCTCTTCAAGAACTCCTCGGTGGAGGCCAAGTACGCTTCCTACATGGGCAGCGGCCTCAACGCCCCCATTCTCTTGGGTGTTGCTGACGCCGCCAGCTCCACCACCTCCGACTACCTCTATAACAACGCGGTAAGCTCGGCGGGGAGCAACCAGGGCAGCGTGAGCGGGTGGTACTTCACCTGGACCTACTGGGACCTCACCTTCGCCTACGTGGAGGCTGACGTTAACAACAACGGCAACCAGACCCACGGCCAGGCCTTCAAGATCAGCTACACCGTGAAGTTCTAGGTCTTAAGGGCTCGTCCCCCCGCCCCCCGCGGGCGGGGGGGTTTCCTTTGGGCTAAACTGGGAAGGATGACCTTCCGCTACCGGGGGCCAGCCCCCAAGGGGGACCAGCCCCAGGCCATCTATGGGCTCGTGGAGGCCTTGAGGGACGGGGAGCGCTTCGTCACCCTCCTCGGGGCCACGGGCACGGGGAAGACGGTGACCATGGCCAAGGTCATCGAGGCCCTGGGGAGGCCTGCCCTGGTCCTCGCCCCCAACAAGATCCTGGCGGCTCAGCTCGCGGCGGAGTTCAGGGAGCTCTTCCCGGAGAACGCCGTGGAGTACTTCATCAGCTACTACGACTACTACCAGCCCGAGGCCTACGTGCCGGGGAAGGACCTCTACATAGAGAAGGATGCCAGCATCAACCCCGAGATCGAGCGCCTGAGGCACTCCACCACCCGAAGCCTCCTCACCCGGCGGGACGTAGTGGTGGTGGCCTCCGTCTCCGCCATCTACGGCCTCGGGGACCCCCGGGAGTACCGGGCGCGGAACCTGGTGGTGGAAAGGGGCATGGCCTACCCCCGGGAGGCCCTCTTGCAGAGGCTCGTGGAACTCGGCTACGAGCGGAACGAGATAGACCTCTCCCCGGGGCGCTTCCGCGCGAGGGGAGAGGTCTTGGAGGTCTTCCCCGCCTACGAGACCGAGCCCATCCGGGTGGAGCTATGGGGCGACGAGGTGGAGCGCATCCTCCAGGTGCACCCCATCACCGGGGAGAGGCTTCGGGAGCTTCCCGGCTTCGTGCTCTTCCCCGCCACCCACTACCTAAGCCCGGAGGGGCTAGAAGAGATCCTGAAGGAGATTGAGAGGGAGCTCTGGGAGAGGGTCCGCTACTTTGAGGAGCGGGGGGAAGTCCTCTACGCAGAGCGCCTCAAGGAGCGCACTCTCTACGACCTGGAGATGCTAAGGGTCATGGGCACCTGCCCCGGGGTGGAGAACTACGCCCGCTACTTCACGGGGAAGGCCCCCGGCGAACCCCCCTACACCCTCCTGGACTACTTCCCGGAGGACTTCCTGGTCTTCCTGGACGAGTCCCACGTGACCGTGCCCCAGCTCCAGGGAATGTACCGGGGGGACTACGCCCGGAAGAAGACCCTGGTGGACTACGGCTTCCGCCTCCCCTCGGCCCTGGACAACCGGCCCTTGCGCTTTGAGGAGTTTCTGGAGAAGGTGCCTCAGGTGGTCTTCGTCTCCGCCACCCCGGGGCCCTTTGAGCTAGCGCGCTCAGGCCGCGTGGTGGAGCAGATCATCCGTCCCACGGGGCTATTGGACCCCCTGGTGCGGGTCAAGCCCACGGCGAACCAGATCCTGGACCTCATGGAGGGGATCCGGGAGCGCGCCGCAAGGGGCGAGCGCACCCTGGTCACCGTCCTCACCGTGCGCATGGCGGAGGAGCTCACGAGCTTTTTGGTGGAGCACGGGATCCGCGCCCGCTACCTCCACCACGAGCTGGACGCCTTTGAGCGCCAGGCCCTGGTCCGGGACCTAAGGCTTGGCCACTACGACTGCCTGGTGGGGATCAACCTCCTCCGCGAGGGGCTGGACCTCCCCGAGGTCTCCCTGGTGGCCATCCTGGACGCGGACAAGGAAGGTTTCCTGAGGAGCGAACGGAGCCTTATCCAGACCATGGGCCGGGCGGCGAGGAACGCCAAAGGCGAGGTCTGGCTCTACGCCGACCGGGTCTCCGAGGCCATGCAGAGGGCCATAGAGGAGACCAACCGGAGGCGGGCCATCCAGGAGGCCTATAACCTTGAGCACGGCATCACCCCGGAGACGGTGAAGAAAGAGGTGCGGGCGGTGATCCGCCCCGAGGGCTACGAGGAGGTCCCCCCGCCAGAGCTTTCCGGGGAGGACCTAAAGGAGCGGATCGCCGAGCTGGAGCTCGCCATGTGGCAGGCGGCAGAGGCCTTGGACTTTGAGCGGGCGGCGAGGCTCAGGGACGAGCTTCGCGCCCTCGAGGCCCGTCTCCAAGGCCTGAAGACCCCTGAGCCTGTCCCCGGAAGCCGCAAGCGGCGGAAGAAGCGCTAGGCCAGAAGCAGCACGGGGTTTTCCAGGTAGAGGGCCACCCGTTCCAGGAGCTTCCGCGCCACCGGGGCCTCCAGCCCCGAGGCGGTGAGCATCCCCTGGGGAAGGAGGAAGAGGCTTGGGCGGCCCGTGTGCACCTCCTCTTCCCCGGCGAAGCAAAGAAGCCCCTCCCCTTCCTCCTGGCCCTCGAGGCCCTGGAAGAGGGCGAGGAAGCTTCCCCTGGGCTTAAGGCCCCGCACGCCTTCCCCCGCCACCTGGCCCAGGAGGGGCCTTAGGGGAAGCTCCAGCTCGGCCAGGGCCCTTTCCGCCGCCCTGAGGAGGAAGGGAAGGGGGGTCTTGGGCACCCCGTGGGCCCGGTGGAAGGCCTGGAGGGCCGCCTCCAAGGGGGCGGGGTCCAGGGGCTGGCGGAAGACCCGGAGGGCGGGGGCAGGGGCCGCCGCCGGGGTTACCCCCAAGGGGGCGGGCGCGGGCGCAGGGGCCACCCCTAGGGGGGCCGGGGTTTCCACCGGGGGTTCTTCCGGGGCTTCCTCCAGGGCCGTCTCCTCGGCTAGGAGGGCTTCCAGCTCCTCCTCCAGGGCCTCTTCCGCCAGGACGGGGGCCTCCTCCAGCGTCTCCTCGGGCTCCTCGGCCAGGAGGAGGGCCTCTTCCTCCAGGTCCAGCTCCAGGTCCTCCAGGAGGGCGGGCTCCAGGTCCAGCTCCTCCTCGGGAACCTCCTCCACCTGCAAGGTGGGGGCCTTGGGGGCCTCGGGGATCAGCTCGGCCAGGTCCACCCCCTCCCGGCCCAGGGCCTCCTGGGCCCGCTTCAGGTCCTCCTCGGGCAGGACAGGGGGGGGCTCCTCGGGCATGGGGGGCAGGTCCACCTCCCCGGCCATCACCTTGGCCAGGTAGGCCAGGATGTCCCGCTCCACGATGCTCCCATCGGGGCCCGTGCCCTGGAGCCTGCGCCAGTCTATGCCGTTTTCCTCCGCAAGCCGCCGGGCCAGGGGCGTGATCTTGGGTTCTGCCATCTTGGCCCTATGATAGCAGGGTGGAAGAGCGCTTGGCCGAGCTGTTAGCCGTGTACTGTCTGGAGGCGGGCCCTGGGGAGACCGTCTTGGTGGAGGCGGAAACCCCGGCCCTCCCCCTCCTACCCCCCTTGAAGCGGGCCCTCCTGCGCCGGGGCGCTTATCCCCTCATCCGCCTGGGCTACCCCGGGGAGGCGGGGGACTTCCTGCGCCATGCTGGGCGCTGGCTGGAGGAAATCCCCGAGGTGGAGGTGGCCCTGTACCAGAAGGCGGACAAGTTCCTGCGGGTGCTCTCCGCGGAGAACCCCCTCGAGGCCGCCTCCTTGGACCCGGGCCTTTCCCTGAGGCACCAGCGGGCCTGGCGGCCCTTAACGGAGCTTCGCCTGGGGAAGCGCTGGGCCCTCACCCTCTACCCCACGGTGGGCTACGCGGTGGGGGCGGGGATGGGGACGGAGGAGTTCAAGGCCTATCTGGAGAAGGCCTTCTTCCTGGACCGGGAGGACCCCGTGGGCGCCTGGCGGGCCCTCTCCCGTTTCCAGGAGGCTCTCATCGCCAGGCTTTCCTCGGGGAAGGAGCTCCGCCTCCTGGCCCCGGGGACCGACCTCCGGCTTTCCGTGGCGGGAAGGCGCTGGATCAACTCCGACGGGCGGCGGAACATGCCCTCGGGGGAGGTCTTCACGGGGCCCGTGGAGGACTCCGCCGAGGGGGAGGTGCGCTTCAACCTGCCCGCCTTCGTGGGGGGGAGGCGGGTGGAGGGGGTGTACCTGCGCTTCTCCCGGGGGGAGGTGGTGGAGGCCCGGGCGGAGGTGGGGGAGCCCTACCTGGCCTCGGCGCTCGCCACCGACCCCGGGGCCCGGCGGCTCGGGGAGGTGGGCCTCGGCACCAACTTCGGCCTCACCCGCCCCACGGGCCTCATCCTCCTGGACGAGAAGATGGGGGGCACGGTGCACCTGGCCCTGGGGCGGAGCTACCCGGAGACCGGGGCGAAAAACGAGAGCGCCCTGCACTGGGACCTGGTCCTCTCCCTGGAGGAGGGGGCGCTCCTCCTGGACGGGAGCCCCCTGGTGGAGCGGGGGCGCTTCGTGGGGCTTGCCGAGCCCTACCCCTTCGCCTAACTAGAGGTCCTGCCGCTCAAAGATGAGGGCCGCCAGGAGGGCGAAGCCCAGGGTGTAGATGGCGAGGAGGGAAAGCCCCAGGCCCTGGGCCTCGGGCCTCAGGTGCAGGTCCAGGTAGGTGGTGAGGAGGAAGGGCTCTAGGGCGGGGAAGGCCACGAGGAGGCGCATGAGGAGCAGGGTGGCCACGGCGGCCAGGGCGCTTGCGGTGGTGGAGAGGAAGAGGGCGGCGTAGAGGAGGGCCAGGGAGGCCAGGGGCACGAGGACCGCCCCCGCCAGGAGGTGGGCCCGGAGGAGTTCCCCCAGGGCCTCTTGGGGCATGAGGAGCCCGGTCCCCGCGAAGCCCCCTTCCCCCAGGCCCGTGCCCCCGAAGAAGGGGCCAAGCCCGTGGGGAAGCCCGGCCAAAACCCCCCCTAGGAAGCTCGTGCCGAGGAGGACGAAGGGGTAGAGGAGGGCCGCCATCAGCTTGGCGAGGAAGAGGTGGGTCCGGGGAAGGGGGCGGAGGAGGAGGCTTTTCAGGGTGCCCTGGGCCACCTCGCTTCCCAAGGCCTCGCTGGCGGCCATGACCACCAGGAAGGGGAAGAGGAACTCCATCCCCGCCAGGAGGCTCAAGGACACCACCTGCCACCCCGAGGCCAGGACCAGGCCGTAGACCTCCTTTAGCCCCGGGGCCAGGGCCCAGAGGAAGGGGAGGAGGAAGGCGGCGAGAAGCCCAAGCCCCACGGAGCGAAGGCGGAAGAGCTTGTAGAGCTCAAAGACGAAGAGCCTAAGCATGGCGCACCCTCTCCTGGTAGTAGCTCATGAGGTCAAAGCGGTGGGGGTGGAGGGCCCTCACCCGGTACCCCTCCCGCAGGAGGGCCTGCAAGACGGCCTCGGGCTTCCCCGTGAACAGGATGGCCTGGCCCTGCACCCGCGCGGAGGTGACCTGGGGCAGGGTCTTGAGGAGGGCCAAGGCCCCTTCCAGGGGTTCGGCCTCGAGGCGGTACGCCTCCTGCCCCGAGGGGGCCACCTCGTCCAGGAGCCTGCCCCCGCCCAGAATGCCCACCTTGTGGGCGTAGGCGCTCACCTCCTGCAGGTGGTGGGTGGAGAGGAGGACGGCCACCCCCTCCCGGGCCAGCTCCTGCAGGAGGCCGTGCACCAGCTCCACCCCCTCGGGGTCCAGGCCCGAGGTGGGCTCGTCCAGGACCAGCACCTTGGGTCGGTGCAGGATGGCGGCGGCCAGGCCCAGGCGTTGGCGCTGGCCCAAGGAGTAGCTCGCCACCTTCTGGTCCGCCACCGCCAGGAGCTTGAGCCGGGCCAGGGCCTCGCCGAGGCGGGCCTCTTCCCTCAGCCCTGCCAGGTAGGCGTGCATCCTGAGGTTCTCCCGCCCGGTGAGGTAGGGGTAGAAGGCGGCGGGGGCCTCCACCACCGCCCCCAGGTGGCGCCGGGCGGCGGGGCTTTTGTGCACGTCCTCCCCCAGGAGGAGGGCCCGGCCCCGGGTGGGGAAGGCCAGGCCCGTGACCAGGCGGATCAGGGTGGTCTTGCCCGAGCCGTTGGGCCCGGCCAGGGCATACACCTCCCCGGCCCGCACCGTAAGGCTTACCCCTTCCAGGACGGGCTTGCGGCCGTAGCGCTTGCCGATGCCCTCTAGCCTCAGGGCTTCCATGGGTGCTATACTACCCAAGCCCCCGGTCCAGCGCGGCGGTCCGGGCGTGAACCGGGTCAGGTCCGGAAGGAAGCAGCCCTAAGCGCCACGGGTCGGGTGCCGCTGGGTAGCCGGGGGCCTTTTCCACAGGGTTATCCACAGGGCCCGGCCCGCCCTTGGGGACGGAGCCTAGCGAAAAAAACCCTTTAGGAAGGCACTTTCCCCGGGCCTTCGTCCCCTTGGGCTCTTCGGGCCACGCCCTTTTCCACAAGGGCCCGCACCTCCTCGGGGGCGTAACCGGCCTCGAGGAGGACCGCCTCCGTGTGCTCTCCCAGGAGGGGGGGCGGCAGGGAGGGGGAGGCGGGGGTGCGGGAGAGGAAGCGCAAGGGGTTGGCCAGGGTGGGGAGGGCGCCCAAGAGGGGGTGGGAAAGGGTCCAGACGGCCCCTCGAGCCCTCGCCTGGGGGTCTTGGAAGGCTTCTTTTAGGTCGTTCACGGGGGCGGCGGGGACGCCCGCCTCCTTGAACCTTTCCAGCCAGTGGGCCCGCGGGCGGGTCTTTAGGGCCCGGGAAAGGGCCTCCACCACCTCCTCCCGGTGCTCCACCCGGAGGGCATTGGTGGGAAAGCGCCGGGCGAGGTCGGGAAGCCCCACCACCTGGCAAAGCCTCGCGAACTGCTCGTCGTTCCCCACCGCCAGGACGAGCCAGCCGTCCTCCGCGGGGAAGGCCCCGTAGGGGACGATCTGAGCGTGGGCGTTGCCGAGCCTTTTTGGGGGATTTCCCGTGAGGAGGAAGCTTTCCCCCAGGTTCGCCAGGGCGAAAAGCCCCACGTCAAAGAGGGAGAGGTCAATGTGCTGGCCCTCCCCGCTTCGCTCCCGCTCCAGGAGGGCGGCGAGCACGGCCAAGGCCCCCATCATCCCCGTCATCACGTCAATCCAGGCCACGCCCACCTTCATGGGGGGGCCTTCGGGCTCGCCCGTGACGGACATGATCCCGGTGTAGCCCTGGAGGGCGGCGTCGTAGCCGGGCTCAGAGGCCCTGGGCCCCGTGTGGCCGAAACCCGTGAGGGAGAGGTAGATGAGGCGGGGGTTGAGGGCTTGGAGGCTTTCGTAGTCCAGGCCGTAGCGCTTCAGGTCCCCGGTCTTGAAGTTCTCCACCAGGACGTCTGCCCGGGCGGCAAGCCGCCGCACCACCTCCTGGCCCTCCTTGGCCTTCAGGTCCAAGGCCAGGCTTCGCTTGCCCCGGTTCACCGCCAGGAAGTAGGCGCTTTCCCCCTGGACGAAGGGCGGGCCCCAGCCCCGGGTTTCGTCCCCCCAAGGGGGCTCCACCTTGGTGACCTCGGCCCCTAGGTCGGCCAGGATCATGGTGCAAAGGGGCCCAGCCAGGACCCGGGAGAGGTCCAGAACGCGGATGCCATCAAGGGGCCTCATGTGGGCATCTTACGCCAGGGGCAGGGGTGGGGGTTTGGGGAAGCTGGGGACATTTTACCCTTGAGGAGGTTTTGGCTGGGGGTATACTGTCCTTGTGAGGGTCGTATGAGGGCACTGCGCCTAATTGTGGGAGTGGCAGGTCTGGGCTTCCTGCTGGGCATGGGGGGGTATGCCTTTTACCAGGGCAAGGGATGGTCTTACTTGAGCGATAGCCCGGAGGCCTGTGTGAACTGCCATATCATGCGGGACCAATATAATTCCTGGCAACACTCCAGCCATCGCAACTGGGCCAGTTGCAACGACTGTCACATGCCCCACACCTTCCTGGGCAAGTGGACTACCAAGGCGATCAGCGGCCTGCGCCACAGCGTGGCCTTCACCACGGGGCGTTTCCCCGAGCCCATCATGGCCACGCCCCGTAGCCGGGCCATTGCCTTGGAAAACTGCGTGGCCTGCCACCGCCCGGTGGTGGAGGCCATGCTCCTGAGGCCCGGGGTGCACGGCCCTGAGGACCTGAACTGCACCGCCTGCCACGGCAACGTGGGGCACAGGGGGCTGAAGTGATGAGGTGAGGCTATGAAGGGAAGCGGATGGTTGCAGATACTAGGCGTTCTGGCGGTCTTCGTGCTCCTGGGTGTGGGGGTGGGATATGTGCTGGCCACCATTGTGAAACGCCAGGCGGAGGCGCAGCAGTATCCCCTGAAGCTGGTGGAGATCGGGGAGCTGGAGGTGGATCCGGCAGTCTGGGGAAAGAATTTCCCCTTGCACTACGATCGCTTTTTGCGCACCCGGGAGGACTACGGGCGTACCGCTTACGGCGGCAGCACCCCGTACGACAAGCTGGAGGCCAGGCCCTTCTTGAAAATCGCATGGGCCGGCATGCCTTTCTCCGTGGATTACAAGGAGGAGCGGGGGCACTACTACGCTCAACTGGACCAATTCCACAGCAAGCGCACCACGCAGTTTAAGCAGCCTGGGGCCTGCCTTAACTGCCACTCGGGGGAGTTTCTCAAGCTGGTGGCGGAGATGGGCTGGGACGAGCTCAACCGTACCCCCTACGACCAATTCCGTGAGCGCTTGGCGGCGGGAGGGCATCTTGGGGTGACCTGCGCCGACTGCCACGACCCCAAGACCATGGCCCTGCGCATCACCCGTCCCGCCTTGGAAAACGCCCTCAAAGCGCAGGGCAAGGACTGGCGGCAGGCCTCGAGGCAGGAGATGCGCACCCTGGTTTGCGCCCAGTGCCACGTGGAGTACTACTTCCTGGGCGAGGGCAAAACCCTCACCTTCCCCTGGTCCAAGGGGACCACGGTGGAGGCCATAGAGGCCCACTATGACGCCTACGGCTTCAAGGACTGGACCCACGCCCTCACCGGGGCCCCCATGATCAAGGTGCAGCACCCCGAGTACGAGCTCTACACCACCAGCGTGCACCACAAGGCCGGGGTGGCCTGCGCCGACTGCCACATGCCTTACATCCGCATCGGAGGGAGGAAGATCAGCGACCACTGGATCCGGAGCCCCCTCACCAACGTGGCGCAAAGCTGCCAGACCTGCCACCGGGTGCCCGAGGCGGAGCTTGTGGAGCGGGTGAAGACCATCCAGGACCGCACCAAGGAGCTCGTCACCACCGCGGAGAAGGCCCTCGAGGAGGCCATCTTCGCCCTGCAAAAGGCCGTGGAGGCGGGCCTTCCCCCGGAGAGGCTGGAGGAGGCCCGCAGGCTTCACCGGGCGGCCCAGCTCCGCTGGGACTTCGTGGATGCGGAGAACAGCATGGGCTTCCACAGCCCCCAGGAGGCGGCCCGCATCCTGGCCCACGCCACCGACCTGGCCCGGCAGGCCCAGCTGGCTGCGGAGCGGGCCCTCAGGGGCGAGTAGCCCTCCGCCGGGGGGCTGCCCCTTTGGGGCAGCCCTTTCGGTATAGTGGGGGCGTGGCGCGCCTCCTGGGGCACCTCTTGGTTTTCCTGGTCCTCCTCTTCGTTCTCCTCCCCTTCCTCTGGATGGCCTACGCCGCCTTCATGCCCAAGGAGGCGGTCTACTCGGGGGAGCTCTTTTCCCGGGTGGGCTTCAGCCTGGAGAACGTGCGGGGCCTGGGGAAGGAGGGGTTTTGGGACCGGCTTTTCTTCTCCCTGGGGCTTTCCGGCGGAGTGGTGGCCCTAGAGCTCCTCACCGCCCTCTTGGCGGCCTACGCCCTAAGGGCGGGCCTGGGGCTCCTCCCCCTTTACCTGGTCCTGATGGCCATCCCGGCGGAGCTTCTCTTGGTGCCCCTTTACGGCATCCTGAAGGGCCTCTCCCTTCTGGAGACCGCCTGGGCCCTGGTCCTGCCCTTTGCCGCCAGCCCCTTCGCCATCTACCTGGTGTACCAGGCCATGCGGGCCGTGCCTGAGGAGCTTCTGGAGGCGGCTAGGCTGGATGGGGCCGGGCACCGGGTGCTCCTCTTCCGGATTCTCTTCCCCCTGGTCCGGCCCACCCTGGTGGCCGCGGGGGTCTTGGCCTTCGCCGCCCACTGGAACCTGGTCCTCTACCCTCGGGTGGTGGTCTCCGATCCAAGGTTCTGGACCCTCCAGACCTGGCTCACCGACCTGCAGCGCAAGTACCCCACGGACTGGGGCCTGCTTTCGGCGGCGGCCCTCTTCTCCGTGCTCCCCATCGCCCTCCTCTACCTCCTCTTTGAAAGGCGGGTGGTGGCCACCTTTGAGGAGGGGTTGAAGGGGTAGGCCTTCCCGCGCTACCTTGGGGGCATAAGCGAAGGGGGTGAAGACCGTGCGCATCTTCGCGGTGGCGCTCGCCCTTTTCCTCTCCGGGTGCTTCCCCGTGGCCATGCTGCGGACGCCGGAGCCCGCACGGGGGGCGGCGTTTTCCCTGGGGGCAACCCTGATGCCGAACCCCTTTGGCGGCCAGACGACCGTCCTCCTGCTGCCTTACCTGGGCTACGCCGAGGGGGACGGGACGTGGGAGTACAACCTCTCCCTGCAGTGGGGCCTCCGGGGCGGGGTGAAGCTGGGCCTGGCCCCCGGGGTGAGCCTGGACGGGGGGCTGACCCTGCCCCTGGCCCTGGGCGAGGGGGCGGACTGGAGCCAGGGGGTGCCCGTGGTCCTGGACGGGGGGGTCATCCTGGGCGGGGGGGGTTCTTACGTTTCACCCAGGCTCCACCTCATCGGGGTGCCGGGGAAAGGGTGGGGGCTAGCCTACCAGCTCTCCGCGGGGATGTACGGCGGGGAGTGGATCGGGGAGGTGGGGGCCATGGGCGGGCCAGGGATGGCGGGGTGGCTCCTCAGCCTCTCCGCCGCCTGGCGCTTTGGAACTTCTCCCGAAGCGCCTTAAGCCTTTCTCGCACCCGCGCTTCCCAGCCCTCCCCCGTGGCCTCAAAGAGGGTGAGGTCTTCCAGGCCCTCGGGCAGGTACTTTTGGGCAAAGCTCCCTTCCTTGTCCTCGTGGTAGTAGGCGTAGCCTTTGCCGTGCCCCAAGGCGCGGGCGAGGTCCGTAGGGGCGTTCCTCAGGTTCAGGGGCACGGGGGCCTCGGGGTGGGCCTTGGCCGCCTCTTCCGCCCTTCCCCAGGCGGCGTAAAGGCTGTGGGACTTGGGGGCCAGGGCCAGGTAGACCGCGGCCTCCACCAGGGCGAGCTCGCCTTCCGGGCTTCCCAGGGCCTCGTAGGCCTCCTTGGCGGCCACGGCGAGCCTGAGGGCCAGGGGATCGGCCAGGCCCACGTCCTCCACCGCCACCCGGATGAGGCGGCGGGCCAGGTAGAGGGGGTCGGCCCCGCCCTTAAGGAGCCTCGCCAGGTAGTAGAGGGCGGCATCCACGTGGCTTCCCCGTAGGGACTTGTGGAGGGCGGAGACCAGGTCGTAAAAGTGGTCCCCCTGCCGGTCCATGGCGTAGCGCCCCGCCCCCAGGGCCTCCCGCACGCTTTTTAGGTCCACCTGGCCGAAGGCGGCCGCCAACTCCAGGGTGTTCAAGGCGAAGCGGGCGTCGCCCCCCGCCGCCTGGGCGAGGAGCCTTAGGGCTTCCTCCTCGTGGGGGGTGCCGGGAAGGCCTCTCTGGTCTTCCAGGGCCCGCTTGAGGAGGAGGAAGAGGTCCTCCTGGGAAAGGGGCCTTAGGGGGAGGAAGCGCAGGCGGGAACGGAGGGCGGGGATGAGCTGGAAGGCGGGGTTTTCCGCGGTGGCCCCGATCAGGGTGAGGAGGCCGGACTCCAGGTGGGGCAGAAGGGCGTCCTGCTGGGCCTTGTTGAAGCGGTGGATCTCGTCCAGGAAGAGGACCAGGCCCCCTTCCGCCCGGGCCCTTTCCACCGCCTGGCGCACCTCCTTGAGCCCGGCCTCCACCGCGGAGAGCCTTAGGAAGGGCCTTCCCACCCCCTCGGCGAGGAGCCGGGCCAGGGTGGTCTTCCCCGTGCCGGGGGGGCCAAAGAGGACCATGGAGGAGAGCCGCCTTGCCTTCAGCATCCGCCTCAAGAGCCCCTCTGGGCCCGTGAGGTGGGGCTGGCCCAGGACCTCGTCCAGGCTTTGGGGGCGGAGCCGTTCGGCCAGGGGTTCCATCCTTCCCATGCTAAGGCCGGAGTAAGGGGGGACGTGGTAGGCTTGGGGCAAGCATGCGCTGGCTCTTCCTCCTGCCTTGGGCCCTCTTCCTCCTGGGGCTTCTGCCCCTAGCCCTTCTGGAGCCCGTGGGCCAGGTGGAGCGGGGGCTTTGGCTCCTTTTGGCCGCCCTCCTCCTCGCCGGGGCAGCGAGCCTCTACTCCCGCTTCCCCGTGGCCTTTGGCGTCCAGCTCTTTTTGGTGCTGGGCCTAGGGCTTTTGGCCTTCCAGGTGGCCCTGGAAAGCGCCCTCGCCCTCACCGGGGTGGAGACCCCCGGGTATGTGGCCCTGGGCGGGGTGCTTGCGGCCTTGGCCCTCGGGGTGGCCTTCGTCCTGGGGACGGGGCGGGAGGCCCCCCTCCTCCCGGCCCTGGAGGGGGTAGGGGCCAGGGAGGACCTCCTGCGCCTGGCGGGGGCCCTGGAGGGCCTGGCCCTGAGGCGGCCTTTGGTGCTGGTCTACCTCTCCGCCTCCGTCCCCCCGGAGCGGCTTCAGGCGGAGCTCAGGCGGGGGGACCTGGCCTTCCGGCTGGAGGGGGGGTATCTTTTGGTGCTTCAGGGAAGCCGCCCCGAGGATGCGGCGGGGCTTTTAAGGCGGCTACGGGAGCGCTTTCCCCTTTCCGCCTACGCGGTGGAGCGGTGGCAGGGGGGGAGCCTGGAGCGGGTCCTGGCCCGCCTCGAGGCCGAGGCCCTCTTGCAGTCCTGAAGGTGTAGGTTTCCCCAACTACACCGCCTGCGGGGTGTACGGCTTTCCCCTTTACCTTATCCCCCTCGCCTTCCCCGGGGGCTACCCTTAACCTCAAGGAGGTCAGCCATGGAGCAGGCCAAGGAGATCAGCCAGGCGTGGCAGGAAGCCCTGGAGACCTACGGGGAGCGGGAAGAGGAGTAGGGGCGGAAAGGGATCACACCAGGCGGCTTCTCAGCCAGCTGGAGGCGAAGTCGATAAGGTTCACCACCAAGACGATGGCGATGATGCCGATTACCATCTGGTCGTAGTGGCCCGCGTCCATGGCCCCTTTGATGAAGAAGCCGATGCCTCCGGCCCCCACCAGCCCCAGGACGATGGACACGCGGAAGTTGATTTCAAAGCGGTACAGGGTGTAGGACACAAAGAGGGGAAGCACTTGAGGAAGTATGGCCCAGCGCAGGACATTGCTCCCGCTGGCCCCCACGCTCTCCAGGGCCTCAATGGGGCCTTTATCCACGTTTTCTATGGCCTCGGAGTAGAGCTTCCCCAGGTCGGCGATGGAATGGATGGCCATGGCCAGTACCCCGGCAAAGGGACCCAGGCCCACCGCCGCCACCAGGATCAGGGCCAGGATGAGGGTGTCCACCCCTCGGTCCACGTTGTAAAAGCCCCGCATGAGGTAGAAGAGAAGGCGCAAGAGGGGATTCTGGAAGGTGAGGTTGCGGGCGGCTAAAAAGCTGGTGGGCAGGGCGAAAAGGGCGGCCAGGAGGGTGCCTACCAGGGCGATTTCCACCGTGAGGAGCATCTCGCTGGCCACGCTTTGGAGGGGATAGATGCCGCTTTCCGGCTGGGCCAGATTGGGGGGCCAGGCCCGGTCTAGGAAGTTCACCAAAAAGGGCCAGCCTTTGACCAGCTTGCCCAGGTCAAACTCGGTGGCGTCAAAGGCAGGGAAGACGCTCAGGGCCACCCCGGCCAGAACCAGGCCCGCCCGCAGGTCGCCCGCCTCGGCCAGGCCCGGGTTCCTCAGGAGCCAAAGCCCCGAGCCCACCATCACCCCTAAGAAGAGGAGCAGGGCCACCGCCCCGTAGCCCAGGGCCCAGGGTTGCAGGAGGCGGTAACCCGCCTGGGCCACCTCCTGGGGAAGCCGCCCCTCTCCCAGGCCGGAGAGGTCCTGGATGGGGTTTAGGGGGGGGAGGCCGATCTCCTCCCGCACCCGGTTCAGCTCCTTCAGGCTCCGGTTGTAGGCCGCCACCAGGGCCTCCTCGGACCCCGGTTCAGCGGGGAGCACCAGCTTGTAGTAACCCCCCATGCGGGGAAAGTAGGTTTGGCCCTGGGGGGAGCTGAGCCAGAAGAAGGCTCCCAGGGCCGAGGCCACCCCCACGAAGAGCCAGAGCCAGGCCCGCCGCCTTCCCAAGAAGGCGAGGGCCACGAAGGGGAGGAGGAAGAAAAACCCCACCACCCCCTCCATGAGCCCGGGGATCGGCTTCAGCCGCACGAGGTGTGCGGGGCCCTGGAGGAAGAGGTAAAGGGCCAATGCCCCGAGCCCCCCGCCGAGGACCCCGCCTAGGCCTGCCGCTTTCCCGCCGAAGTGGGCCAGGGCCAGGGCGAGTAGCCCTCCCAAGGGCACCAGGGCCAACTTTGGGGCGAAGGGGAGAAGGGCGAGGAGGGTGGGTCCCAACGCTTCCCGGGAGAGGTAGCCCACCGCCCCCGCCAGGGGAAAGGCCAGGGTGGCCACCAGAACGCCGAGGGCCGCTGCTACCAGGTGGCGGCGCACCGAGCCGCGGCCCAGGCCTAAAAGGCCGGCCAGAGCCATGCCGAGCAGGAAGAGGGCCAGGCTCATAGGGCCTCCAGGTTACCCGCATAGACCCTTCGCTCGACCTCCGGGGTCAGGGCCTCCACGGGGCCATCAAAGACCAACTGGCCCCGGTTAAAGGCCAGGACGCGGCGGGCATAGCGCCGGGCCAGCTCCAGGACGTGGATGTTTACCAAGACGGTCACCCCCTTTTCCTGGTTGTACTCCTTGAGGATGCCCAAAATGACGTCGGAAAGCCTGGGATCGAGGCTGGCCATGGGTTCATCGGCCAGAATCAGCTCCGGCTCTTGGGCCAGGGCCCGGGCGATGGCCACACGCTGTTGCTGCCCCCCGGAGAGCTGGTCGGCCCGGGCCCGTTCCTTGCCCTGGAGGCCCACGCGGCGGATCTGCTCTAGGGCGATGGCGGTGTCCTCCTCGCGGTACAGGCCAAGGAGCCCCTTCCAGGCGGGCAGGTAGCCCAGGCGCCCATGCAGGACGTTCTCCAGCACGGTAAGGCGCTGGACGAGGTTGAACTGCTGGAAGATAAAGCCCACCCGGCGGCGGAAGGCCTGGAGTTCGCGGCGGGAGAGGTGGGTGACCTCCACTCCCCCCACCCGTATCCCCCCCGCCGTGGGCTCCACCAGGCGGTTGAGGGTGCGCAAGAAGGTGCTCTTGCCTGCCCCCGAGAGGCCGATGATGGCCACGAAGTCTCCCTGGGGGATAGAGACCGTGACCCCCGAGAGGGCCTGGGTGCCGTCCGGGAAGGTCTTGCTCAGGTTCCTGACCTCGATCATGTTTCCCCAAAAAAGGCCCCCAGGGGTGCCTGGGGGCCGGAAGGGCTAGGGCCTCACTTGTCTTGGCCGGAGATGCGGCGGGCCTCGCGCACCACGTCGTAGTCGCTATCCTTAGCCGGGATCATGTAGTCGATGCGGTAGAGGTTCTGCAGGAGGTTGCACTTGGGGGCCTGGCAGCGCTGGATGGCGGCGGCGATGCCCTTGGCCAGGTTGGAGTACCGGGTGAGGAACTCCTTGGAGACGGAAAAGGTATCCCCGGGGATGGGCTTGGAGTAGAAGATGGCGACGATCTGCCGGGCCTCCTCGGGCTTTAGGAACTGGGTCCAGGCCCCGGACTTGTTCTTGTCGTCGTTGGCGAAGGTAGCGGCGGCGTCCACCGACTTGTTGAGCACGGCCAGCACGGCGGCATCGTGCTTGCCGGCAAAGACCTGCTTGGCGAAGAAGGTGTCGGGGTTGATGCCCCGGCTCACCAAAGCCGCTCGGGGGAAGATGTAGCCAGCGGCGGAGAGGGGGTCCACCCAGGCGATGGTCTTGCCCTCGAGGTCCTCCACCCTCTTCATGCCGGAATCCCTTCGCACGATGATGGCCGACCAGTAGTAAGGGTTACCGTTGCGCACCGACTTCAAGAGCACCTCGGCCCCTGCCTCCCGGTGGGCCAGCACGTAGCCGTCTGGGGGAAAGAAGGCGAACTCCAGCTTGCCCGCCTTCATGGCCTCGATGAGGCCGCGGTACTCGGTGGGAACGAAGATCTCCACCTCCACCGTTCCCTTGAACTCCTTCTCTATGTAGTCGGCGATGGCCTGGGCCGCCGCCTTGAGCTGGTCGGAGTTCTGGGTGGGGTTGAAGCCGATGCGCACCTTCACCGGGGCCTGGGCTTGGCCCAGGCCCAAACCGAACAGGGCCACTATCAACAGAACTAGGCGTTTCACCAGGCGATTCTACACCGCCTTTCCCCCGGGGCAAGGGGGGTTACTTCCCCACCAGGCGCTTGCGCTGGGAGGGGTCCAGGACCTTCTTGCGCAGGCGCACGCTCCTGGGGGTTACCTCCAGGAGCTCATCCTCGGCCAAGAACTCCAGGGCTTCCTCCAAGGAGAGCCTCCTTGGGGGGATGAGGCGGATGTTCTCGTCGGAGCCCGCGGCGCGCACGTTGGTGAGCTTCTTGGCGATGGTCACGTTCACGTCCAGGTCGTTTTCCCGCACGTGCTCCCCCACGATCATGCCCACGTAGACCTCGGTTCCCGGTTCAATGAAGAACGCCACCCGCTCCTGCAAGCGGTTCAGGCTGTAGGCGGTGGCCACCCCGGCCTCCATGGCCACGGCGCTCCCCGTGGTGCGGGTGGGGATGGGACCGGCCTCGGGGCCGTAGCCGTGAAAGGTGTGGCTCAGGAGGCCTTCCCCCCCGGTGAGGGAGAGGAAGAGGCTCCGGAAGCCAAACAGGGCCCGGGCCGGGACCACGAACTCCGCCCGCACCCTTTCCCCCACCTCCATGTGGACCATCTCCGCCCGCCTGGATCCCAGGGCCTCCATCACCGCCCCAAAGCGCTCCTGGGGCACCTCCACCACCAGGAGCTCGTAGGGCTCGAGGCCGTCTTTGGTGAGCACCCGGGGCTGGCCCACGCTGAACTCGTACCCCTCCCGGCGCATGGTTTCCAGGAGGACGGCAAGGTGGAGCTCTCCCCGGCCCCTAAGCTCAAAGACCTCCGGTCCCACCTCCTCCACCTGCAGGGCCACGTTGGTGCGCAGCTCCTTGAGGAGGCGCTCCTTGAGCTTCTGCCCCGTCACGTACCTGCCCTCCCGGCCGGAGAAGGGGGAGGTGTTGGCGGTGAGGGTGAGGGCCACGGTGGGCTCGTCCACCTGGAGGCGGGGAAGGGCCTCCGGGGCCTCCTGGGCGGCCAGGGTGTCCCCGATCTCCGCCCCCTCCACCCCGGCCAGGGCGAGGATGTCGCCGGGAAGGCTTCCCTCCACCTCCACCCGCTCCAGGCCCTGGTGGGTGTAGACCCTGGCTACCCGGGCGGGCAGGGCCGAGCCCTCCTTAAGGACCACCACGGTCTCCCCCGGGCGCACCCGGCCCCGGGCCACCTTGCCGATGGCCACCCGGCCCAGATAAGGGGAGTGGTCCAGGTTGGCCACCAGGAGCTGGAAGGGGCCTTCTGTCCACCGGGGTGGGGGGACGTGCTCCAAAATGGTTTGAAAAAGTTCCGAGAGGTCTTCCCGGGGCACCTCCCGCCAGGCCCGCCCTTCCCGGCCGATGGCGTAGAGGTAGGGAAAATCCAGCTGCTCCTCCGAGGCCCCCAGGTCCACCATGAGGTCAAAGGTGAGGCTGAGCACCTCGTCGGGGCGGGCCTCCTTCTTGTCCACCTTGTTCAGAACCACGATGGGCTTTAGCCCCGCCTGCAAGGCTTTGCGCAAGACGAAGCGGGTCTGGGGCATGGGGCCCTCGGCGGCGTCCACCAGGAGGAGCACCCCGTCCACCAGGGAGAGGGCCCGCTCCACCTCGCCCCCGAAGTCCGCGTGGCCGGGGGTGTCCACGATGTTCACCTTCACCCCTCCCCAGACCACCGCGGTGTTCTTGGCCAGGATCGTGATCCCCCGCTCCTTCTCCAGGTCGTTGGAGTCCAGGATGCGCTCCCCCTCCTCCTTGGCGAGGGCCTTGGCCTGGCGGAGCATGGCGTCCACCAGGGTGGTCTTGCCGTGGTCCACGTGGGCTATAATGGCGATGTTTCGGATCTCCATGGGGTCACCCAATCCCCCCACTCTACCACGGGCGGGCGCTTAGGATAAGGGCATGGTGGTGGCCACCTTTTCCCTGGTGGCCCAGGACCCCGAGACCGGGGACCTGGGCGTGGCCGTGGCCAGCAAGTTCCTGGCGGTGGGGGCGGTGGTCCCCTTTGCCGAGGCGGGGGTGGGGGCCATCGCCACCCAGTCCTACGCCAACCCCCGGTTTGGCCCCCAGGGCCTCGCCCTCCTCAGGCAGGGGGCGAGCCCGGAAGGGGTCCTCGAGGCCTTCCGCCGCACCGACCCCGACTTGGAAAAGCGCCAGTTCGGCCTGGTGGCGGCCACGGGGGAAAGCCTCACCTTCACCGGCAGGGAGTGCCACCCCTGGGCCGGGGGGGTGGCGGGGGAGGGCTACGCCGCCCAGGGCAACCTCCTCACGGGAGGCGAGGTGGTGGAGGCCATGGTGGAAACCTTCCTCACCGCCAAGGCCCCCTTTCCCGAAAGGCTCCTTTTGGCCCTGAGGGCGGGGGAGGAGGCGGGAGGGGACAAGCGGGGCAAGCAGTCCGCCGCCCTCCTGGTGGTGGGGGAGGGGAAAGGGTACGGGGGGCTTTGGGACCGCTACGTCGACCTCCGGGCCGACGACCATCCCGAGCCCGTAGACGAGCTCTTCCGGCTCCTATCCCTCCACCGCCTCCTCTTTGAGCGCCCCAAGGAGCGCCGCCCCCTCGCCGAGGAGGAGGTGCGCTGGCTCCAGGGGGTGCTCAGGCGCCTGGGGCTTTACGCCGGGGAGGTTCACGGGACCTTTGACGAGGCCACGGAGCGCGCTTTCCTGGCCCTGGTCGGCATGGAGAACCTGGAGGAGCGCTACCAAGGGGGAATGGAGGTGGACGAGGCCACCTTGAGCTACCTCAAGGAGAGGTACGGATGGAGCTAGGGGCCGGGGGCGTGGTCTTCAACGCCAAGCGGGAGGTGCTCCTCCTTCGCGACCGTATGGGCTTCTGGGTCTTCCCCAAGGGTCATCCGGAGCCGGGGGAGGCCCTGGAGGAGGCGGCGGTGCGGGAGGTCAGGGAGGAGACGGGCGTGGAGGCCAGGGTCCTGGCCCCCCTTTTCCCCACCCGCTACGTGAACCCCAAGGGGGTGGAGCGGGAGGTCCACTGGTTCCTCATGCGGGGGGAGGGGGAGCCCCGCCTGGAGAGGGGCATGACCGGGGCGGGCTGGTTTTCCCCTGAGGAGGCCCGGGCCCTCCTCGCCTTTCCCGAGGACCTGAGGCTTTTGGAGGTGGCCCTTGAGCGTCTACCGCTTTGAGGACAAGGTGCCCCAGGTGCACCCCACGGCCTTCATCGCCCCCGGGGCCCACGTGGTGGGGGCGGTGGAGGTGGCGGCGGGGGTCTCCGTGTGGTTTGGGGCGGTGGTGCGGGGGGATTTGGAGCGGGTGGTGGTGGGCCCGGGGACGAACGTCCAGGACGGGGCCGTGCTCCACGCGGACCCCGGTTTCCCCTGCCTCCTGGGGCCCAAGGTGACCGTGGGCCACCGGGCGGTGGTCCACGGGGCGGTGGTGGAGGAGGGGGCCCTGATCGGCATGGGGGCCGTGGTCCTAAACGGGGCTCGGATCGGCAAAAACGCGGTGGTGGGCGCGGGGGCGGTGGTGACGGCGGGCATGGAGGTGCCCGAGGGGATGCTGGCCCTGGGGGTCCCGGCCCGGGTGGTGCGCCCCGTGGAGCCTCCGGGCAACGCCCCCCGCTACCAGGCCCTGGCGGAGCGGTACCGGAAGGCCCTCTTGCCCGTGGACCCCCCGAGGCGCTACCGCCTCACCCTGAGGGGCCAGGATGCCCTGAACCCGTTCAGCGAGGTGCACCTTTTGCTCAAGCGCACCCGGAAGGAGGTCCTGGAGGTCCTCAGGCGGGCGGCCCAGGGCTTCCCCCTGGGCCCCGAGGAGGCCTTGCCCCTCCTTCAGGAGGGGTTCCTGGCCCCGGAGTGAGGCGGGGGCCACATAGGGAAGGGCCGACAGGGAGCATCATGGAACGCAAGATGGTGGAGATAGAGGAAACCGGCCTGACCTTTGAGACCGAGGTGGACCTGAAGCGCCTCGAGGCCCTCACCGCCCAGTGGCTTCAGGCCATTGGGGAGGACGCGGGCCGGGAGGGCCTTTTGAAGACGCCGGAAAGGGTGGCCAAGGCCTGGGCCTTCCTCACCCGGGGCTACCGCCAGGACCTTAAGGCCATCGTCAACGGGGCCATCTTCCGGGCGGAGGGCAGCGAGATGGTGGTGGTGAAGGGGATTGAGTTCTACTCCATGTGCGAGCACCACCTCCTTCCCTTCTTCGGTCAGGTGCACATCGGCTACATCCCGGATGAGAAGATCCTGGGCCTTTCCAAGTTTGCCCGCATCGTGGACATGTTCGCCCGCAGGCTCCAGGTGCAAGAGCGCCTGGCGGTGCAGATCGCCGAGGCCATCCAGGAGATCCTGGAGCCCCAGGGGGTAGGGGTGGTGGTGGAGGGGGTCCACCTGTGCATGATGATGCGGGGCGTGGAGAAACAGCACTCCCGCACCGTGACGAGCGCCATGCTGGGGGTCTTTCGCGAGAGCCAGAAGACCCGGGAGGAGTTCCTAAGCCACCTCAGGTAAAACCCTTTTTCCCTGCTTCGTTCGCCCCCCTGCCGCCCAAAATCCCCACCGGAGCCTTTCGCCGGGGCCCCCATGCTGGCGCAAGCCAGCATGGGGTGGCATAAAACCCCCTGCCTTTTGGCAGGGGGTTTTACCGCTACTCGGGGGTTTGGGGCGGGGGCGGCACCTCGCACCCGGGTACGGCCATCTGGGGAGCCACCGCCTGCACGCTCACGGGGATTTCCGCATCCCCCACCCCCGCCACGTGGAGGCGGAGGGTGCCGCTTTGCGCCCCCTGGGGCACGCGGAACATGAGGGTGGCGGGGTTCTCCTGCTGGGTGATCTCCGGGGACTCCGCGGGCAGGCCGGGATCCGGGGGGAAGAGGGCGTAGTTGGTGCCGCTGTCCCACTCCGCCTGGGTGCCGAAGGCGTTGCCCGTGAGGAGCATCCAGTCCCCCGCCCGCACCTGGCACCCCGCCACCACGTTGGGCTGGACCGACTGGATGCGGAGGCTCCCCGTGGTGCGGATGCCCTGGGGAGCGGCGCAGGCCGCGAGGGCGAGGAGAAGGAGCCAAAGGGATTTTTTCATGTCTTCCTCCTTGGGAAAGGCCCTACTCGGTGCAGTGACCGGGGCCTATGAGGCCGTTGTTGTAGGCGTCCAGGGTGCCGGCGTGGCCCTTGGCCTGGTTGGCTACGGCCTTGCTCAAGGTGTCGCTAGGCTTGTAGGTCTGGAAGAACTGGTCCGCCCAGGCCAAGGCCGCGTCCACGGCGGGGGTGGTGGAGGCCCCGTTCAGAACGTTCAGCCTGGCGGCGATGAACTGGTGGGCCAGGATGTAGTAGGCGTTGCCCCCGGAAGGGGAGGTCCAGAGGACCTGGTGGTAGCTCTGGCCGGAGAGGTAGAAGGGGGTGTCCTCCCCCACCTTGGCCCAGGTGTCGTCGTAGGGAGCGGGGCCGTACTTGGAATGGGTCTTCCAGTACCCCGGGGTAAGGGTACAACCCCCGGCGCAGGGTACGGTTACCTTCACCATGGCCGAGGCGCTTCCCCGGGTTTTGGTGGTGCTCGTGGTGAAGGTGGCGGTGTTTGGCACCTCGTACTCCCCGCAAGCATCAAAGCGCACCTGGCGCGCAAAGAAGTAGGTCTGGGAGATAACGCCCTCGGGCGTGATGCCGCTGATGGCGTTCACCAAGGTGGCCGAGGGGTCTTCCACGGTTACGCTGCCGTCCACCACCTCGGTGGGGGCGGTGAAGGCGAAGCTGGCCTGGCCCGAGGCGGTGCCGCCTTGGGTTCCGTCCGTCCAGCTCACGGAGGCGGTGTTGGTGCGGCTCTGCCCGTTGGGCAGGGCCTGGCTGTAGGCGCAGGCGAGGCTCTGCCCCGCGGGCAGGGTGTAGGGGAAGGTCACGCCGCAGTCCAGGGGTACGCTGATCCCGTCCGGGGTGATGGTGTCCGTGGGCGCTTGCAGGACCACGTCTACGCTGCCCGTGTTCTTGAGGGTCACCGTGCCCTCCACCCGGAAGTCCGAGTCCTTAGGGGTGCCCACCAGGTCCACCGCGTACTTCACCAGGTAGCTTTGCCCAGGGGCCAGGGTGAGCGTGCCGCTGGAAGGGTCCGTGACCCGCTTTGCCATGGTCCAGATGTAGGTGCGCTTGAACTTGGGGACCGCGGTCTTGGTTACCTCCACCGAAGGGCCCACCGCCACCTGGGGGCTTACCCCCTGGGGGCTTTGGGAACAGGCCGCCAAGAGCCCCACCGCCAAAAGAATGCCGTACCAATGCCGCATACCCAATCCCTTCCTTTCTCCATCAGTGATTCGCACTTTCCGACGGGATGCTGAGGCGGATCTGCCCCAGGGTTTCCCCGTCGGCCAGCACCAAGAGGAGGTGTTGACCGGGGCCTAAGGCCACCTCCCCGGTCCAGGTGTAGCCGTCCTCGCTTCGGAGGGCGAAGGTCTGGCCTTCCTTACTAAGGGCCATTTCCCTGGCCCGGAACCGCAGGGTGAGGCGGACTTTGGGGCCTTCCAAGGCCTGGGGGCTGTAGAGGGAACCCGCCACCACCTGGAGCACGAGGGGGGTCTCCACCTCCTCCTGGCCGCTGGCCCGCACCTTGAGGCTGTGGAGGCCAGGGGGAAGGGGGAGGCGGAACCGGGCGGCGTAGTAGTTGGCCTCCTGGGGGAGGAGGAAAACGGGTCCGGTGGGGAGCTCCACCCAGACCTTCTGGGCCTGTCCCTGGACTAGGGCCTTCACCTCCACCTCGGACCCGGCGATGGGAACGGAGGGGTCGGCGGTGGCCACCAGGCTCAGGCGTTCGGCGGTGTAGGTGACCTCCACTTCCCGCTTGGGCGGGGCCACCCGGACTTGGACGGGGGGTGGGGGGCCCTCGAGGCCCACCTGCACCTCCTTGGCCTCCACCTCCTGGTATCCCGCGGGCAGATAACGGGCATCGGGGTAGACCCGGTAAGGGCCAGCAAAAAGCCCTCCGAGGACCGCCTTGCCGTTTACGTCGGCCCGGGTGCACCGGGTAACGGGCCCTCTAGCGCAGACCCCCGCATAGGCCAGCCCCGTTCCGCTTTCCGCATCCAGGACCTCCACCCTAAGCTGAGTGGCGGGGGCGAAGGGAAGGGGCTTATCCAGGCGGCTGTTCAGGCCCACCTCGAGGGCCTCCTCCCCCACCAAGGCCAGGTTGGCGGGGAGGTTGGGGAAGAGGAGGCGGCCTTGGCCCACGGGGGCCAGGAGGCGGTAGCGGCCCTCGGCGTCCGTGGTCTCGCAGGTGTTCCCCAGGCACACCTTAAGGCCCGCCAGAGGGGCCTCCCCGGGGTCCAGGTGCCCGTTGAGGTTCCCGTCAAGGAAAGCGGTGCCCACCACCTCTCCTCCCTTGCGCCCGCCGAAGAGGTCCACCACCTCCTTGGGGGTGGCCAAGGTGAGGGCTTGGGCGTAGGCCAAGGTGGCGCCCACGCTGTGGCGGGCTTCCCCGCCCTGGAGGATGAGGGTGTACGTGGCCCCTAGGGCCAGGCCCGGCTCCAGAAAGTTACGTCCATAAAGGGCTAGGCCAAAGCGCTGGCTGGCCTCCGCTTCCTGCCGGTACTCGTAGAACAGGCGGCTTTGCCAGACCCCGGGCCAGAGCTGGTTCCAGGCGGCGCCGTAGAGGGTGAGGTCCTTGTCGGTGCCCCGTTTGACCAGGTACTGGCCCTCCAGGCTCCCCCCAGGCAGGGCAAAGCGGAGGAGGAGGGTGCCCTCGAGGAAGGGCAGCGCCTGGTCCACGTAGCGCAGGAAACCAGAAAGGCTCAAGTCAGGCGTGCCCAGGCTGAAGCTTCCCTGGTAGCTTTGGCTTTCCGGGGCTTTCCCGGAGAGCGCCCGCTGGAGGCCGTAGCCCAGGCCCAGGCTCCCGGTGTACACCCCGGGCTCGCCGAAGCTCACGCTGAGGCTCGGGGCCAAGCCGTAGCCGCGGCTTTCCCCTTGCTGGCGGTAGCTTCCCGTGAGGCTCAGGAAGGCCCCCGGAAGGGGCTGGGAGTAGAGGGTGAGCTGGCTTTGCCAAAGCCCCGAGGCCGACCCCACCTGCCAGCTGGTGCTGGCCCTGAGGCCCAAGGGGTAAAGGCTTCGCGTACCCCCGGCGAGGCCCAGGGCGTGGAGGCCGGAGAGGGGCACGCCGCTATAGCTTTGCACCAATTCCAGGTCTTGGGTCTGCCAGGTAAGGGTCTGGCTCAGGCCAAAGCTCAGGCGGTAATCCTCCCCGGCCTGGCCAGCGAGGTCGGTGCCCAGGCCCAGGCTGAGGCCGCTTTCCAGGGGCAGGCGGTAGCGGAGGCTTAGGGCGTCCTGCCTGCCGGCGGGGGTGGTCTGGGTGCTGAGGCTTCCTTGGAGGTCCAGGCTCTTGTCCAGGCTCACCCCACCGGCGCGCAAGGCCAGGGCCTGGGGCCGGTAGTTCCCCTCCAGGCTGAGGCGCGCGCCGGGTAGCCGGAGGCTACCGGCCAGGCCGAAGCTCCCCCCACCGGCCTGGGCCCGGGCCTCAAAACCTTCCCCCTTGAGGCTTAAGGTGAAGCTTTGGGGAAGGCGCAGGGGGTCCTGCAGGTCCCCGCTTAGGGGGCTTGGGGCGAGGCTCGCGCTCACGTAGTCGGAGAGGGCCCCCGTGAGGCCAGCGGTCACCTGGTAGCCCACCTGGCCCTGGACCTGCCCCCGCTCCCAGAGGGCCCCGAGGCTTAGGGCCAGGCCCAGGCCCAGGGTGAGTTCGGGGTCTTTGCCCCGGCCCCGCCCTCCCAGGGGGTCCTTGAAGAGGACGATCACCCCCGCTTCCCTGCGGGCCTCCGCCACCCCCTTGGGGGTGGCGCGGAGCTTCAGGTAAAAGCGGTAGCCCGCGGAGAGCTGCCCTTGTGGGCTCACCAGAACCCGGGCCACCCCCGTCTCCCCTGGGGCCAGGCTGAACCCGCTGGGGTTGAGGAAGACCTGGGCCATGGCGGCCTCCGCCTCCAGGAAGATCTCCTCCTTCTGGTTGGAGCGGTTGGTCACGTAGACGGGGAACTCAAAGGGCCCGCCCAGCTCGGCCTCGAGGGTAGCGGGGGCGGAGAGGGCGATCTCGGTGCGGGGAAGCACGGTGAGGGCGGCCTCGGTGCGGGCCACCTCCTTTCCCTCCTGGTAGGCCACCACCCGGGCCAGGCCCTGGGTGCCCGCGGGCAGGGGAGGCACCCGGAGGGTGAAGCTCAGGGTTTCCACCCCTCCCTCCAGGACCGCCGTCCGCTCCTGGGAGAGGGCCTGCCAGCCCTCAGGGGGCTCGAGGTGAAAGCGCACGGTCCCCCTGCCCTCCACCTGGAGGCTCAAGGTGAGGTATTCCCCCGGGGCGCCTGCCAGCCTGGGGGAAGGCAGGAAGCGCACCTGGGCCCAGGCCATGCCCAGGAGGAGGAGAAGGGGTAAAAGCTTTCGCATCCTAAGGCTGCCTCAGGGCGGTGACCAGGGCCTGCACCACGTAGCTTCCCGCCCGCTCCTGACCGAGGAGCTCCAGGGCGAACTCCAGGCGGATCTCCAGCCAGTCTCCCGTGGGGCCGGTCTGGGTGTAGACGATCTGGGGGGTGCCATCGGCCCTGAGCCAAAGCCCCCCGTTCACCCGGTAAAGCACCTGCCGTGCGGGCAGGAGGAGTTCCCCGTTCGGGTCCTTGAGGTCGGGGATCTGCAGGAGGAGGCTCCACACCCCATTGGCGTTAGAGAAGACCTGCACGGGGAGCACCCCGCCCTCCAGGTTGCTGGCGGGGTAGGTGGCGGGAAAGGTCTTGGGTGGGTAGTCCTTAAGCTCAAAGGCGATCTGGGTGGTGGGGGTACGGAGGGCCACCGTCTCCGGGATCAGGGTCTGCACGATCCAGGTGGCCTGGGCCAAAGCGGGGGCCAGCCAGAGCAGAAGGCCAGCCAGCACGGTTCTCACGGCGTTCCTCCTTTCTCCCCTTCCTGGGAAGGGGGTGGGGCCGGGGGGGCCGCCAGGGGCACGCGCAGGGTGAAGGGCAGGTCGGCGGCCACGTCCTTGCTGGGGTCCCCGTAGTTGAGGATGGCCAAGGCGGTGTAGCTCCCCACGGGCAGGGGGCCCACCAGGGCCACGGGGAGAACCCGGACCTGCCCCGGCAGGACCACCACCTCCTCCACCTCCACCTGGGCCACCTTGCGTCCCGAGGCGTCCCGCACTTCAAAGCGCCCCGAGAGCTTCTGGGCGGTATTGCCCGTGTTCTGGTATTGCACGGCGAAGCGGTAGGGGTCCCTGGCCTCCTTGGGGGCGCTGGGGATGATGCCGGTGATGCGGCCCGCGGTCTTTAAAGGGGCTATGTTCACGTAGAAGACGTGGGCCATGCGCACCCGGAAGGTGGCCAGGGGCACGCCAGGCGGGGGGGATGGGTCCTCCGCTTCCAGGAAGAGGACCCCCCAGTGGGTGCCCGGGGCGGCGCCCTGGGGCACGGTGAGGGTGTAGGTGAGGGGGCGGGAGGCCTTGGCCTCCAGGAGGAACTCCGCCGGGGAAAAGGTGGCCCAGGGGCTGGCGCTTTCCTTAAGGGTCCCCACCGGCAGAAACTGAATCTTCCCCATGGGGTCGTAGGTCCAGTCCCCCAGGCTCGCCCGGACCCGCACCTGCCGGGTGCCCACGTTGTAGACCATCAGGGTCTGGGTAAGGCTTTCCCCCGGCCTGGCCTCCTTGAGGAGGACCGGGGGCTCCACACCCAGGGTGCTTTGGGCCAGGGCGGTGAGGGCCAGGAGGAGGATAGGGGGTAGGACGCGCTTCATGGTTCTCCTAAAAGGGGAGCCTGGCCCAAAAGGGCCAGGCTCCATCCCCGCTACCAGGCGGTGGTGGCGAGGGTGTAGGTCAGGTTCGCGGTGCTCTTGCCCCAGAGATCGCTGTTGACCTTGACGGCCACCACCACCAGGTCATCCAGCCAGCTCTTGTAGCCGCAACGCTCGGGGTTGTTGCCGGAGCGGGCGCCCGTGGGCCCGGCCTGCAGGTTCTTGGGCACGAGCTCCAGGGTGGCCCCGTTGGGAAGCTCGTAAAGGCCCGTGGCCGCACCGAAGGTGTCGCAGGGGTTGTCCTGGATGTAGAGGTGCTGGATGCCCTGGGCCCCTTCGGGGTCGTTGCGGTTCACGGTCAGGTGCCACTGCTTGCCGTTGGAGAACTTCTGCAGGATGAAGGTGCGGTAGCAGACGAAGTAGTTCTTGCTTCCCGGCACCAGTTCCCCATCCTTGTCCAGCTTAATGGGGGGGTAAGCGGTGACCGCCCCGCCGCCGTTGATGGTAACGTTGGGCCAAGCGGCCGTGCTGTAGCTGGTGCCCAGGGGCAGGGTCTGCACCTGGTTGTAGAAGTTGTTCCCCAGCTGGGTCTTCACGTCCTGGTCCCTGAGGCCGTAAACGCACACCATCTGCCCGCCGAAGTCCGGGGTGGAGTTGGGCCAGCTGGCCCCGTCCAACCCGGTGAGGTCAAAGGTGAGGGTGGTCACGTCCAGGTGCAAGGCCGTGGCCTTGGGGAGGATGAGCTCGATGGTCTGGTTCACCGCCGCCGAATCCTGGCCCTTGACGTAGGCGTCGGGCCCGTTCCCCTTGGTGGGGGAAACCGTGGGCGCCTGGGCCAAGGCCAAGGGCGCGAGAACGAGTACCGCTGCTAAAATGCCTTTGCGCATAATCTCCTCCTAATTCGTCCTGGGAAGTGGTGGCTTCCTTAGGACGTTCTCACGCTAACCCTAGGGGTGTTACGGGGGCGTTACCGCGACCGGAGCCCTAGCCCAGAGGGCGAGGCCAGGGTGTGGTAGGCTGGGGGTAAGGAAGGTAACGCTTTGTCACGCCCTATTCACGCTTCCCTTCACACCCTGCCCCTTTTTGGCAAGCCCCGGTTGCTGGCCCAGGGGAAGGAGCGGCGTCTTTCCCAGAAGGGTTTGGCCCTCCTTTACTTCCTGGCCCTCGAGGGGCCCACCACCCGGGCCCGCCTGGCCGAACTCCTCTACGGGCACGGGGCCGGCCTGCAGAACCTGCGGGTGGAGATCCACCGCCTGGCCAAGGCCTTGGGGCAGGAGGTTTTTCCCAAGGGGCAGGATCCCTTGGCCCTGCCCGACTGGATCCGGTTGGAGGCCACGGGGGAAGGGGAGGCCCTGGCGGGCCTGGAAGGGGTGGGCGGGCTTGCGGACTGGGTCCTGGGGGTGCGGGAGCGCTACCGCATCGCCCCGGAGGCCGCCGGCAGGGGGCAGCTTCTGGGGAAGCTTTCCTCCCTGCGCCCCCCCTTTCTCCTGGTGCTTAAGGGGCGGCTTGGCGCGGGCCAGCGGGCTTTTGCCCAGGCGCTGGCCGGGGTCCTGGGCCTTCCCTTCCACGAAACCCTGCGGCCCGAGGGGCTGGTGTACCTGGAGTTCCCCTACCCCCAGGTCCCCCTCCGGGACCTCTTGCGCTCCCGGGCCCTTCTGGTCTTGCGCCTTGACCCCGGGGAGGAGCCCCGGTTCTTCTTGGAGCTCCGGGCCCACTACCCCGTGGACCGCACCCAGGTGCTGGACCTCCCGCCCCTCTCCTGGCCCGAGGCCAGGGAAGGGGGGCTTCAAGGGGTGCCCTTTGCCCAGGCCGCCCGGGCCTACTTCCTTGCGGGGGGCGAGCCGGAGTGGTTTGCCGACTGGCAGGCCTGTCCCCAGGGGCCTAAGCGCCCCTTGGCCCGGCTTCGCCTGCAGGCCCGTTTCCTGAGCGAACCGGCGCGGCTGGCCCTGGAGCGGCTTTCCGTGGCCGCAGGGCCCACTCCCGAGGAGGTGCTGGACGCCCTCGAGGCCCTCCCCCATCTGGAGGAGCTGGAGCGCAAGGGCTGGCTGGCCTACCAGGGCGGGTACCGCTTTGCCAAGGAGGCGGAGCGGCGGCTTCTCTACGCCACCTTGCCCCCAGGGCGGCGGCGGGAGCTTCACGAGCGGGCGGCCACCGCCTTGGCCTTCTCGGGGCGCCGCCAGGAGGAAGCCCTGCACCGCCTGGCCTTGGGGGAACCCTTGGAAAGCCTCCTCCCCCTCTCCCTGCGCCAGGCCCTTCTGGGGAGGGGGTGGAGGACCCGGTCCCTAGGCCTGGGCCGGGAGCGGGTGCTTCTGCCCCGGGACTACGAGGGCCTATGCCCCATGGAGCAGGGCTTTGCCGTGGCCCTCTTGGAGCTAGGTCAGGAGGCCCGGATGGAACTTGAGCCCCTGGAGGAGCCCCTCGTCCTGGAGGTTTCGGGGGAGGCCTATAGCCCTGAGGATGCCCTCGGTCTTTTCCTGGAGGTGCGGGCCTCGAGGCGGGAGGGATGCGTGAGGCTGGCGGGCGTTTTCCGCCAACGCTTCCTTCTCTCCCCGGGGCCCTTGGCCTTGCGCCTCTTCGGCCTGGGGGTGGCGGAGGTCGCCTTGCGGGCCTTGGTGCCTCGGCCGGGGCAAGAGGAGGCCTGGGACCTAACGGCGGAAAAGCTGGAGAACCAGGGTGAGGAGAAGGGAAAGAACCAGGGCCGAGGTGAGGGGGATGTACACCCTTAGCCCTTCCCGCTCTATGCGGATGTCCCCGGGCAGGTGGCCGAACCAGGCGAAGAGCTTGGGGAAGTAGAGGAGCAAAACCCCAAGGAGGGCCAGGAAGAGGCCCAGGTAGAGCAAGAGCTTACCCACCTCCATCCTTCACCTCCAGATAGGCGGTGAGGGCGGCCCCCAAAAGCCCCGCGTCCGCCCCCAAGAGGGCCCGGCGCAAGGGGGGGGCCTCCCACCCTGCCAGGTAGTGGCGGTAGGCCTCCTCCAGGGCGTCCCAGTAGGCCTGGGGGGCGTTTAGGGCAAGCCCCCCGCCCACCACCACCGCCCCGGGGTCAAAGGCCTTCACCAGGCTGGCCAGGCCAAGGCCCACGTAGCGGGCGGCCTGGAGGAGGATACGCCTGGCCTTGGGCTCCCCCGCCTGGAAGAGGCGGAAGAGCTCCTTGGTGTCCACGGGCCGGTGGAAGGCGTAGGCGGCCTCCCGCTCCAGGGCGCGGCCTGCGGCCAGGGCCTCGAGGCATCCCTCCAGCCCGCAGCCGCACACCGGCCCCCCGGGGAGCAGGGTGATGTGGCCGAGCTCCCCCCCTTGCCCCCGCTCCCCCCTTAGGACCCGCCCCCCCAGGACCACGCCCCCGCCGATCCCCGTGGACACGGTGAGGAAGAGGGAGCTAGCCTCCCCCCGGGCCGCCCCTAGGTGGTGCTCGGCCAGGGCGGCGGCGTTGGCGTCGTTTTCCAGGTGGACGGGCCTCCCCGTGGCCTCCTCCAGGAGGCGGCGGATGGGGAAGTCCAAGAGCCCCGGGATGTTGGGGGTGAAACGGATGACCCCCTCCTTGAAGTCCAGGGGGCCCGGGGTGCCGAGGCCGATGGCCTCGGCCCTCACCCCCGCCTGCCCCTCCACCTCGGCCACCGCCCTCGCCAGGGCCCGGACCACCGCCTCCCCCCCCTCCTTGGGGGTGGGGAGGACTGCCTTGGCCAGGAGCCTTTCCCCGTCAAAGACCCCGGCGGCGATCTTGGTGCCGCCCAGGTCCAGGCCCACCACCCTCATGGCACCTCCTCCTCCAAGACCGCCTCCGCTTCCCCCAAGAGGGCCTCCGGCACCCACAGGCTTACGTCCCCCATGTAGGTGCCCAAGGCGGCCTCGGGGAGCCCCCCGAAAGGGGTTTCCAGGAAGACGGGGATGCCGTGGGCCTCGAGGCGGGCCTTCAGCCCCTCGGCGACGGGCCTCGGGGCGGTGAGGAGCTTGGCGTAGGGGGTTCCGGCTAGGACGCGGCGCTCCATAGGGCCTCCACCAGGCGGACGTAGTCCTGGGCTGCGGCCTCCACCTCGGCCAGGGGGATGTGCTCCTTGGGGGTGTGGGCCAGGGCGGGATCCCCCGGGCCGAAGCCCAGGACCGGGGCCCTGGCCCCCAGGTAAGGGGCGTCGGTGGTGAAGGGCCAAAGGCCCGCCTCCCCCTGCCCCAAGGCCCGGAGGGCGGCCCGGAGGAGGGGGTGGTCTTCGGCCAGGTGGTAGGGGGGCCAGAGGGCGGGGAGGGTCATGCGCACCTCCCCGGAGGCCCTCTCCTCCTCGGGGACGTAGACCGAGGCGGGGCCCAGGGTCCTGAGCCTTTCCAGGAGGGTGTCCAGGTCCCCCTCGGGCTCGTAGCGCACGTCCAGGTAGAGGCGCACCACCCCCGGGGTCTGGTTTCGCGCCCCGGGGTAGGTGTCCACCCGGGTGGGGGTGAGCTTGAGGCCGGGAAGGGGGGGGAGGGCCTTCAGGGCCAGGAGGTAGTCGGCCAGGTCAAAGAGGGGGTTTTCCGGACCCGAGAGGGCCGCGTGGGCCTCCTCCCCCTCGAAGTCCGCCCACACCTCCGCCCGGCCCCGGTGGCCCCGCATGAGCCGCCTTCCCGAGGGCTCCCCCAGGATGAAGGCCGAGGGGGAGAGCCTCCCGGCCGCGTGCCGACTCCCCAGGCCCCCCACCTCCTCCTGCACCGTGGCGAGGAGGCGCACCCGCCCCCCAAGCCGCCCCTGGGAGAGGGCCTCCAGGGCCAAGAGCATGGCCACCAGGGGGCCTTTCATGTCCACCGCCCCCCGGCCCCAGACCGCTCCCTCGGCCACCGCCCCCTGGGGGTGGGGCCAGCGGGCCGGGTCCCCCACGGGCACCACGTCCAGGTGCCCGGCGAGGACCACCTCGGGCTCCTCCTCCCCCAAGAGGGCCTCCACGTTCCCCGCCTCGTCCAGGGTGGCCTCGAGGCCCAGGCCCTTCAGGGCCTCCAGGAGGAGCCCTGCCGCCTCCCCCTCCTGCCCGGGGGGGCTTTCCGCCTGGAGAAGGCGGGAGAGAAGCCTGACCCAGTCCACGGCCCTATCCTACACCCCGGCCCGAGGAGGCGGCGTAAAGGGCGATTCCCAGGGCCACGGAGGCGTTCAAGGACTCCGCCTCCTCCCGGATGGGGATGCGGAAGAGCTCGTCGCAGGCCTCCCGCACCAGCCTCCGCATCCCCTCCCCCTCCGAGCCCACCACCAGGGCCAGGGGTCGCTTGAAGTCCAGCGCCCCTGGGGTTTTCTCCCCCCGCACGTCCAGCCCGTAGACCCAAAGCCCCTTGGCCTTCACCCCCTCGAGGGCCCGGGGCAGGTTCTTCACCCGGATTAGGGGAAGCTTTAAAGCGGCCCCGGCGCTGGCCTTGAGGGCCAGGGGGGAGAGGGGGGCGCTTCGCCTTTCCTCGGAGACCACCCCGTGGGCCCCGAGGGCCAGGGCGCTCCGGATCATGGCCCCGTAGTTTCTGGGGTCGGTGATCCCGTCCAGGAAGACCAAGAGGGGCATCTCCCCCCGCGCCTCCGCCAGGCGGAGGGCCTCTTCCAGGGAGGCGTAGCGGGGTTCCTCCACCTCCGCCGCCAGGCCCTGGTGGTGGGTGGTCCTGAGGAGGGTGTCCAGCTCAATGCGGGGCACCAGGGTGTACGCCGCCCCCAGCCGTTCCAGCTCCCTAAGAAGCCAGCCCTCCACCCCCCGGGCCACCAGGACGCGCCGCACCCGGCCTTCCCTGAGGGCCTCGAGGACCGGGTTTCGCCCGTAGATCCACATGGGCTCAGTCTACGCGGGCCCGCCTGCCCGGTGGGGCACGGTATGATGAGGGGGAAGGAGGCCTTATGTACCGGACCATCCTCATGCCCACGGACGGGAGCCCCTGCAGCTTCCAGGCCATTGAGCATGGCCTTGCCCTGGCGAGGGCCCTTTCGGCCAAGGTGCACTTCCTCTACGTCCTGGAGAACCCGGCCCAGGCCATCTGGATCGCGCCGGAGAGCGTTCCTTACGGCCTGGAGCTTCTGGAGGACCTGAGGAAGGCGGGGGAAGAGGCCATCCAGAAGGCCCTTGCCCTGGCCCAGGAGAAGGGGGTGGAGGCCACGGGGGAGGTGAAGGAGGGGGTACCCATCCCCACCATCGTGGAGGCGGCCAAGGGGTTTGACCTCCTGGTGATGGGCACCCACGGGCGAACGGGCCTGGACAAGCTCCTCCTGGGCTCGGTGACCGAGGGGGTCCTCCACCGGGTTTCCGTCCCCGTCCTGGTGGTCCGCTGCCGCTAGATGCGCCTCCTCTCCGTCTTCGTCTCCTCGCGCCTTGCCCCGGAGGACCCCCGCTACGCCAGGCTGGTCCGCTACGGGGAGGTGATCGGGGAAGAGGGGTTTGGCCTGGCCTCCGGCGGCTACCAGGGGGGGATGGAGGCCCTGGCCCGGGGGGTGAAGGCCAAGGGGGGGTTGGTGGTGGGGGTCACGGCGCCCCACCTCTTCCCCGAGCGGAAGGGGCCTAACCCCCACGTGGACCTGGAGCTTCCCGCCGCCACCCTTCCCGAGCGCATCGGCCGCCTCTTGGACCTGGGGGCGGGGTACCTGGCCCTCCCCGGGGGGGTGGGCACTTTGGCGGAGCTCGTCCTGGCGTGGAACCTCCTCTACCTGCGGCGGGGCCTGGGGAGGCCCTTGGCCGTGGACCCCTACTGGCTTTCCCTCCTCAAGGCCCACGGGGAGATCTCCCCGGAGGACCTCGCCCTCCTCCAGGTGGTGGAGGACGAGGAGGATCTCCGGCGCTTTTTGCGAAGCCTATGAGCGAGAGCGTGGTGGTCTACGTGCCCGACCTGGGCCAGGGGGTGAGCTTTTACCAGGCCCTGGGCCTGGCCCTGGAGGAGCTCATCCCCGGGCGGGAGGCCCTCTTGGCCCCGGGGGAGGGTCCCCTCCTCCTCCTGCGCCCGGGGGCGGGGGGGGTGGAGCGGGGGCCGCAGCGACCCAGGCCCGAGGGGCGGGGCTTCGCCCGCCTCCGCCTGGAGGAGGGGCGGCTGGTCCTTTGGGTGGAAAACCTGGACCACGAGAAGCTCCGCCTCGCCAAGTACGGCCTGGCCTTCCGCGAGGCGGGGGACCACCTCCTCCTCTTTGACCCGGGGGAGAACCCCCTTTTGGTGCGGCAGGGCCCGTGATGCCACCCCGGGAGAGGGCCCGGTAGGGATTTGCGGAGCCTTGGGGGTGAACGACAAAGGGTATGAGGCTCTGGCTTTTGGATCTAGACGACACCCTCCTCCAGGACCACGGGGTAAGCCAGGAGGTCCTGGAGGCCCTGGGGCGGGAGGCGGGGGTGGAGGGGCTTTACCCCGCGGTGCGGGAGCGGGCCGAGGCCCTCTTCCGGGAGGCTCCCTTCTACCCCTGGGCGGAGCGCGTGGGCCACTCCGCCCTCGAGGCCCTCTGGGCCCGGTACTCCACCCCGGGGCTCGAGGCCCTGGCGGCGTGGGCCTGGCCTTTCCGGGAAAGGGTCTTTCGCGAGGCCTTGGCCCGCCTTGGGGGCCCCGTGGCCAGGGCGCGGGAACTGGCCGAGGCCTTCTTCCGGGAAAGGCGGCGCTACCCCCTCTTCCCTGAGGCCCCGGATTTCCTTAAGGCTTTGCGGGAGGCGGGGGCGGGCCTCGCCCTCCTCACCAACGGGGTTCCCGACCTCCAGAGGGAGAAGCTCGCGGGGGCCGGGCTTCTGGAGGCCTTTGACCTCACCCTGATCTCCGGGGAGGTGGGCCTGGGAAAGCCCGACCCCAGGCTCTTCCGCATGGCCCTCTGCGCCTTCGGCGTGGGCCCGGAGGAGGCGGTGATGGTGGGGGACAACCCCGAGCGGGACGTGAAAGGGGCCCTGGCCGCGGGGATAAGGGCCGTCTTCGTCCACCGGGGCCACCGCCTCCCCGACCCCCGCTACCCCGCCCACCTGGAGGTGCGGGACCTAAGGGAGGCCTTGGCCCTCCTTTCGTGACTTGGGCAGGGACGGGGCCGGGCTTTGCCGGTAGACTTCCCCCATGCACGAGGCGCTCCTTTTCCTCCACAGCTGGGTTCGCTGGGCGGTCTTGCTCTTTGGCCTCTGGGCCCTCCTCCGGCCCGAGACCCGCCCGGGGGCCCTCTTCGCCCACACCCTCACCCTCCAGGTGGTCCTGGGGGTGGTCCTGGCCTTCGTGAGCCCCCTTTTCCAAGGGGCCTTGGCCGCCCTGGGCGAGGTCTTAAGGACCCCCGGGGAGGCCCGCTACTTCGTGGCCGAGCACTGGGTGGGGGGGCTTGTGGCCCTGGGCCTGGCCCACGCGGGGCTGGCCCGGGCGCGGAAGGGCAGGCCCGGGGCGAGGCTCCTCTTCGCCCTGGCCCTTTTGATCCTCTTCCTCTCCATTCCCTGGTTCCGGCCCCTGGTGCGGCTTTAGAGGAGGGAGGCCACGGGCACGGGAAGCCCGGGGAAGGCCCTGGGGGAGAGGGTGTCCCCGGGGCCTAGGGCGTGGTGTTCCCGGTAGCCCTCGGGGGAAGGGTCCAGGAAGCGGTGGACCCTCCCCTCCGCGAGGTCCACCACCCAGACCTCCTGGACCCCGTGCCGGGCGTAGAGGGGGGCCTTCACCTCCCGGTCGTAGGCCCCCGAGGCATCGGCCACCTCCACCAGAAGAAGGACGTCCTCGGGGCCCGGATGGGCCTCGGCGTAGAGGTCCTCCCGGGGCTTTAGGAGGAGGAGGTCGGGCTGGGGTTCGCTATGGGGGCTCAGGCGCAGGGGGTCCTGCACGGCGAGGAGGCACAGGCCTTGGGTTTCCAAGGGGGTGAAGAGGCGACGGAGGCGACGGAGGCAGGCGGCATGGCGGCTACCGATGGGGCTCATCTGCCAGATCTCTCCTTCCAGGAGCTCCACCCGGTCGTCTTCCCCGAGGAGGCCCGCCTGGGCCATGCGGTGGAACTCCTCCACGCTGAAGCGCCGACGCACCGGGGTCATCCCCTTTATCCTACATAGGCCAAAGCCCCATACCCCACCACCCGCTCCCGCCCTCCCCCGGCCTCGGCGCTGGTGGCGTAGGCGAGGAGCCGGGGTTTCCACCCCAGGGCCCGGGCCAAGGCGGTTAGGGTGCCCCAGGGGAGCCGGCCGCACGCCTCCCCTTGGGCCACCCCCTCGGCGTCCAGGGCCAGGGCCCGCTCCAGGGTCTTGGCGTCCAGCTTCCGGGCCACGGGGTCGGGGTGGTAGTGGGAGAGGTCGCTGGAGGCCACCACCAGGTCCTTTGGGCCCAGTTCCGGGAGGAGGGCTTCCGCCACCTCCCCTGGGTCCACCTCCCCGAAGAGGAGGGGGAGGATGGGGGTTTGGGGGAGGGCCACCTGGAGGAAGGGGAGGAGGACCTCGAGGCTATGCTCCTCCAGGAAGGGCTCCCGGTAGGCGCGAAAGGGCGCTCCTTGGCCGAGAAGCCTCCTCCCCCCCTCCAGGTCCACCGCCACCTCCCCCAAGGGGGTGCGCCAGGCCCGGTAGGGGAAGAAGGCCACCCCGGAGAAGGCCACGAAGTGGCTTGGCCCCAGGAGGAAAACCCGCCTCGCCTTTCCCCGCCAGGCGGAGAGGGCCCGGAAGGCCTCCGCCATCACCCTGCCCGCGTAGGCGTAGCCCGCATGGGGGGAGAGGACCCCCCGGACCCCGGGTAGGGGTGGGGTGCGGGCCACGGCCAGGAGGGCTTCCACCTCCTCCTCCAGGGCCGCCTTTTCCCCGGGGTAAAAATACCCCGCCACCCGAGGGGGCCTCACCAGGTCCATACGCCGGGGATGCGCTGGCCGCACCCGGGGCAGACCCCCGGGGCCTCCCACAGGGCCTCCACCCGGTAGCCCCGCCGACGCACCAGGAGCCTGCCGCAGTCCGGGCAATAGGTGGAGCTCCTTTCCTCGTCCAGGACGTTGCCCACGTACACGAACCTCAGGCCCTCCTCCTTGGCGATGGCGTGGGCCCGGACCAGGGTGGCGTGCCGGGTGGGCCTCAGGTCCAGCATGCGGTAGTCGGGGTGGGCGGCGGTGAGGTGCCAGGGAATGTCGGGGGAGAGCCCCTTGAGGAAGCGGGCCATGGCCCGGACCTCCTCGTCCGAGTCGTTGTAGCCCTCCAGGAGAAGCGTGGTGACCTCCACCCACACCCCGCTGGCCACCAGGCGCTCCAGGCTTTCCAGAACGGGTTTGAGCCGGGCCCCGCAGACCTCCCGGTAGAACTTCTCGGTGAAACCCTTCAGGTCCACGTTGGCCGCGTCCAGGTGGGGCCTTATGTAGTCCCAGGCCTCTTTGGTTTCAAAGCCGCTCGTCACGAAGACGTTCTTCATCCCCCGCGCCTTGGCCAGGCGGGCGGTGTCGTGGGCGTACTCTATCCAGACGGCGGGCTCGTTGTAGGTGTAGGCGAGAAGCCTTACGCCCAAGGCCTCGGCCTCCGCCACGAGGCGCTCTGGGGGCCAGTCCTCGCCGATGGGGCGGTCCAGGCGCCCTTCCGGAGAGACCCGGAACTCCCGGAACTGGGAGATCTGCCAGTTCTGGCAGAAGGCGCAGAAGAGGTTGCACCCCACGGTGCCGAGGGAGAGGATGCCTTCCCCGGGGTGGAAGTGGTAGAGGGGCTTCTTCTCCACCGGGTCCAGGTGAAGGGCGGCCGCCTTGCCGTAGGTGACCAGGTAGAGCCTGCCCCCGAAGTTGCGCCGCACCCCGCACTTGCCCGCCCCTCCTTCGGGAACGGCGCAGTAGTGGGCGCAGGCCCGGCACTGCACGTACCCTTTGGGCAGGGGCCGGACCAGGTCGGCCTCCCTGAGGGTAACGGTGAGCGTCATTTCATAGGGCCCGCTTTCATCTTAGCACGGGGCCCTCCTGGGGGGTGGCCGGAGGGGCGCGTAGACTGGAAGCGTGGCCGCTTTTCCCCCCGAGCGGGAGGAGGACTTCGCCCCCTTTTTGCCCGAGGAGGTGGCGCGCCGCGGCCTGGCCTACTTCAAGGAGGGCCGGGTGCGCCGCATCTTCCGGGTGGGGGAGAGGCTTTTGGGGGAGGTGCAGGGCTCCGAGCCTGGGCCCTACCGGGTGGAGGTGGGGCCGGGGCTTGTGGGGAGCTGCACCTGCCCCTACCCCTTCTTCCCCTGCAAGCACGCGGCCGCCCTCCTCTACGCCTACCTGGAAAGGCGGCCCGAGGACTTGTGGCCCCGCCTGGAGGCCCTCTCCCCCGAGGAGGCCAAGGGGCTTCTCCTGAGGCTTGCCGCCCTCCCCGAGGTGGCCTTCCTCCTTAAGGAGGCCCTGGCCCCGGAGGGGGCCTTCCTGGAGGGGGTACGGGCCATGCGCCAGGCCTTTCGCCTGGGCGGGGGGGAGGAGGAGGCCAAGGGGCTTCTCCTGCGCCTGGACCGGGCGGGGCGGAAGGAGGTGGAGGCCCTTTTGCAGGCCCTGCCCGAGGCCCCCTTTGACCCCGAGCCCTACCTGGAGGCCGCCTTGGCCCGCTACCTGGACCTCTCCCCGGGGCTTCCCTTCCTCCTCGGCCTCTACCTGCGCCACCCCTCGGAGGGGGTGCGGGAGGCCTTTCTGCGGGCGGCGGAGGGGAGGCCGGAGGAGGCCCTGGCCCTCCTCCGGGGTCCGGACCCCATGGGCCTCAAGCGGGGGCTCAAGGCCGAGCACCTCTTCCGCCTGGGGCGGGTGGAGGAGGCCCTGGAGGTCCTGCGGGAGGGCCTCGAGGGGGTGGAGGACTACCTGGCCTTCGTGGAGCGCCTCCTCGCCCTGGGGAGGCGGGAGGAGGCCCTGCGCTACGCGGAGGAGGCGGTGGCCTGGTTCGGCCAAGACCCCAGGCTCCTCCCCCTTTTGGACCTCCTCGTGGCCCACCGGGGGCTTCCCGAGGACCACCGGGCCCGCTTTCGCCTAAGGCCAGGCCTCGAGGACTACCTGGCCCTCAAGGCCAAGCTGGGCCGGGCCTTCGCCCAGGAGCGCCAGGCCCTCCTGCGCCAGGTGCAAGACCCCGCCCTCCTCGCCCGCATCTACCTCCTGGAGGAGGACTGGAAGGCCCTGGACCGCCTCCTCAAGCGGGCTTCCCCGGAGGCCTACCCCGCCCTCGCCGAGGCCCTGGAGGAGAGGCTTCCCCAGGAGGCGGCCCGGCTTTACCTGGAGGCGGCCAAGGCCCGGGTGGAGGCGGGGGGGCGGGCGGCCTACCGGGAGGCGGCGGGGCTTCTTGTGCGGCTTTCCCGCCTGGACCCCAAGGGGGCCCGGGAGGCCGCTTGGACCCTGGTTCGGGCCTATCCGAGGCGGCGGGCCCTGCGGGAGGAGCTCGCCCCCCTCTTGGGGAGTCCTCATGAACCTCACCCATAATGAGCCCGTGGAGCGCTTCCCCTGGGTGGAGGTCTTCCGGGGGCTCGCCATCCTCGAGGTGGTCCTGCACCACGTGACGGGCCGGTTCCTGCGGGAGCTCTCCCACGGGAGCCCGGAGTGGCTCCTCCTGGCGGGGGTGAACCGCACCCTGCACTTCGCGGTGCCCGCCTTCCTCTTCATGACCACCCTGGTCCTGGGGGCCTCCTTCTACCGGGAGTTCCGCCTGGGCCGCTACCTGGGAAACCGCGCCCTGCGCCTCCTCTGGCCCTACCTCCTTTGGAGCGGCCTGTACCTGGCCTTCCGCTACTGGGACCACGGGGTCTTCCAGCCCGAGCGCCTTTTCCACCAGCTCCTCTGGGGCAAGGCCTACTTCCACCTCTACTTCCTGGCCCTGGCCCTGCAGCTCACCCTCCTCCTGCCCTTCTTCGTCCCCCTCCTCAGGCGGCGGCCCCACGGGGCCTGGTTTCTCCTCCTGGGGGTGGGGCTCACCCTCCTGGTCTACTTCCTGAACCGCCAGTACCGCTTCCTGCCCTACCCCGGGAGCTTCGTCCTCTGGTACCTCCCCGCCATCGCCTTGGGCCTCTACCTGGCGAGCCGCCTCGAGGCCCTCCCCCGCCTCCTGCGGTACTGGCCCCTGGGGCTTCTGGCCGCGGGCCTTGGGCTTTGGGGCTACCTGCCCCTGGCCCTGAACGCCCTGCAACGGATTCCCGTGAACACCTTCCACTACCAGGCCTTCCACTGGCTTTTCACCACGGGGATGGCCTTCCTGCTCCTGGCCCTGGCCCACGCCCTGGCCCGCACCCCCCTGCGGGGCCCCTTGGCCTTCTTGGGCCGCTACTCCCTGCAGATCTACCTGGTGCACCCCATGGTGATGCGCCTTCTGGAGAAGTACCCGGGCTTCCCCGAGCCTTTGGGCCTGAAGCCCGCCTTCGCCGTCTACCTGGCCCTGGCCCTCCTTCTCCCCCTCCTCCTCGCCCGCCTCCTGGCCCGCGCCCGGGTCTCGCCGGTGGTGTTCGGCCGCTGATGGGAAGGGCTTGGCTTTTCCTCTTCCTCCTTCCCCTCCTGGGGGCGGAGGTGGGGCCTGCCCCCTTGGAGAGGGTGCCCGGGGGGGTCTTCTACCGCCGGGAGGGGGTGCGGCTTTTCGCGGAGGCGTGCTTCCCTTCAGGCCCCCCCATGGGCGCCCTCCTCCTCGTGCCGGGGGGGTTCGACCCCCCCACGGAGACCATGCGAGCGCGGTGCCGCCTGTGGGCAGAAAGGGGCTTCCTGGCCCTGGTACCCCACCTCCGGGGCCGGGGGAAAAGCGGCGGGCGCATCACGGGGTGCCTGGAGGAGGCGGAGGACCTGGCCCTCCTGGCCCGGCTCCTCCCCCGCCTGGGGGTGGGGCGCCACGCCTACGCGGGCTACTCCCTGGGGGCCTGCGTGGCCCTGAAGGCCGCCGCCCTGGAGGGGAGGGCCCGGGGGGTGGCCTTCGTCATCGGGCCCGTGAACTTCGCCGAACAGGTGGCCCTCCTCCGCCGCACCCGCCCCGAGGCCCTCATGCGGTGGCGGGAGGTCTTCGGTGCCCTACCCGAGGAGTGCCCGGCCTGCTACGCCCGGCAGAGCCCCCTGCCCCACGCGGCCAGGCTCCAGGCTACCCTCCTGGTCCTGCAGGGGGGAAACGACCCCCTCATCCCCGCCACCCAGGCCTGCCACCTGCGGGACGTCCGGGAGGGGATGGGGCGGCGGGTCCACCAGGTGGCCCTCACCCGGGAGGGAACGCCCTGGCCCCTTCCCCTCACCAAGGGGCGGGCCTGCCTCCGCCCCACGGGCTTTGGCCCCCCGGGGGAGGACCACCTCGTCCTCTTCCCCGACCTCCACCACGCGGTGGTACCGGCCATGGAGGCCCTGCTGGAGGGGTTTCTTTTGGCCTGGTTCCGCCCTTGACAAGCGGGGGGCTTTGCCGCATAGTAGGGCTTGCGGCCATACCTCGGAGGGTTGGCCGAGCGGTTGAAGGCGGCGGTCTTGAAAACCGCTGTGGGCTTGAGGCCCACCGGGGGTTCGAATCCCTCACCCTCCGCCAAGGCGCATGGAGAGGTGGCCGAGTGGTCTAAGGCGGCACCCTGCTAAGGTGTTGCACCGGGATAACCGGTGCCGCGGGTTCGAATCCCGCCCTCTCCGCCAAAGGGCCCGGCCTCAAGGCCGGGCTTAAGCTTTCCCCATGGCCTTTTTGCCCCTGCCCCCCTTGGAGCCCTGCCGCCTCCTCCGCCGGGAGAACCGCTTCCTGGTGCAGGCGGACGTGGGACCCTTGCACCTTCCCAACTCCGGGCGCATGGGGGAACTCCTCCTCCCCGGGACCCCCTGCTTTTACCGGCCCCGGCCCACCCCCAAGACCCGGGGGCGGGTGGTCCTGGTGGAAAGCCAAGGGGTTCTGGTGGGGGTGGACGCCGCCTTGGCCAACCGCCTCCTGGAACTTATCCTGAAAGAGGGGTGGTTCGGCCCCCTCGAGGCCCTGCGGCGGGAGGTCCGCTTCCGGGGGGAAAGGCTGGACTTCTGGGCCCGATTGGGGGGAAGGGAAGCGCTATTGGAGGCCAAGAACTGCAACCGGGTGGAGGGCTCCCTAGCCCTCTTCCCCGATGCCCCCACCGCCAGGGGGGCCAGGCACCTGAGCCTGCTTGCGGGGTGGGCGCGGGAAGGGGGGCTGGCCTATGCGGTCTGGTTCGTGCAGCACCCCCTGGCCCGGGCCTTCGCCCTGGACCCCAAGGACCGGGCCCTCCACCTGGCGGCCCGGGAGGCCCTGGAGGCGGGGGTGCGGCTTCGCGCCTACCGGGTGCGGCCCACCTTGGCGGCGCTTTACCTGGAGGAGGCCCTCCCCTGGGTGTGGCTACCCGCCCAGGAGGATCTGGAAGGCCACCATGAGGGCCACGGCCAGGGTGAGCACCGTGGCCACCTTGTCCGCCTCCGCCTCCCTGAGGGCCTCGGGGAGGATCTCCGCCACCGCCATCCAGACCATGGCCCCGGCGGCGAAGCCCAGGCCCACGGGCAGGGCGGGCCTGAAGGCCTCCACGAAGAGGAAGGCGGGCACGGCCAGAAGGGGCTGGGGTAGGCTGGAGAAGACGCTCCAGAGGGCGGCCCCCAGGACGCTCACCCCCCTCGGGACCAGCACCAGGCTGATGGCGAGCCCCTCGGGGATGTTGTGCACGGCGATGGCCAGGGTGATGAAGACCCCCAAGGCCTCCCCGCCCCCGAAGGCCACCCCTACCCCCACCCCCTCTGCCATGGAGTGGACGGTCATGATGCCCACGATCATCAGGGCCTTGCGGGCGTCCAGCCCGTTCAGGGAGCCGAAGCTCACCTCCCGCCCCCTCAGGTAGCGGTGGGTGAGCTGGATGAAAAAGAGGCCCAGGACGACCCCGAGGAGGGTGCGCCCCAGGTGGTACGCCACCCCCTCGTAGACGAGGCCGAAGCTGGCGGCCAGCATCAGCCCGGCCGCGGCGGCGTTGGCCAGGCCCAGGTGTTGCTTCCGGATGTCTCGGGTGAGGAGAAAGGGCAAGGCGCCAAGGCCCGTGGCGATGGCGGTGAGGAGGGCGTAGAGGAAGACGGTCCAGGGGGAGATGGGCAGGACGTCCATGGCCTCTAGTTTATTGCAAGTGATTACTGTTAGCAAGAAGCCAGTCCCGCACTGCTCGGGCCACGTCTTCCCGATCCCGGTCCAGCAGGAGGTCGTGGCCGCTTTCGGGAAAGACCAGGTAGTCCTTGCGCCCGCTTCCCAAAAGGGACAAGTAGCGCCGTACGCCCGCTTGGGCCACCACCCGGTCCTGCCCCGCCTCCACCACCAAGGCGGGGGCCTGCACCCGGGGGAGGACCCCGGGTGTGCGCCGCATGAGGGCGAGAAGCTCCAGGACGGCTTTGGTGGGGAAGTAGGGGTAGTTGGGGTTTTCCCGTTTCCGCTCGGGGGCGCGGATAGAGTCGGGGCCGGGAAACCGGGGAATGAGCCAGGCCAGAAGGGGTGCCAAGGGCGTGAGGGGGTTCTTGAGGGCCAGGGCCGGGGCCAGGGCCACCAGGGCCCGCGTGGGGCTTTCCGCCGCCAGATGGGCGGCCAGGAGGGCCCCCATGGAGAGCCCCACCACCCCCTTGGGCTCGGGAAGTTCCCGGTAAGCGGCTTGGGCCGTTCCCAGCCAGTCCCGCCAGCCCACCTTTAGAAGGTCTTCCGGCCGGGTGCCGTGCCCAGGGAGGGCGGGTTGGCTGACCCCAAACCCCGCTTCCCGGAGCACCCCAGGCAGGGGGCCCAGGGTGAGGACCGGGTGGGAGGTGAAGCCGTGCAGGAGCAGAAGGTTCATGCCTCAGAATACCCCGCCTGGACGCCGGGAAACGGGCGTGGTAAAACGGGGGGGAATGCTGGAGGGCAACCTCGCGGAGTTCCCTTTCCCGGCCCTGGTGGGCGCCCTGATGAGCGCCGGGCGCACCGGTCGGCTGATCCTCCGTTCCCCTCACCTGGAGGGGGAGGTCTTCCTGCAGGGGGGGCAGGTGGTCCACGCCCGGGTGCGGGCGGGGGCTAGGGCCTTGGAGGGGGAAGAGGCCTTGGACCTCTTGGCGGGGCTCAAGCGGGCCCCCTTCGCCTTTGAGCCCGAGACCCTCCCCCCCCACACCACCCTCCTGGGGGGGCTTTCGGTTCCCGCCCGTCTGGCGGAGGCCCAGGCCGCCTGGCAGGCCCTCTCTTTGCCTGCGGACTGGGGCTACGTCCTGCGCCTCCCCTCCGGGGCCAGGGAGATGGAGCTTTCCCCCGAGGCCCTAAGGACCCTGGCCCAGGTGGAGGGGAAGCGCATCGCCGAGGTCCTCCTGGCCCCGGGGGTCTTGCGCCTCGCCCGCATCCTGCACACCCTCCTGCAGATGGGGGCCCTCGAGGCCGTGCCCGCGGTGGAGGTGGCCCCGGTCACCCTCCTGGTCCTCCCCATCTACGGGCCGGGCTCCGGGGTGGCCTACGTGGACGAGGCCCTCTATGCGGAGTGGGCCCGGGCCATCCGCCACGGGTTCCGCCTGCGCCTAAGGCCCTCTGGGGCCCTCCTGGAGGTGCGTCCTAGGCCCAACATCCAGGGGCGGCTCGGTCTTTTGGAGGAGGACCTCAGGCGCCTGCGCCTGCGGCGGGGGGATAAGGTGGAGGTGGTGCCGGAGGTTTAGCCATGGATATCCTGACCTGGAACGAGTATCTCAACCGGATCGTGTATGGCTTTCCCATGAAGCTGGCCTTCCTCCTGGTGGGGGTGTACCTGGTGGTGTTTCGCATCCGCTGGTTCAGCGCCCCCCTCAGGATGATGCGGGTTTCCTTCAGCGAGACCCTGGGGGCCATCCGGGAGCGGGCCTACGGCTTCGGCGGCCAGATCACCCCCTTCCAGGCCACCATGGTGGCCCTCTCCGCCACCGTGGGCACCGGCCACCTCCTGGGCATGCTGGCGGCGGTCCTCCTGGGGGGGCCGGGGGCGGTGTTCTGGATGTGGGTGGGCTACTTCTTCGGCACCGGGACCAAGTTCGCCGAGGCCACCCTGGCGGTGCACTACCGCCGCCGCTTCGCCGACGGCTCCGTTTCCGGCGGGCCCATGTACTACCTCTCCCGGGGCCTCCCCAGGCTCCGCTTCCTGGCCTACCTCTTCGCCTTCTTCGCCGCGGTGGCCGCCTTCGGCATCGGCAACCTCTCCCAGGCGGGGGCGGTGGGCGGGGCCTTGGCCCCCCTGGGGGCCCCCCCGGCCCTGGTGGGCCTCTTCCTCGCCCTCCTGGTGGGGGTGGTGCTGGGCGGGGGGATCGTGTGGGTGGCCCGCTTCGCCCAGGTGGTGGTGCCCGTGAAGCTCGTCCTCTTCTTGCTGGCGTTTGTGCCCTTGCTGGTCCGCTACGGGGGAGAGATCCCTAGGGCCCTGGCCCTGGTCTTCCAGGCCGCCTTCAGCCCCGAGGCCGCCCTGGGAGGGGCGGCAGGCTACAGCCTCTACGCCGCCATCAACGCCGGGCTCGGCCGGGGCATCTTCGCCAACGAGGCAGGCCTGGGCTCCGCGCCCATCGCCCACGCCCAGGCCCAGGTGGACCACCCGGTGCGCCAGGGCTTCTGGGGGGTCACGGAGATGTTCGTAAGCTTCCTGGTGACCTCCCTCACCGCCCTCACCTTTCTCGCCTCGGGGCTTTGGCGGGCCGGGGGAGGCGCCGCCGAGGCCGCCCAGGCCCTCTTCCAGGCCCACCCCTTGGGCGGGGTCATCCTGGCCCTCACCGTGGCGGTCTTCGCCCTGGGGACCATGGTCTCCTGGGGGTTCTACGGGGAGGAGGCGGCGGCCTTCCTCTTCGGGGAGGGCATCCGCTGGCCCTACCGCCTCGCCTTCGCGGTGCTCGCCTTCGTGGGGCCCCTGGGGGGCCTCGAGGCCTTCTTGGCCATCTCCGACACCCTAAACGGCCTCATGGCCATTCCCAACCTCCTGGGGTTGGTCCTCTTAGGGCCGGTGGTGGCCCGGCTGGTCTACGGCTTCTTCCGGGGCGAGCCTTGGGTGCCCCCCCGCTAAGGCCACCGCAAGTCGGTATAGGGTGGCCTCAGCGGAAGAGGGCCCTCACCGCCTTTTCCAGCTCCTCCCCGGTCTTCTTGTCCAGGGTGAGCTTCACCTTGAGGGCCACCCTCAGGGCCTCCTCCTCGAGGCTTTCCCGGCTTGGGCACCCCTCCAGCCGCTTCACGAAGGGCTCGGCCCTGGGGCCGAGCCTACTTTTGAGGAGCTCCACCAGCCTCTGGCAAAGCTCCTTGGGCCCCTCCACGGGCAGGATGAGGCCCCGCTTGAGGAGGGCGGCCAGGATGGCGTAGGCCTCCTCTCCCAGGCCGCTTTCCCGGACCACCTCCTCCTCCGTACGCCGTCCGTCGCAGAGGGTGTACACCCGCCACTCCTCCGGGGTGGGCTTCCACTCGGTTTCGGGAGGGGTAGGGTTGCGGCGGAAGACCATGGCTACAAGGAGGCCACGATGGCCTCCACCAGGCGGAGCACCAGGTAGACGAAGACCGCTCCCAGGAGGAGGATCAGGGAGAGGAGGAGCAGGAGAAGGCTACTGGGCTCGTTCCAGGTGAGGAGCAGGACCCCCAGGTAGGCGAGGGCGAAGAAGGCGATGAGGAATAGCATCTGCCCGCTCCTTTCCCCGATGACCCCGCCGGGGGCGGCCCGCTTGAGCCGAAGGCCGTAGAGGACGTTGTAGGCCATGACCAGGAGGCCGAGGACAAGAAGGACCTTTTCCATTTGGCCCTATTTTAACCCGCCCATTCCCGAATGGGTATAAGCTCACCCCCCTCAACGGATTTGCGCACGGGGCGGTAGCGGCGGTCAAACCAGATCTCCAACACCGCCCGGTCCAGGCTCTTTGGGGCCACGACCTCCTTGCGCACGTAAAAGCCCTCTTCCGTGGGGGAGATCTCCAGGCTCTTGGAGAGCCTGAGCTCCACCACCTCCCCGCTTTTCGTGCGCACCCGCACCCGGAAGGCCAGGGGGCCCTCCGGCTTCACGTGGGGGTCTTTGCGGAAGAACATCCTAAGCCTCCTTGAGGTCGGCCACCTGGGCCCCGGTGAGGGCGAGGAGCTCCTTGGGGGTTGCCCGGAAAAGGGCCTTAGGGGTTCCCCCGGCCGCCCAGACCTCGGGGTAGCCCAGGAGGTCCTCGTCCAGGTAGGCGGGCAAGGGCGTGCTGTGCCCCACCGGGGGGACGCCCCCGATGGCGAAGCCGGTGAGCTCCCGCACCTCCTCCGGGGTGGCCCGGCGCAAGGGCTCACCCGCCGCGGCCTCCGCCTTCTTCAGGTCCAGCCGGTTCTTGCCGCTCAGCAAAAAGAGGTAGGCCCTCCTCTCCCCTGCGAAGACCAGGCTCTTCACGATCTGCCCCACCTCGGCCCCCACGGCCTGGGCCGCTTCCTTGGCGGTGCGGGTGGAGGCGGGAAGCTCCACCACCCTCAGGTGGCCAAAGCCCCGGGCCATAAGGGCACTTTGGACCCTTCGGGCGGAGGGGGAGAGGGTCATAGGGCGTAAAGGAGTTCCGCCAGGAGCGCCGCCCGGCGGGGGATCTCCGGCACCACCACGTACTCCGTCTTCTGGTGGGCGTCGCCCCCGAAAAGCCCCAGGCCGTCCAGGGTGGGCACCCCCAAGGCGGCGGTGAAGTTCCCGTCCGAGCCCCCGCCCACCCGGCCGGGTTCCAGCCTGAGCCCCAGGGCCTCCCCGATGGCCCGGGCCTTGGCGAAGAGGGCCAGGCTTTCCGGGGAGGGCTCCATGGGGGGGCGGTTCAGCCCCCCGGAGAGTTCCAGCCGGGCCCCGGGGAGCACGGGGGCAAGCCCCTTTAGGGCCTCCTCCACCCGTTTGGCCTCCTCCAGGGTCCAGACCCTGAGGTCCAGCTCCACCCAGGCCTCCTCCGCCACCACGTTGCTCACCGTCCCCCCCCGCACCACGTTGGGGCCCAGGGTGGTGCCCTTGGCCCGGTCCTCCAGGGCCGCCACCCTGAGCACCTGGTGGGCGAGCTCCAGGATGGCGTTCACCCCCTTCTCCGGCTCCACCCCCTGGTGGGCGGCCTTGCCCAGGGCCCGGAGGCGGTAAAGCCCCACCCCCTTTCTGGCCACCTTCAGGTGGCCCTCGGCGGTGGGGGGTTCCAGGACCAAGGCCGCCCGTGCCTTCCTGGCGGCGGCCTCTATGAGGGGGCGGCTTTCCCTGGAGCCCACCTCCTCGTCGGGGGTGAAGAGGACCTCGAGGGCGGGGAGCTCCCGCCCCGTGGCCTCCGCGTGGCGCAGGGCGTAGAGGAGGGCGATGATCCCCCCCTTCATGTCGTAGACGCCGGGGCCGATGGCCTTCTCCCGTTCCAGGCGGAAGGGCTCGGGGAAGCTCCCCTTGGGGTGGACGGTGTCGTAGTGGCAAAGGACGAGGACCGGCTCCCCCCGGCCTTCCCGCTTCAGGAGGAGGACGGGGCCCGTGGGGGTGTCCTTGCGGGAAAGCCTGCCCTTTAGGGGTCCAAAGGCCTCTTCCAGGAAGCGGGCGGCCGCCTCCAGGCCCTCCCGGTCCCCCGAGGGGGACTCCCGGCGCACGAAGGCCTCGAGGTCCTTGAGGAAATCGGGGAGCTTCGCCTTCATCCATTCCAGGGTGTCCATGGCCCCATTATGCCCCGTCCCGTAAGGGCCCGGTGCCCCTTGGCAAGGAGGCCACCCCGTGGTATAAAGGAAGGGTATGCCCTTCGGGGCCGGTTCACACGGAAGCGGGGAGTGAGCGTTCTCCCCCTCCTTTTCGTGTGGACGAGCGCAAAGCGCGCCCGCCTTCTTAAGGGAAGGCGTGTAAGGAGGAAAGAGGCGGCATGGAAGAAAAGGCGACCCAGACCCCAGAAAAGACCTTCAGCATGGAAGAGGCCCTGCAGGAGGCCGAGGCCCGCCTGGAAAAGCGGGTGCGTCCCGGCCAGATCCTGACGGGCAAAGTGGTCTTGGTGGGTTCCGAAGGTGTGGCGGTAGACATCGGCGCGAAGACGGAGGGCATCATCCCCTTCAACCAGCTCACGGAGAAGGCTCTTCCCGAAGAGGAGCTCAAGAACCTCCTGAAGCCCGGGGACGAGGTGCGGGTCCAGGTGCTCAAGGTGGACCCCGAGACCGGGCAGATCCTCCTCTCCCGCAGGAAGGTGGAGGCCACGGAGCACTGGGACCGCATCCAGGAGCTCTACGAGAAGGGGGAGCCGGTCACCGTCACCGTGAAGGAGAAGGTCAAGGGGGGTGTGGTCGCCGACCTGGACGGCGTAACCGCCTTCATCCCCGCCTCCCAGCTGGACCTGAGGCGCACCCCCAACCTGGACGCCTTCGTGGGCCAGCAGATCCTGGCCAAGATCATCGAGTTCCACCGCAAGAAGGGGCGAGTGCTCCTCTCCCGCCGGGCGGTCTTGGAGGAGGAGCAGAAGAGGGCCAAGGAGGCCTTCTTCCAGAGCTTACAGCCCGGCCAGGTGGTGGAGGGCACCGTGGTGGACGTCACCGACTTCGGGGCCTTCGTGAACCTGGGGCCCGTGGACGGCCTGGTCCACCGCTCCGAGATCACCTGGGGCCGCTTCGGCCACCCCAAGGAGGTCATCCACAAGGGGCAGAAGGTGCGGGCCCGGGTGGTCTCCGTGGACCCCGCCAAGGAGCGGGTGAACCTCTCCATCAAGGCCCTCATCCCCGATCCCTGGACCACGGTGGCGGAGAAGTACCCCGTGGGCACCCGCATCCGGGGCAAGGTGGTGGGCCTCACCCAGTTCGGGGCCTTCGTGGAGGTGGAGCCGGGCCTCGAGGGCCTGATCCACATCTCCGAGCTCTCCTGGACCAAAAGGCCCCGGCACCCCTCCGAGGTGGTGAAGGAAGGGGACGAGGTGGAGGTCGTGGTCCTGAGGCTGGACCCCGCCGAGCGCCGCCTCTCCCTGGGCCTCAAGCAGACCCAGCCTGACCCCTGGCAGCTCCTCACGGAGAAGTACCCGCCCGGGACCGTGGTCAAGGGCAGGATCACCGGCATCACCGACTTCGGGGTCTTCGTGGAGCTGGAGCCGGGGATGGAGGGCCTGGTCCACGTGTCCGAGCTGGACCACGGGCGGGTGGAGAACCCCGCGGCCCTCTTCAAGAAGGGGGAGGAGCTGGAGGTGGTGGTCCTCAACATCGACCCCGTGGAGCAGCGCATCTCCCTCTCCCGCAAGCGCCTCCTGCCCCCTCCGCCTCCCAAGGCCGAGGAGGAGCGCCCCCGCCGGGCCAAGGGCAAGGAGGCCCGGGCCAAGCGCAAGGCCCCTTCCCGCCGCGAGGAGCGCCGGGAGTACGAGTACGGGGCCGTGGCCGAGTACAACCTCTACGATGCCTCCGCCGTCCCCACCGCCAGCACCAGCGTGAAGCTGGGGGACCTCTACGGCGACCTCCTGGCCAGCCTGGGGCTCGAGGAGGAAAAGTCCTCCTAAAGCTAAGCGCCCCTACGCTTAAGGCCCCCGCCCTTGGGCGGGGGCCTTTCCTAAACCCTTTTGTCGGGGCCCCCATGCTGGCTTAGGCCAGCATGGGGTGGCATTAGAGGGCCTCTTCCCGCTCCTTCTTCCCGTAGAAGATGCGGAGCAGGGCGTAGGCCACCCCGTAGGTGAGAAGGGGCGCCCCCAGGACCAGGGTCCAGAGGACGGCGTTGTTGCCCAGGATCGTCCCCTGCTGCTGGAAGTCAATCTTGTACCCGGCCAGGGTGGCCATGAGGAAGAAGACCAGGAGGGCCAGGACCGCGCTGGTGCGCCCTGGGTGCTCCGAGGGGAGCTCCAGGTAGCGCATCTTTTCCTTGCGGGTGTCCACGAAGGGGAGGAGAAGCCCCACCAGGGCCAAAAGCCCCGGGATCACCACCCCTCCGATGAACTCGGGGCCGATCACCGCCCCGAAGAGGTGGAACTCCCAGGTGGAGGGGATGAGCTGGAGGATGCCGTAGATCCAGAGGAAGTACCAGTCGGGCTTCACCGCGGGGGTCTCGGGCGTGGGGGGGCCGAAGGCCTCCACGGGGTGGGCCAGGAAGGCCCCGGCGATCATGGTCATGACCCCCACGTAGAGGGCGAAGAGGATGGCCATCATGACCAGCTGCTGGGGGTACATGGGCACCCCCAGGATCTTCCCCGGGGCGATGCGCTCGGCGTAGCGGGGCTGGGTGTGCTTCTGCTTCATCATGATGGCCATGTGGGCCCCGATGAGGGCCATGAGCAGGAGGGGAAGCCAGAGGACGTGGAGGCTATAGAGCCTGGGGATGGCCTTGGCTGAGCCCGGGAACTCCCCGCCGAACATGACCTGGGCCAGGGTGCCCCCCACCCAGGGGATGGAGGCGGCGATGCCGTAGCCGATGCGGGTGGCGGTCACCGCGTAGTTGTCGTAGGGGAGGGCGTAGCCGGTGAAAGCGGTGACCACCGCCAGCCCCAAGAGGGCGAGGCCCACCAGGTAGTTGAGTTCCCGGGGCTTCTTGTAGGCCCCCGAGAGCAGGATGCGGAGCATGTGCAAAAAGGCGGCGGCGATCATCACGTGGGCCGACCAGTGGTGGAGGCTCCGGATCACGGCCCCGAAGGGGAGGCTATCTATGTAGAGGACGCTGGCGTAGGCGGCGGGCACCGTGCGCCCGTCCGGGAGCCTCACCTCCCGGATGGAGGGCTCGTAGTTGAGGGTGAGGAAGACCCCAGTGAGGACCAGGACGATAAAGGCGAAGAGGGTGATCTCCCCCAGGAAGAAGGAGTGGTGCACGGGAAAGGCCTTGCGCAAGACCTTCTGGTAAAGCCCGGTGAGGTCTAGGCGCTCGTCAAGCCACTTGTACATGCTTCCCTCCTAGACGTGGCGGCAGAAGCTGCCCTCCGCCTTCACCCCCACCTCGCCCAAGAACTCCCCGGCGGCCACCAAGACCCCTTCCTCCACCTTGAGGGGGAGCTGGGGCACGGGCCTGGGCGGGGGGCCGGCGATGACCTTGGCCCCGTGGGCCAGATCGTAGAAACCCCCGTGGCAGGGGCAAAGGGCCGCCTTCTTGTCCGCCGCCCACTGGCTGATGATGCACCCCAGGTGGGTGCAGACGGCGGAGTAGGCCACGGCGCCCTCCACCGCGTGCTGCGCCACCTCCGGGGAGAGCTCCTCAGGGGGGTAGCGCACCACCAAGACCGTGTTCTTGGCCTCCCCGCTTTTCACCACCTTGGTCTTGGGGTCCATGGGGTAGGCCAGGACGAAGGGGTCCCCGGGCTTTAGCTCCTCGAGGCGGATGGGCTTGGGTTCACCTCCGCCCTGGGCGTAGACCAGGATGTCCCCGGGCTTTAAAGGCTCCTTCTCCGGGGTGACCTCGGCCTTGGGGCGAAGGCTTGCCCCCACGTAGAAGGCGGAGACCAAGGAGAGGCCGATGCCGGTGCCGATGGCGGTCTTCAGGAAAAGCCGCCTACGGGATGTGCGCAAGCGGATCTCGCGTTCGTCCATGGGTCACCTCTTACCAGGGGAACTGGCTCTTCTCCTCCTCGGTGATGGCCTCGTCCCGGCCGAAGAACTTCTTGTAGATGCCCAAGAGGGTGGCCACCACCAGGCTGATGGCCCCGAAGATGAGGCCCTGAAGCCAGGTGGGGTTGTGGCCGGTCTGGGCGGAGTAGAGGATGAGGCGCACGAAGAAGCCGGAGAGGGCGGTGAGGAGGAGGACCAAAATGGCGCCCACCACCACCGGGGCGGTGGAAGGGCTGGGGAAGTGCCGCCCCGGGCGGAGCTCTACGCCTTCCAGCCAGTAGGAGACGAGGCCGATGAGCCCGTAGAGGAGGAGCACGGCCCCGAAGGCCATGAGGCCGATCTGGCCCACGGAGAGCTCCAGGGGGGCGTGCCCCAGGAGGCGGGCGATGTAGAGCCCGTCCAGGTAGGATGCGTAAAAGAGCCCCGCGGCCAGGATGAGGGCGAAGGTGGGGAGGATGGGGTCGTTCCGGTACATGCCAAAACCCCCTACTCCACCGGTCCGAAGCTGTTGCCGAAGCTGTTGCGGATGTAGGTGGCCACGGCCTTGAGGTCCTCCTCGCTGAAGCTAGCCCCCACGGCGGGCATGGCGCCCCGCCCGTTCTTGATGACCTCTAGCACCGTCTGGGCGTCCTTGAGGTTGGCGTTGCCCGCCAGGGCGGGGAAGGCCGGGGGCATGCCCTGGCCGTTCGCCTGGTGGCAGGCGGCGCAGTGGGCCTCGTAAACGGCCTTGCCCTTCTCCAAAAGGGCCTGGTCCACGCCCGCGGGGGCCGCACCCCCGCCCGGGGCCTGGGCCTCCTGGGCGGGCGGGGCCACCTCGGCCACGATCCGTTCCGCGGCCGGGCTGAGGGCGAAATAGGCCCAGATGCCCCCCAGGACCACCACCGAGGCCACCGCGTACCAGAGGGGGTTGAAGCGCACGGGCTCCACCGGCAGCTCGGGCTCGCCCACGCTCAGGCGGAGCTCCACCGTGCCCGATACCTCCCCCCCCTCGTCCACCCCCAGGACCAGGACGTCGGGGTAGTTGTTCACCGTGAAGGGGATCTCCCGGATCTCCTGCCCTCCCCCGCGGAAGTGGGTCACCAGGCGTAGGGTGTGCTCCCCATCGGGGAGCTTCCGGGTGTCCAGGTTCAGCCGGTAGGGGGGTTCCTTGAGAACCGCCACGGGCTCCGCCATTCCGTCCAGGTACACCTCGATTCGGTCTACGACCATCGCGCCTCCCTTTTGTGAATAGGGGTACAAACCCCCACTCCACCACTATAAAGGTACCCCCACAAGGACAGATGTCCCCAGGGCCTAGGAGGCCAGGAGGTTCCTGAGGCGGGAAAGGCTTTGCCGCACCCCCTCTTCCCCACCCCCCACCTCCAGGGCCGCCGTCCCCGAGAAGCCCTGGAGCCGAGGCGCAAGCCTTTCCCAGGGCACGGACCCGCTTCCCACCGGCAGGTGGTCGTCCCGTTTCCCGTGGTTGTCGTGGAGGTGGAGGTGCAAGAGCCTCTCGCCCAAGGCCTCCCAGTAGAGGAGGGGCCCCCGGGGCCCGAGCTCCACCAGGGCGTGGCCCACGTCCAGGCAGAAGCCGTACTGGGGAAAGCGCTCCAAGAGGGCCTTTAGCTCCTCGGGGCCCCGCAGGAGGTCCTCCTCCGCCAGGGCCAGGTTCTCCAGGGCCACGGGGAAGGGGAGGGGCAGGAGGGCGGTGAGGGTCCTCTCCAGGGCCTCCCGGGCCAGGTCCAGGGCCATGGGGTGGCGTACCGGTACCTGCCCCGTGTGGAGGACCCCCACCCTGGCCCCCAGGGCCTCCCCGAAGGCGAGGGCCTGCCGGAGCCGGTCCTCGGCCAGCTTGCGCACGCTGGGGATGAGGCTCGCCGGGTTCAGCTCCACGAAGGGCAGGTGCAGGGTGAAGCCCACCCCCAGGGCCTCCCCCGTGGCCCGGAGGCGCTTGGGGTCGGGGAGGGGCAGGGCCTCGTGCAGGTCGTAGGCCACCTCCAGGTCCGCCCCCAGCTCCGCGGCCAGGCGGAAGGCCTCCTCGTAGCCGAGCAGGGCGTTGAAGGGGCTGAAGCTTAGGCGCATCCCCGACATACCAAGGCTTTAGCGGACGGCCTCGGCCTTCCGCTGGGCCTCCTCCAGGGCCCGCTGCGGCGGCATGCCCCCCTTCAGGCTCTTCTCCAGGGCCTCGGCCAAGAGGCCCGCCCAGGTGGAGAAAAGGGGCAGGCGGGGCCTTTCCTGGGCCTGGGCGATCTGCTCAAAGGCCACCTTGCGGAAGGGGTTTTCCCGGTAGAAGCCCTCGAGGAGGGGCAGGGCCGACTTGCGCACGGGCACGTAGTAGCTGGCCTCCACCCAGCGGGCCACGTTCCCCGGCTCCATCAGGTAGCGCCAGAACTCCAAGGCCCCCCGCACCTGGGCCTCGGAGGCCCCCTTCAGCACCACGAGCTGCGCCCCCCCCATGGGCACCCGCCCCCCGGGTTCCCGGGGCACGGGGGCCACCCCCAGGGCGAAGGCGAAGGAGAAGTTCTCGGCGGCGGGCCAGTTGGCGATGGAGGCCATGACCATCATGCCCTTGGTGCGCACGAAGTCCAGCTGGGCGAAGGTGGACTCGGCCATGCTCCGCACGGAGAGGGCCCCTGCCTCCTTCAGGCGGTGGAGCATCTCCAGGGCCTCGAGGGCCTCCTTGGAGGCAAAGTTGGGCCTTCCCTCCCGCACCAGGCTCCCGCCCCGGCTGGTCACCATGGCCTCGAAGAGCCAGGCCTGGGGGTCGGTGACGAAGATGAACCCCTTGGCCTGACGGGTGGTGAGGGCCTTGGCCGTCTCCTCAAACTCCTTCCAGTTGCGCGGGGCCTTGAGCCCCTTGGCCCGGAAGGCGTCCAGGTTGTAGAAGAGCACGGGGGTGGAGGTGTTGAGGGGAAGGCCGAAGCGCCTGCCCTCCACCAGGCCGTAGTTCCAGGCGGGCGCGAACAGGTCGTCCACGAAGGCCCTGTCCAGGCTCAGGTAGGGGTCCAGGGCCAGGGCCCGCCCCTCGGCCACCAGCCGGGGGAAGAAGGAGATCTCCGCCTGGAAGAGCACGGGGCCCGTCCCCGTGCGCAAAGCGGCCACCAGCTTGGTCTCCGCGTCCCGGTAATCCCCCACGTACTGCGGCGTGACCCGGTACTGGCCCTGCCTGCCGTTGAACTCCTGGGCGAAGGCGGCGAGGAGCCTTCCCGCCGGGCCGTCCATGGAGTGCCAGAAGGGGACCTCCGTCTGGGCCAGGGCGGGGAGGAGGCCGAGGGCCAGGGCGAGGAGGCGTTTCATGGGGGGATTTTACCATCCCCCCGGTCAGAAGGCGGTCACGCCACCCCATTCCGGCCCCCGCCGGGGCGGGGCGCCTTAGCGCCTTTCCACCGCCAGGGCCTTCCGCTGGGCCTCCTCCAGGGCCGCCTGGGGCCTTACCCCCTGCTTCAGGCTCTTCTCCAGGGCCTCTTCCAGAAAGCCGTACCAGACCACCATCTCCGGGTCCTGGCTCCAGGGGCGGCCCAGCTCCGCCTGGGCGAAGACCGCCTGCCGCTCGGGGTCCCGGAGGAAGTCGGCAAGCTCCCGCTCCGCCTCCCGCCTGAGGGGCAGGTACCAGGTGGCCCGCACCCAGGCCGCCTGGCGCTTGGGCTCCAGGAAGTGGAGCCAGAAGGCCACCGCCCCCCGGGCCTGCTCGGGGCTCGCCCCCTTTAGGACCGCCAGGGCCGCCCCCGAAAGGGGCACCACCCCCCCCTCCCGCCGGGGCAGGGGGGCCATGCCCACCCGGAAGGGCAGGGAGGTCTGGGCGAGGACCACGGGCAGGGCGGTGGTGGGCCCCAGGCCCATGAAGGCCTTGGTGCGCAGGAAGTCGGCCACGGCGAACTGGGCCTCGGCCAGGTTCCTGGCCTGGGCGTGCCCCTTCTGCACCAGGCGGTAGAGCATCTCCAGGGCCTCCACCACCTCCTTGGAGGTGAAGGCGGGAAGCCCGTCCTTCACCAGGCTTCCCCCCAAACTCATGACGATGGCGTTGAAGCTCCAGATGTCGGTGGAGACCACGAGGCCCTTGGCGGTGCGGCTGGTGAGCCTTCCCGCCGCCTCCTCCACCTCGGCCCAGGTCCTGGGGGGCTTAAGGCCCCGGGCGCGGAAGGCATCCTTGTTGTAGTAGAGGACGGGCACGGATAGCCCCAAGGGAAGGCCATAGGTCTGCCCCCGGACCTGGGTGGTTCGCATCATCTCCGGATACAGGTCCTTGGGCAGGTTCTGGAGGTAGGGGTTCAGGGCCAAGGCCACCCCTTCCTGGGCCAGGCGGGGGAGGAAGGAAAGCTCCCCGTGGAAAAGGACCGGGGCACCCCCTGAGCGCAAGGCGGCCAAGAGCTTTACCCCCGCCTCCCGGTAGTCCCCCACGTAGCGGGCCTCCAGGCGGTAGGCCCGTTGGCTCTGGTTGAAGCTCTGGATGGCCTCCTCCAAGACGGCGTTTCCCGGCGGCCCCGCCGTGTGCCAGAAGGGGAGGACCACCTGGGCCTGGGCCAGGGCAAAAAAGGCCAGGGCGGCCAGAAGGGGTCGCCTCATGCCTAAGAGCTTACCGGCCCTTGGGTGAGAGGGCTGAAAGGGAGAGGTGAAGCCCCTTTAGGAAGGGCTCGGCCTTCCCGTAGAGGGCCTTCCTGGCCTCCAGGAAGAGGCGGCGGGCCTCGAGGCCCAGAAGGCCAGGCGGGGCCAGCCCCGGGGGCAGGAGGGGGTCCAGGAAGAGCACCTTGCGCATCTCGTGCACCAGGCGGGTGAGGGTTTGGAAGGCCTTCACGGGGTCCTCCGGGACCGCCACGGGGAAGAGGGCCCGGTAGTGGGCCATGGCCCGCTCCAGGGGGAAGGCCTTGAGCACCGCCTCCGCTTCCCCTAAAGGTTCCCCCAGGAAGAGGGTGGCGGAAAGGCCGTAGAAGCCCAGGAGCTCCCGGGTGGCGGCGGGGTCCACCCCAGCCCCCAGGTAGACCCCGCTTTGCAGGCTGCCGTAGCCCAAAAGGGCCATCTCCCGCCGAAAGCGTTCCCTTTCCCCCCGCTCCTTTGGGCCTTCCGGCAGGACCAGGAGGAAACGCCCGTCCCAGGAGGTCCTGGCCTCGTAGAGGCGCCGCCGAACCTGGCGTACCTGCCAGTAGACCCGGTCGGAAAGGGCGTAGTAGGCGATGCGCCCCCGCCGCTCCGGCACCACCCAGCCCCTTTTGGCGCTCCGGGAGAGGGCCGCCCTCACCGCCGCCTCGGAGAAGCCCAGGACCTCCATCATGGTGATGAGGTCCCGCACCCGGGCGCGCCGTTCCGGGTAGATGTATTCCACAAAGAGGGTGAAGATGGTGGACCTGGCCCGCATCAGAGGGTTGGCTCCAAAAGGCGTTCCTTGTATTCCTTAAGGGCGGCCTCGAGGAAAGCCGCCAGGGGCATGCTTCCCAGGTTCCCCCGGTGCCGTCTGCGGACGCTCACCGTGCCCTCGGCCTTTTCCCTGTCCCCCACCACCAGGACATAGGGCACCTTCTGCACCTCGGCGTCCCGGATCCGGGCCTGCATCCTCTCGGGCCGGGTGTCGGCCTCGGCCCGTAGGCCCGCCTCCTTGAGCCTACCCGCCACCTCCCGGGCGTAGTCCTCCTGCTTCTCGGAAACCGGCACCACCAGGACCTGCTCCGGGGCGAGCCACAGGGGGAAGTCCCCGGCGAAGTGCTCAATGAGGATGCCGATGAAGCGCTCCAGGGAGCCGAAGGGGGCCCGGTGGAGCATCACGGGGCGGTGCTCCTCCCCGTCTTTGCCCACGTAGCTCAGGCCGAAGCGCTCGGGCAGGTTGTAGTCCACCTGGATGGTGCCGAGCTGCCACTCCCGGCCCAGGGCGTCCTTCACCACGAAGTCCAGCTTGGGCCCGTAGAAGGCGGCGTCCCCCTCCTCCACCGTGTACCGGAGCCCGGCCTCGGCCGCCGCCTCCTCAATCTGCCTTTCCGCCAGGGCCCACTTGGCCTCGTCCCCCACGTACTTGTCGCTTCTCGGGTCCCGCACCCCGATCCGGGCCCGGTAGTCCTTAAGCCCCAAGGTGGCGAAGACCTTAAGCACCAGGTCCAAGACCCCGAGGAACTCCCCCTTCACCTCCTCGGGGGTGCAGAAGATGTGGGCGTCGTCCTGGGTGAAGCCCCTAACCCTTGTGAGGCCAAGAAGCTCCCCCGCCTTCTCGTAGCGGTAGACGGTGCCGAACTCGGCGAGCCTTAGGGGAAGCTCCCGATAGGAGCGCTTCCTATAGGCGTAGATCCTTATGTGGTGGGGGCAGTTCATGGGCTTGAGGAGGTACTCCTCCTCCTCGCCCCTTTCCTTGAAGCTGATGGGGGGGAACTGGCTTTCGGCGTAGTAGGGGTAGTGGCCGCTGGTCCGGTAGAGCTCCAGGCTTCCGATATGGGGGGTGGTGACGAGCTGGTAGCCCCTTCTCACCTGCTCCTCCCGCATGAAGGCCATGAGCTCCTCCCGGAGGACGTTCCCCTTGGGAAGCCAGAGCACCAGGCCCTTCCCCACCATGGGGTCAATGAGGAAGAGCTCCAGCTCCCGGCCCAGGCGCCTGTGGTCCCGCTTTTTGGCCTCCTCCAGCTGCCAGAGGTACGCTTTAAGCTCCTCGGCGGTGCGGAAGGCCACCCCGTAGACCCGCTGGAGCATGGGCCTCCGCTCGTCGCCCCGCCAGTAGGCCCCGGCCACGTGGGTGAGCTTGAAGTGGGGGGGGATGCGGCCCGTGGAGGGGACGTGGGGGCCGCGGCAGAGGTCGGTGAAGCCATAGGCCTCGTCCCCCTGCTGGTAGAAGCTGATCTCCTCCCCCTCGGGGATCTCCAGGATGAGCTCCGTCTTATAGGGGTCCTTTCCCCGGTAGCGGGCGAGGGCCTCCTCCCGGGAGAGGACGAAGCGCTTTAGGGGGAGGTCCCGCTTGAGGATCTCCCGCATCTTCGCCTCTATGGCGGGCAGGTCCTCGTCGGAGAGGGGCTCGGGGGCTTCTATGTCGTAGTAGAAGCCCTTCTCCACCACGGGCCCCACCCCGAGCTTGACGCTTTCCGGGTCGTAGCCCTTCTCCCGGAAAAACTCCTTCACCGCCTGGGCCAGGACGTGGGCCAGGGTGTGGCGGAAGAGGGTCTGGAACTCGGGGTCCTTCTCCGTGAGGAGGCGCACCTTCGCCCCTTCGGGGAGGGGCTTCAGGAGGTCGTAAAGCTCCCCGTCCACTAAAGCGCCCACCGCCCGCTTCTCCCAAGCCCCGCCCAGGGCCTTGGCCACGTCCCAGGCGGTGGCCCCTTGGGGCAGGTCCAGGGCCTTGCCGTCCGGCAGGTAGACCGTCATGCCCTCTACTATACGTTCCCCGTTCAGGGGGCGTTCAGGCCCCTCCCCTATCCTGACCTTATCCTGAAGGGGCCGTGGTACCCTTTTAGGGATAAGGAGGTGGAGTGAGTGGAAACCCCTTGGAAAAACCCGGCTAAGGAGGGCCTTAAGAAAGGCCAGGGCAGGCTTGACATGAGGGGGGGGTGTGCGTAAGATTAGCCTCGGATGCCGCGCGAGAAGGGCTTCAGGCAAGGCGGGCCCGGCCCGCGCGGCGCCGGACCCGAAGGGGGCAACGCGGAAAACCCCTGGGGAAAAGCACTAAGGAGGTGCAGGGTATGAAAGGAGTAAGGCTAAAGGCATTCGGCGTGGCCCTGTTGGGCGCTTTCGCCCTCCTCTTCGCGGGCTGTGGCCAGCAAGGGAGTGGCGGGGGTAGCGCCCAGGCGCCCACCAAGGGGTCCCTCACGGTGAACGTGACCCCGGCGGACGCCCAGGTCCAGGTGACGGGTCCGAACAGCTACAGCAATAGCTTCACCGGCGGCAAGACCCTGACCGACCTGGAGCCTGGGAGCTACACCGTCCAGGCCAGCAAGACGGGCTACTTCACCGCCCAGGCCACCCACCAGGTGGAGGCGGGTAAGACCACCACCGTGGTCCTCAACCTCCTCCCCGTGCCCGCCGCCAGCCCCACGGAGGGCAAGGTGGCGGTCCTGGTGGTGAACGAGAACGGGGCGCCCATCTCCGGGGCCACGGTGTCGGACGGGACGAACAGCGCCACCACGGACGCCCAGGGCCGGGCGGACCTCACCTACACCACCGCAGGCGCCTACGCCATCAGCGTGAACAAGAGCGGCTACCTGGGTGACGCCAAGCTGGCGAGCGTGGAGCTGGGCAAGGTGGTGGCCCTCACCTTTAAGCTCCAGCCCGAGCCCACCCCCGCCCCCACCACGGGCACCCTGGTGGTCCACGTCTACGGGGCGGACACCGGCCAGACCCTCTCTGGCGCCAGCGTCAGCTCCAGCCCGAGCCTCACCTTTAGCGGTAGCGGCGGCCTCTTCACCGCCACCGCTTCCCCCGGCACCTACGCCGTGACCGCGAGCGCCGCGGGCTACCTCTCCGGGAGCCGGGCCGCCCAGGTGGAGGCGGGCAAGACCACCGTGCTCAACATCGGCCTCCAGAAGAACACCGCCTCCGGCCCCGTGGGCCAGATTGAGATCGTCTCCGTCAAGGACCAGTGGGGTGTGGACTTGCCGGTGCGGAAGGAGGTTAACCCCGCTAAGGACGTGAACCTCTACGCCTCCCAGACGGAGGAGCCCGTCTGCGTCACGGTGAGGGTGACCAGGGACGGCCAGCCCGTCCAGAACGCCCGCGTGCGGGTGAGCGCCTTGGGTATAGGGAATGTTGCAGAGCAGGTTCACCTGAACCCGGGCTGTGTCACCGCACCCACCAACGAGCTGGACTTCGTGATGACCGACGCCGAGGGTAGGGCTAAGTTCACCCTCTTCGGCGTGGGTTTAGATGGGGTCTTTGATGGGTTGACTTCGGTTTTCCCCATCAAGTTCGTGGTCTCCGCCAGCGAGCAGGCCTCCGGCTGGAGCGCCCAGCTCACCGAGTTCAAGGTCTTCTTCTACAACATCACCCACCTCTACCTCCGGGACGGCGGGGACGACGACACCCTTGAGACCTCGGACGACGTCATCCGCTACAGCGGCCAGCGCACTGGCTTTGACTTCGGCACCATCGTCAACGCCTTCAACTTTGACGACAACACGGTGAACCGCCACCTTTTCCGCGCCGAGGTCCGGACGAAGCAACCCACCTCGGACCTCTCCCCCATCTCCAGCTGGGGCTACGTGCGCTACGAGCTGGTGGGCGGGGACGTCTCCAAGGTGGACCTCTGCGACATCAGCCCGGCCACCTGCGCCGCCGCCATCAACGACACCGACGGCTCCGGTGTCTACCTCCAGCCCAAGTCCAGCGTCAGCGCCAGCGACCTGCCCATCAGCGTCCGGGTGAAGGCTACCCTGTACGTGACGGTCACCTACGGCCACAGCGGGTACACCTTCGCCCTCAAGGACTTCACCTTCACCAAGACCTGGACCGGCGCCGCCCTCGCCATTGAGAAGAGCGGCCCCACGGTCATCGGCTGGAGCGGCACCGACCACTCCCCCAACGACGTGACCCTGGTGCAGAGCGAGGCTGGGGTCCCTGACGGGGCCAAGTACACTTACACCATCACCGTCCGCAACCTGAGCGCCACCGAGACGGCCACCAACGTGGTCGTCACCGACCTCCTCCCCGCCGAGCTCGGCTTCGTCTCCGCCTCGGACGGCGGCACCTACGACCCCATCCTCCACACGGTCACCTGGAACTACTCCACCACCCCCGCCCTCACCTCCATCGCTCCCGGCGGCTCCGTGAGCGTGACCGTCACCGTCTACGCCCGCCACAAGCCGGGCTACGTGTGGAACGACAAGGACGGGGACATGGCGACTGACGGCGACCAGGCCTTGAACGAGCCCGGCTACTTCTACTCCACCCGGCCGCCTGCCTACGGCACCACCAGCGCCTACCCCGACCCCTACTCCTTTGACAACCGCGCCGTGGCCCGGGGCGACAACACGCCCGAGGCGAGCACGGCCAAGCGGATCTACGTGGTGCGGCCCTTCTTCACCCTGACCAAGACGCCGAGTACCGCCACCGTCTTCCAGGGCGACCGGGTCCGCTTCACCCTGACCGCCACCAACCTGGACCGGGCTATCAACGACCCCGACTACCGGGCTCTGAAGGCCGCCTACCCCGCGGACTACGCCGCCGCCCTCACGGGCTATAACCTCAAGGTGCGCGACCTCTTCGGCGAGGGCCTGGACTTCGTGAACGCGAGCCCGGCGGGCACTCTGGACGCGGACGGCAAGACCCTGGAGTGGGAGCTCGGCGACCTGGCCCTCGGGGATTCCACGAGCATCATCGTGGACCTCCGGGCGAGCGAGGAGGGCACCTGGCGGAACTGCGCCCGGCTCTACGCTTGGAACCTGAACCAGTACGACCTTGACGGCTACCCGCTCTGGAACGTGCCGCCCACCCAGCTTGAGCCCGCCACTGGCACCGACCCCAGGCCCGAACCGCCCTACACCTTGGAGACAGGCAACCCCGACACCGTAGGCAACTACTTGGAGTCCTGCGCCACCATTGAGGTGGAGGGTAGGCCCACCCCCTACGCCCTCGCCATCAGCTCCCTCGGTGAGTTCGACAGCCTGACGGGCGGCAACTCCACCGACCCGGTGGCCGAGGGCAGCGAGTACTACTACCGCTTTGAGATCCGCGCCTGGGAGGGGAGCTCCGGTCCGCAGACGAACGTCACCCTTGACGTGAACCGCATCGCGGGCAACTCCACCTTCGCGGGCACCGGCACGAAGGGCGTGGACTTTGAGGTGGAGCTTGACCCCGACGGGCCCTTCGGCCCTGCGCCCTACGCGGCTGTGCTGAACGCCGACGTGCAGGTGCTTTCCTGGACGTCCACCTCGGTTCAGCTCCGTTACCTCCCCGGCCTCAACCCCGGCGCTACCCTGCGCTTCAGCCTGCGGGCCACCGCGGTGAACGGGACGCAGACCACTGTCCAAGCGGACGCCTCCAGCGCCGAGGCACCCGGCCCCTACACCGTCACCGAGAACACCACCATCATCCCCTAGCTTAGGGCCGAGACCCGCCCCCCGCCCCCATCGGGGCGGGGGGTTGCCTTTGCCGGGAGCGGAAGTTAGAATGGTGTTCGCAACCCGGAAACTCCGTTCCCTCGCCTCCAGATACTCCAGAGCCATAGGGAGGTGGTTTTATGGTGGCCTATAGGTTTGGGTTCTTCGCCATCTTGCTCGTTCTGACGGCCTGCAGCCAGCAGGGGGCGGGCCCTGCCCAGGGGGTGGACCCGCCCAAGCCCTCCGGGGAAGGGGACGGGGGGCCCTCCCTCCAGGCGGTGTACTCCCCGGGGGCGGGCACCTGGAGCCCGGTGGCCTTCGCCTGGATAGACCCTCTCCAGGGGGCAACCCGTTTGGCGGATTTGGACGATGAGGACGACGAATACACCACCGTTTCCCTTCCCTTCTCCTTCCCCTGGGGGGGAAAGGCGGTGACGGAGATCGCGGTGAGCACCAACGGGGTGATCGCCGATGGCCCGGAGGGCACCAGCGCGTATAGCAACTCCTCCCTCCCCTCCGGGGGGCAGAACCGCTTCGCCCCGGTCTTCTGGGACGACCTCTACAACGACTGCCCCCAGGGGGGCATCTACACCCGCACCCTCACCTCGGGCGGCAACCCCTCGGCCTTCGTGGTGGGCTGGGTGAAGGTGCGGCATTATGGCGGTACCTGCTCCGGCCAAGGGACGGTCTCCTTCCAGGCGGTCCTCTACCCCGATGGCCGCGTGCTTTACCAGTTCCTGGACACGGACTTCGGCAATCGCCGCTGGAACGCTGGGGCCTCGGCTACCGTGGGCCTCCAGGGGGCTCCCGAGGGCTACCCCCAGGCCTACGCCCTCTGGAGCCACAACAGCCCCGTGGTGCCGAACGGCACCGCCATCCTCTACACGCCTCCCCCGGCGGCCCAGGCCCTGAGCGCGGGCACCCTCACCCCCCTCTGCCGCCTGCCGGACGCCCAGGAGGGTTCGCCCTACGGCCCCGTGCACCTTTATGGTCCCTCCGATCTGGCCTCCCTGCCGTCCGGTATGACCAAGACCTCCTTCCGGGGCGGGGTTAAGGTGGACGGGGCGCCCGGTGCTGGTACGGCGGGGACCTACGTCCTGGCGGAGCCCCGGGCCCTGACCGGGGGGTGCTTCCTGAAGGTGAGGCCTGGCGCCATGGATTAGGGATCAAGACGCTCCCCCTGGCCACGGCCAGGGGGCGTTAAGATTTTTTTAAGGCCCGGTGAGGAGACTGGAAAAAGGGGGGTGGGACCGGGACAAGAAAGGCGGCCATCAGGCTCTAGGACGCAGGGGTAAGTGGATGGCTAAGGACGGTTTGGAGGACGCTAAAAGGAGGTGAGGGCAGTGAAGACGGCGAAGCTTCTCTTGTTGGCCCTGGCCCTGGTGGGGGTTCCGGCGCTGGCCCAGCGCACCTATCTGGAGGCCGGCACCAGGGCCGATATGAGCTTTTCTTTTGCGCAGCAGACGGCCTTTTCCCTGGTGGCCGTGGTGGACGCCGGGGTGCGGGACCTGGCGGGCCCCTTCGGGGTAGGGGGGCGCTTCGGCATCGGGGTGGCCCAGGGGGGCGCGGCCTTTGAGCTGGGCCTTTCCGGGCTCTTCCACTTCGGGAAGTACGGGGCCGGGATAAGCCCCCTGGCGGGCTTTGGCTTTAGGGTCTTCTTCGGGGGCGGGCAGACGATCTTCGGCCTTGGCGGGGTGGCGGGGATGGAGTACTTCCTCAACCGCCAGGTGGCCTTCGTGGCCCGGGCCGAGCCCACCCTTTGGTTCTCGGGGGGAACCAGCTTCGGCCTGGACCTGCGGGCGGGGCTTCGGGTCTACCCTTAGGGAGGAGCCGTGCGGGCGCTATTAGCGGGTTTACTTGCCTTGGTGGCCCTCCTCGCCGCTTGCGGCAACCAGGGCCAGGGGGGTGGGGGGGGTACCCCTCCCCCCATCGGCGGCCTGCCCACCCCGCCTCCTGGGGGTGGAGGGGGAACGCCCCCACCGCCTTCCGGGGGCGGCGGCCTTTCCGGGACCCTTTACCTGGGCCGGACCATCTCTGGGGGCACGGTGCGGGGAAGCTGGGTCTTCGCCCTCTACTACGATCCCTCGCGGGACGACTTTGACGATACGAAGAGCAAGAGCGTTCAGATCGGCCAGGACGGCCGACAGGCCCCCTTCAACGTTTCCGGCCTGGTGGCGGGACATTACGTCCTCGTGGGGTTCAAGGACGTGGACGGGGATAGGCAGGTGAGCCCTCCGGACTACCTGGGCATCTACACGGATTCCCAGGGCAACCCCTTCCTCACCCCTGGCCGGAGCGGGCTGTCCCTGGTCATGGAGTTGGTGAGCGCTTATGGCTACGGTTACCAGAACACCCCGGTGGGTCTTCCTGCTCGGGCTCTTGGCGTTCTTCGGGTGCCAACAGGAAGGTAGTCCCCCACCCTCAAACGGGGGTAACCCCCCTGCTCCTGGCTTCACCCTGGCCCTGGAGCCCTCCCAGGTCACCCTCCGGGCGGGGGAAAGCGCCACCCTACGCCTCACGGTCACCCCTCAAGGGGGGTTCCAGGGGGCGGTGCTCCTGAGCCTGGAGGGGGCCCCCCAGGGGGTGGGCCTCTCCCCCCAGGCGGTGAACGTGGTGGGGACCGCCCCGGTGCAGGCGAACCTCACCCTCTCCAGCCAGGCCACCACCCCGCCCGGGAGCTACAACCTGTCCCTCAAAGCCACCTCGGGGAACCTCACCCGCACCCATCCCTTGGCCCTCACCGTACAAGGGGGCGGGAACATCTCCGGCACGGTGAGCCTGGGGGCGGGCATCCAGGGCCAGGCCCTTCCCCCTCTGGAGGCCGGGGTGGGGTCTGTGCCCTCCCTTCCTCCCGAGCCCCAGGCGGTGCCAGGGGAGCTCATCGTAAAGCTCAAGGGGGCCTTGGCGCCCCAGACCCTTCCCCAGGCCCTACGGGCGGGTGGCCTTTCCCTGCGCCTCCAGCGGCCCATGGGCCTTCCCGGCACCGGGGTCTACCGGGTGGAGGAAGGGATCTCCCCCCAGGCCCTGGCCGAGGTGGCCGCCCTGGAGGCCCTGGCGGCCCGGGTGGCGGCCCTCCCCGGGGTGGCCTACGCCCACCCTAACTACATCCTGTACCCGCTGAAGACGCCCAACGACGTGTACTATCGGTACCAGTGGCACTACGACCCCCAGCACCTGAACCTCCCCGCCGCCTGGGACCTGGAGGACGGGACGAGCCGGCCCGTGGTGGTGGCCGTGGTGGACTCGGGGGCTCTCATCCGCAAGCGCCACCCCGACCTCACCCCCGCGTTCCTGCCGGGCTACGACTTCATCTCCTACCCGGAGGTGGCCATGGACGGGGACGGGCGCGACCCCGACCCCGAGGACGAGGAGGCGGCCTCGGAGGGCGAAAGGGGAAGCGGCTACCACGGCTCCCACGTGGCCGGGACCATCGCCGCCCTCACCAACAACGGCCAGGGGGTGGCGGGGGTGAGCTGGGGGGCCAGGGTGGTGCCCGTGCGGGTCCTGGGCCTGGGGGGTGGGGCCACCTCCGACATCTTGGACGGCCTCCTCTGGGCCGCGGGGGTGCAGGTTCCCGGGGTGCCCCCGAACGCCAACCCTGCCCAGGTGATCAACATGTCCTTGGGGGGAAAAAGGCCCTGTAGCCAGGTGCCCGCTTGGCAGGAAGCCATCAACCGGGTGAACGCCCAGCCCCAGAAGCCGGTGATCGTGGTGGCGGCGGGGAACGAGCAGGACGACGCCAGCAACTATAGCCCTGCCAGCTGCCAGGGGGTGATCACCGTGGGGGCCACGGAGTTCCGCAACTACCGGTCTTACTTCTCCAACTACGGCCCCCGGATTGACGTCATGGCCCCGGGAGGGGACGTAACCCGGGACCTCAACGGGGACGGGTACGCCGATGGGGTCCTCAGCACCCTGTGGGACAACCAGGGGGGCAGACCGGCCTACGTCTTCTACCAGGGCACCTCCATGGCCGCCCCCCACGTGGCGGGCATCGTGGCCCTCATGAAGGCGAAGAACCCCGGCCTGGGCTACGCCGAGGTCTTGAACATCCTCAAGGGCACGGCCAGGCCCCTCTCCGACCAGGCCTGCACTGGGCAGCCCCATCCTAGGGTGAACGTCTCCTTGAGGTCCTCCGACTGCGGGGCGGGCCTGGTGGACCCGGTGCGGGCCCTGCAGGCGGTGGGGGGCGGTCCCGGTCCGGGCCCGAGCCCCGACTTCCAGCTCCAGCTCTCCCCGACCAGCCTCACCCTGGCCCCGGGGCAGACGGGCCAGGTGCAGGTGGGCGTGGTGGCCTCGGGGGGCTTCTCGGGCCCCGTGAGCCTCACCCTTTCGGTAGCGCCTTCCGGAGTCACGGGGAGCTTCAGCCCCAACCCCGCCACCGCCACCAGCGTTCTCACCCTGAGCGTGGGCCAGGGGGCGGCCCAGGGGAGCTACACCCTCACGGTGCGGGGCACGGCGGGGAGCCTCACGCGGGAGGCCAGCCTGAGCCTGAGCGTGGTGGCCGCCCCGCCCCCGCCGCCCCCGCCCGCCACCATCGCCGGCACCTACGTCTTCGGCCTCTACATAGACGAGGACGGCAACCTGGACGAGACCAAGAGCACCTATATCCGCATCCTCCGGGACGGGCGGAGCGCCCCTTACACCCTCCGGGACCTCTCCCCCGGCACCTACCTGGTGGCCGCCTGGAAGGACGTGAACGGGAACGAGGTCGTGGACGACGGGGACTATCTGGGCGTGTACGTGGACCCCCAGGGGAACTACCTGGTCCAGCCCCCCAGGACCGGGGTGGACTTCAGCGTGGACCTGGTGCAGGGCTGGACGGCGGGGGTTCCCGAGGGCCAGCTCCGGGCCTGGGTCCAGAGGGTCTGGAGCGGACGCTAGGGACTTGGGGTAAGCCCCCCCGCCGGGTATAATCCTTGCCATGCGCTGGACCCTGGCGGGGGTAGTTCTGGCCCTAGCGGCCTGCTCGGTGCCCCCTCGCCTTTCCGAGGTGGAGGGCGCCCTTTCCCTGGGGCCCGGAGGGCCTCCGGTGGCCGGGGCCTGGGTGTACCTGGAAGGCCCCTCGGGGGCCTGGGGGGTGCGGACGGACAGGGGGGGGAGCTTCCGCCTTTACGTGCCGCCGGGGGCTTACAGGGCCTGGGTGGAGGGGGAGGGCCTGGCGGGAAGCGAGGTGCGGGGCCTGGCCCTGGCCCCCGGGTCCCAGCCCCTGGGCCTGGTGGCCCTGCCCCCCTTCCGCCCGGACTGGCCCAGGAGGCCGCCCCTCCTGGAGGCGGAGGCCGGGGTGGAGGGGGGGGTGGTGCGCTACCGGGCCCGCCTCTCGCCCCAGGAGGGCCTTCCCCCCCTGGCCCTTTTGGTGGGGCTCGGCTACGTGCCCGGGACCCTGTCGGTGGGGGTGGGGGAGCACCTCTACCTGGAGGAGACGCAGGACACCGGCTTCCGCCTCCTGGACCCCAGGGGGCTTTCCGGCCCCACCACCCTCTTCCTGGTGGGCTACGACGCCAACAACAACCGGGTGGAGCTTCGCCTGCCTCTATCCCTTCCCGGAGGGGCGGGGCAGGGAGGCCCCCGGAGGGCCAAGGCCGTGGCCTACACCCTTTCCCGGCGGGTGGAGGCCCTGGGGTTCCAGGGGGGGTACAGCCTCCTGGTGCGGCTCTCTTGGGAGGGGGGGGAGGGGCCCTACAGGGTCTTTCGGGAAACGGAAGAGGGGGTTCAGGAGGTGGCCTACCTCCCCCGGGGGACGACGGCCTTCACCGACGCCGGGCCTGGCCTTCGCCCCGGGGAGCGGGTGTGCTACCGGATAACGGGGCCGGAAGGCCAAGCCTACACCTGCACCACGCCCCTTCCCCCCTTATCCGTGCGCATCTCCTCGCCAGGGGAAGGGGAGACCACTGGCCCCGCTCCCCGCCTGGCCTGGGTTGTGGAGGGCAATGGGAGCGGGCTTTCCTTCGCCTTCCGGCCGGCGGTGTGGGACCAGCTCACGGGAGGGGGGCTCTTCCTGGGGATGACCGAGGAGATGGAGGTCCTATCTCCTCCCCTCCTCCCGGGAAGGCCCTACACCTTTGAGCTGTACCTGGCGTACGCCGTGGACGACCCGGGAGACCCCAGGGCCTACAGCGTGGCCGCCGACCGGCAGGGAGGCCTTTCGGGGATCGCCGTTCCCGGGCCCAGCGTGAACTTTGAGGTGAGGCCGTGAGGTGGGCGCTCCTTCTTTTCCTTCTCGCCGCTTGCGGCGTGCCCCCGCGCCCGCCGGTGGGCGAGGGGCCCGCCTTGGTAGTGGGCTACACCCGGGAGGCGGATGTGGAACGGGCGGCCGAATGGCTTTCGGCGCGGAGCGTGGAGTGGCTTCCCGCTTTGAAGGCCGCCCGGCTTCGCCTGCCCCCCGGGCTTTCCCCGGAGGAGGCCAGGGGGCGCCTCCGGTCCTTGGGTCTGCGGTATGTGGAGGAGGAGGGCCAAAGGGACTACCGGCCCCTTCCCGAGGCCCTGGGGGCCCTGGCGGTGAGCCCCTACGCCTGGCACCTGGAGGCGGTGCGGGCAGAGGGGGCCTGGGGGGTTTCCACCGGGGCCGGGGTGCAGGTGGCGGTTTTGGACACCGGGGTGGACGCCACCCACCCGGCCCTTCGGGGGCGGGTGTTGGAGGGCCTGGATGCGGCCACGGGCCTCCCCCTTCCGCCGGATGCTGACGAAAGCCTGGGAGAGATGCATGGGACTCATGTCGCCGGGCTGGTGGTGGGGGACGGCATAGGCGTGGCGCCTGGGGCCCTCCTTCGCCCGGTGCGGGTTTTCTCCCCGCACTATGTGGGGGACTTCCAGGTGGCCCAGGCCATCGTCTGGGTCGTGGACCGGGGAGCGAGGGTCCTCAACCTCTCCTTCGGAGGCACGGCCTATTCGTACCTTTTGCATGAGGCCATAAACTACGCCCTGGAGCGTCTGGTGGTGGTGGTGGCCGCCGCGGGCAACCAGGGAAGCGTGGCCCGCTTTTACCCTGCGGGCCTGCCCGGGGTGATCGCCGTGGGGGCGGCGGACGGCCAGGGCAACCCGGCCTGGTTCAGCAACCGGGGGCCCTGGGTGGGGGTGTGGGCCCCGGGGGTGCGGATCTACTCGGCCATCCCGGGGGGAGGGTATAGCCTCCTCAGCGGTACCTCCATGGCCAGCCCTATTGTGAGTGGCGTGGTGGCCCTCATTAAAGCCCTCAATCCCTTTGTTCAGCCCTTTCACGTGTACCAAGCGTTGAAGGCCGGCCCTGGACCGGATGCCCTTTTGGCCCTCCAGGCTTCCGGTTTTCAGCAGCCCGTTTGCCTTTACCTGCGGGTGTTGTGGGAGGGCGTGCCCGCTTTGGATGTGGATATAACCCTCGTGGGCCCCGGGGCCTTTTTTGCGAAGACCAACGCTCAAGGAGAAGTGAGGTTTCTTCAACTCCCCCCAGGGGCCTACAAGCTCACCCTCGCCCTTTCAACACCCCAGGGGAGGAGGTTTCACGAGCAAAGCTTAAGCTTGTCCACAAGTTCCTCTTGTCTACTTCCCTTGACGGTTTCCCTGCCCTAAGAATTTGCGTGAAGACTCCCCCTGCTTCAGAACGGGGCTTCGCGGTTCACGGGCCGGTGGTAGCCGTGCCCATCCCTGCGGGCTCCGTCCGAGCCCTGGCCAGGACGTTCAGCGCAGCGGCCACGCGCTCCTGCAAGGCGGCGTTGGAGAGGTGACGGCACAGGGTCAGGATCTCCTCCAAGTCCCGCGATTGGGGTTTGGTGGGGTAGAGGCGGTACTTGAAAGCCTTGCGCATCGTGGTCCTCGCGTGGGATACACCACGTGGCGAGCTTCGCGCGGTGTTCAGCCGCCAAAGCCGGGCGGCGTGGGGGAGTCCATGTATTCCCGCTCCGAAGAGGCGGGGGATTATAGCTCCCCCTACCCCTACTTTAAAGCCTTAAGGCCAGACCGAAGGCCAGGGTGGAGCGCTGGCTGGCCTGGCCGTCAAAGAGGTAGCGCTGGTGGCCCTCCAGGAAGAGGCTTAGGTTGGGGGCCACCCGGAAGCCTGCCCCCACGAGGAGCTGGCCGAAGGGGGTTTGGTCCAGGTAGAGGCCGCCCCCCACCCCGAAGTAGCCGTCCAGGTTCCCGTAGGAGGCGCGGAAGGTGAGGTCCAGGCTGGCAAGGCCCTTCGCGGGCTCGGCGAAGGGGGCCTCGTAGGCCAGGCGCAGGCCCAAGGGGCCGAGGAGGGCGTCATGGCCCAGGAAAAGGCGGCCGTACCAGTTCTTCTCCACGTCCCCCTGGTAGAGGGCGAGGCCCAGGTGGAGGGGAAGGCGGCTTGGGGTGAGGGTGCGCCTGAGGTCGGCCACCTCCTCCTCCAGGGCCTTCAGGCGGGCTTGGTCCTGGGCCTGGGCGCTTTCCAAGCCCCTTAGGCGCTCCTCCAGGACACCTACCCGGTCTGCCAGGGCCTTAAAGCCCTTTTCCAGGTCGCTCACCCGGGGCTCCAGGGCCTCCAGACGGCCTTGGGCCTCTCGGGCCAGGCCCTTGGCCTCGGGGAGGTCCTTAAGGGCCTCTTCCAGACGCTTCAGGGCCTCCTCCTGGGCGGAGCGGGCCCTCTCCAGGGCTTGGAGATGGTCCCTGAGTTCCTCCTGGGCCCGCCGCAAGGCCTCCACCTCTTTAGGGTCGGCCTGGGGACGGGCTTCCAGGGCCTTGAAGCGCTCCTCCAGCGCCTTTAGGGAGGCTTCGGCCCGCTTTAGGTCCTCCTCTAGTTTCCTCGCTTCCAGGGCCTTTTGCGCGGCCTCGAGGCCCTTCAGAGCCTCCTCCAAGGCTTGGACCCGCCGGGCCAGGTCGTCCTTCTCCCTCCGGAGGGCCTCCAGGGCTTGGAGATCGGTCCCGGGCCTGGCTTCCAGCTCCCGCACCCTGGCCTCCAGGGCCTCTTTCTCCTCCTTAAGGGCGGCCAGGGACTGGGACTGGGCCTTAAGGTCCTCCTGCAGGGCTTCCACCCCCTTGAGGAGGCGGTCCACCTCCTCGGGGGAAAGGCGGTCCAGCCCGTAGGCGGCCAGGAGGCGGTAAAGGGCCAGCGCCGCCTCCTGGCGGGTTAGAGGTTCCCGCCAGCGGTAGGTTCCGTCGGGGTACCCGATGAAGATGCCTTTGGCCAGAAGGATTTCCACGGCTTCTTGGGCCCAGGGGGAGGGTGGAGGATCCTCGTTTTGAGCTAGCCCCAGGGTGCCGAGAACAATGGCCGAGACCAGAACAAGATGAATAGGTTTCACACTACATCACCTCCCGCTTCATTATACGTGTTGTTTACACCCCTTCCGGGAGCCCCCTTCCCAGGCGAAGGGCCAGGGCGTAGAGGGCGGCCGCCAGGAGGAAGAGGGCGGGATAGCCCAGGCGGTCGGCGAAGTACCCCCCAAGCACCGGGGAGAAGGCGAAGAGGCCCGCCAGGGTGTTGGCGAGGCCGATGGCGGCGCTACGCTCCTCGGGCGGGGCCAGGTTGAGGAGGAGGGTGGTGGTGGAAAGGCCTAGGGCGGCCAGGTAAGCCCCCTGGAGGAGGAAGACCAGGCCGAAGAGGCCGGGGGGAAGGAGGAGGGCGAGGCCGAGGGCCAGGGCGGCGAGGCCCGCCCCCGCCTCGAGCACCCCCCTGGACCCCCTTTCTGCCATGCGGGCCCAGAGGAGGTTGGAGAGGGTGAAGGCGAGGGCGTAGAGGGAGAGGTAGAGGCCAAGCTCCTCCCCCTGCCCCAAGGCCTTCACGGCGTAGGCGGCGTAGAAGGGCTCGGCGAGGCCCGCCAGGGCCAGGAGGAGGCGCACCCTGAGGTAGCGGCGGAAGGCGGGGCGGCGGAGGGGGGCCTTGAGGTCCAGCCGGGCTTCCCTGGGGGCCTCCTCGGGCTCCTCCGTGAGGCCGAAGAGGTACCACCCAAGCCCGAAGGCCAGCGCCCCCAGGGCGAAAAGGAGAGCGTAGGGCAGGGGGAAGGGGAGGGGGAGGGCCAGAACCTCCCGCACCCAAAACCCCGCCAGGAAGGCCAGGAGGCCCCCCACCAGGTTCCGGGCGGAGAAGAGGGAGGCGCGCCTTTCCGGGGGCGTGGTCTTGGCCACCACCTCCCAGAAGGGGAGGCTACTGACCCCGGTGAAGAGGGCGTTCAAGGAAAGGCCTAGGAGGAAGCCCGGGAGGAGGAGGGAGGGGTTTGGGCCGAAGAGGAAGGCGGAAAGGGCCATGAGGAGCACCCCGGAAAGCCTTAGAGCGGCCACCCTTCGGTAGAGGACGATCTTCCGGGGAAGCCTCGCCACCCAGGGGGCCAGGAAGGCCTGGGGCACCATCCCCCCCGCCTGGAGGAGGGCGGGTAGGAGGCCGATGAGGGCCCCGGGGGCGCCGAGCCTGGCGGCGAAGCCCGCGAGGACGATGTTGGGGTTTAAAAAGGTGTCCCCCAGCCACACCAGCCAGCCATTCACCACCGCCAGGCGGTAGTTCCGCTCCCTCAGGTCTAAGATGGAGAGGATGCTTCTTCTGCCTTCCCTCGGGGCCTTCCACATCCTGCACCCACGCTACAACGCCGCCACGGTTTTGGCCATTTTGGAGGAGGCCCGCCCCGCCGCGGTCTTCCTGGCTTCTCACTCGGAGGAGGGGCTGAAGGAGGGCCGCTGGCGGGAGGAGGACCCCCTCCTCTTCCACCTCCTCCCCTGGGCGGAGAGGAGGGGCATCCCGGTGGTGCCCCTGGACGAGGAGGCCCACCTCAAGGCCGAGGCCGAGGCCTTCCGGGAGGCCCTGGCCGCCCACCCCCTGGGCAAGCCCCACCTGGAGCGGATGGCCGCCTTTGACCAGGCCCTTCTGGACCTCCTCAAGACCCCCCTCACCCCCGAGGTCCTGGGCTCGGAGGCCTTTCTGGGGAGGCTCAAGGAGGTGTATGCGGGCTTCGCCCAGGCCTTCGGGGAGGGCCCGGCCACGGGGTTCCGCAAAAGGCGCATGGAGCGGGTGGTGGGGGCTCTGAAGGAAGGGGAGGGGGCGGTGGTGGCGGAGCTACTGGACTACCTCTTCCTGGCGGAGGCCTTCCCCGAGGCCCTGCCCAAGGCCCACCAGCCGGGGGAGGCGGAAAGGGAAAGGGCCCTTTTGGACCGGGCCTGGCAGCTTAAGGAGGAGGACGACTGGGCGGGGCTTTTGGAGGGGCTTTTCGCCATCGGGACCCCTGAGGCCCTCTACCTGGCGGCCCAGATCTACCTGGCGGCGGGGGAGTGGCGGGAGGCCCTAAGCCTCATGGAGGAGGTCTTCCGCAGGGACTTTCAGCACCCGGAATACCTCCCGGGCTACGTCCTCGCCCGCTTCGGGCAGCTACTGGACCTGGCGGGGGAGAGGGAGAGGGCCCTCAGGGCCTACCGGGGGGTTTTGGCCCTCTCTTGGGCCCCGGAGGAGGCCCTGGCCATAGCCCGGGCGGGCTTGAGGAGCCCCTTCCGGCTGGCCTAGGGGCATTTGTCCTGGGGCGCCGGGGGTAGGCTTGAGGCATGGAGGTGGAGGTTCGCCGCACCCGCCACGCCCAGTACCGGCGCCTGGCGGCGGTGCACGCCGGGCCCCTGGGGCCCGCCCTCCTCGGCCACCCGGAGCTCGCCCCCCTTTACGAAAAGGCCTACGCCCGCTGCTCGGGGGCCGAGGGGCTGGCCTGCCAGGGGGTGGGGGGGGAGCCCCGGGTCTGCCTGGTGCGGCGGCTGGAGCACCTGGCCTGGAGCGCCCTCCGGGGGGGCAGGAGGCGGCGGGAGCAGGAGCGCCAGGTGGTGGAGGGGCTTTTGCGCTGCATGGTCCACCTGAAGGGGGAGTTCCCCCGGGAGTTCCTGCCGGTCCTCGAGGCCACCCAGGACTTCTTGCAAAAAGACCTGGACTACCTCCGGGGCCAGGAAGCCCCGGAGGTTGTTTGACACCATCCCATGCTGGCGCAAGCCAGCATGGGTGGTATTAGAGCAGGTGGTACATCTTCCCCAGGAGGAGCATGAAGGCCACGGTGGAGGCGGCCAGGACGATGAGGATCAGCATGAAGAGGATGAAGCGCAGGTCAAAGGTCTCCCCCTCCGTGGTGAGGATCCGGGGGTTGAGGATCAGGTAGAAGAGCAGGGTCACGAGGGCCGCTCCTAGGGCAAACAGGGCGATGTATGCCATGGTTCACCTCCCGCGCCACCAGAGGCCGAGCACCGCCTCCAGGCTTGCCCTCAAGTTTACCAGCCCCACCCCGTAGGTGGGAACCCCCAAGGCCCAGCCCACGCCCCCCAGGTAGGGGCCTTCCCCCTGGGGGAGGGAGAGGGGCAGGGGCGGGCTTTCCCAAGGGGCGTAGGCCCGCGTCTCCCGGTAGGTGAGGCCGGTGGGGGCCCGCACGGTGAGGCGTAGGGGATCCCCCTCCGCCTCCAGGGGCCGCCACCCCTCCCCCGTTTCCTTACCCCCGGGGAAGAAGACCCCGAGCCCCTCCCCGGGGAAGGCCAGGAGGAGGCGGTGGGGCCGGGTCTTGGCCAGGAGGTGGGCTAGGGGGGCCCGGGCAGGGCCCGTGAGGGGGGTCCCGTCCCGGGTGGGGGAGAGGTAGGAGGTGTCCAGGGCGAGGAGGATCCGGCCCCGGAAGGCGAGGCCGTTTAAGGCCTGGAGCACGGGGAGGGCTTCCCCGTAAGGGGCGTGGAGGAGGGTGGTACCCCCGCCCCGCCCCCCCTCCAGGTAGCAGAAGAGGGTGCCGAACTCGTCCAGGCCCGCAAGGAGGTGGGCCGAGAGGACCTCGAGGTCCTGGGAGAGGGCTTCCAGCAGGGGGGCGGCCATGTTCTCATGGTATCCTAAGCCCCGTGCGCTACCTGGTCCTCTCCGACATCCACGGGAACTGGCCCGCCCTGGAGGCCGTCCTCCAGGCCGCCCCCCCCTTTGACCGGGTGCTCTTCCTAGGGGACGCGGTGGGCTACTACCCCGACGGGGACCGGGTGCTGGACTGGCTCCTGGCCGTGGGGGCGGCGTGCGTCTTGGGCAACCACGACGCCTGGCTCCTGGCCCTGGAGGCCCTGCCCCAGGAGGGGGCGGTCCTGGAGATCCTGGCCTGGCAGCGCCAGCGGCTTTCCCAAAGACACCTGGAGTTCCTGGCCTCCTGGCCCTGGCAGCGGGAGGTGGAGGGGGCGCTTTTGGTCCACGGCTCCCCCTGCGACCCCCTGGAGTACCTGGACGAGCTGGAGGCCGCCCGCCAGGGCTTCGCCTGCACCGAGGCCCGGCTCGCCCTCCACGGGCACACCCACCTGGCAGGGGCCTTTTTGGAGCTCTCCGGCCCCCGCCCCTGGGTGCGCTACCAGCGCTTCCCCGAGGGGGGAGAGCTGGTCCTGCCCCCCACCCTGCGGGCCCTGGTCAACCCCGGCTCCGTGGGCCAGCCCCGGGACGGGGTGCCGGGGGCGGCCTTCGCCCTTTGGGAAGGGGACCGGCTCCACTTCTTCCGGGTGAGCTACGATCTGGAAAAGGTGGCCCGCCGCCTCGAGGAGGAGGGTTTCCCCAAGTGGCTCCACACCCGCCTGACCCTGGGGGAATAATCGGCCACGAGGCCGTCCTGGAGCTTCTCCCCCGCCTGAAGGCCCAGACCTTCCTCTTCTCCGGCCCCGAGGGGGTGGGGAGGCGCACCGTGGCCCGCTGGTACGCCCTGGGGCTCAACCGGGGCTTTCCCCCGCCCCCCTTGCCGGAGCACCCGGACCTCCTGGAGATCGGCCCCAAGGAGCGGGGCCTCCGGGGCCAGGCCGAGGTGCGCCTGGAGGAGGTGGAGCCCCTCTTCGCCTGGTTCGCCGCCCACCCCCGGGAGCGGGTGAAGGTGGCCATCCTGGACGCCGCCCACCTCCTCACCGAGGCCGCGGCCAACGCCCTCCTGAAGCTTTTGGAGGAACCCCCTTCCTACGGGCGCATCGTCCTCATCGCCCCAAGCCGCGACACCCTCCTCCCCACCCTGGCGAGCCGGGCCCTGGAGGTCCCCTTCGGGCCGGTGCCCGAGGAGAAGCTCCGCGCCCTCACCCAGGACGCGGACCTCCTGGCCTACGCCGCCGGGGCCCCGGGGCGCCTCAAGCGGGCCCTGGCCGACCCCGCCCTCTTCCGGGCCCGCATGGAGAAGGCCCGAATGGCCCTCAAGGCCCCCCCCTTGGCCCGCCTCGCCCTCTTGAGGGAGGTCCTGGCCGAGGAGGAAGGGTTTTTTGCCCTCTACGCCCTCCTCCGCCAAGAGCCCAAGGCCCTCCTGGCCTTGGAGCGGGCCCGGGAGGCCCTGGAGGGATACGTGAGCCCGGACCTGGTCCTGGCCCGGCTGGTCTTAGACTTAGAAGCATGACCGTGGGCGTCCGCTTCCGCACCCCCGTGCTCCGCTACTTCCGCTTCCAGGGGGAGCCCCCGCCCCTGGAGGCCTACGTGGTGGTGCGCACCGGGAGGGGCCTCGAGGTGGGCAAGGTGCGCACCCCGCCCACCCAGGCCCAGGCGGCGGGGGAGGTGGTGCGCCTGGCCACCAAGGAAGACCTGGACCTGGCGGCCAGGCTCCGGGCCCGGGCGGAGGAGGCCCTCTTCTACCTCCGGGCCCGCCTCAGGGAAGAGGGGGTTTCCGCCAAGGTCCTGGGCTGCGACTTCACCCTGGACGGCCGCCACCTCTCCGTGCACTACGCCGCGGAGGAGCGGGTGAACCTGCGCCGCTTCACCCGGGATCTCTCTGAGCGCTTCGGTGCCCGCATTGAGTTTCTGGCCGAGGGTCCCAGGGAGGAGGCCCAGTACCTGGGGGTCCTGGGGGCCTGCGGCATGGAGTCGTGCTGCTCCACCTGGCTTCAGGGCTTCGCCCAGGTCTCCATCAAGCTGGCCCGGGACCAGCAGCTTCCCCTGAACCCCGAGAAGATCTCCGGCCCCTGCGGGAGGCTCCTCTGCTGCCTCACCTACGAGCACCCCGTCTACCAGGAGCTTCTCAAGGAGCTCCCCAGGAAGAACGCCCGGGTGTGCACGAGGGAGGGGGTCTGCGGCAAGGTGCAGAAGGTGAACCCCCTGAAGGGGACGGTGGAGCTTTACCTGGAGGACGGGAAGAGCCTCGAGGTGCGCAAGGAAGAGCTGGCGTGAGGACCCAGGCCGAGGTTTTCGCCCAGGCGGTGCGCCGGGTGGTGCGGAACCGGCAGGGGACCGAGGCCCAGGTCTTCCTGGAGGAGGGCTTCCTCTACCTCAGGGCGGACGGCCACGCCCGCTTCGCCCAAGGGGAGGGGGCGGAGGGCCTTTTGGGCTTCGCCCTCCTCCGTGACGGGGTGGAGCTCCTCTTCCGGGACGGGAGCCGCCTCAGGCTCCGCTACCGCCTGGGGCGGCTTCGCGCCTACTTCTCGTAGGGCTTGCCCACCGCCGCGGGGGGACGGCTTTTCCCGATGAAGCCCGCCAGGACCAGCACCGTGACCACGTAGGGGAAGGCCTGGACCAAGACGGCGGGCAGGATCTCCCTGCCCTGGAGCTGGATGGCGAGCGCCGAGGCGAAGCCGAAGAGGAGGGTGGAGAAGAGGATGCCCAAGGGGTGCCACTTGCCGAAGATCATGGCCGCCAGGGCGATGAAGCCGAGCCCCGCGGACATCCCCCGCACGAACTGGTTCAGGAAGCCGATGGCCAGGTAGGCCCCCGCCATCCCCGCCAAAACCCCGGAGAGGACCACCCCCACGTAGCGCATGCGGTAGACGTTCACCCCCAGGGTGTCCGCGGCCTCGGGGTGCTCGCCCACGGCCCGGAGGCGCAGGCCGAAGGGGGTCTTGAAGAGGATCCACCAGGCGAGGGGCACCAGGAGGAAGGCCAGGTAGACCAAGGGGGAGAGGCCGAAGAGGAGGGGGAGGCGGTTCACCACCTCCTTGGAGTTGGTGGCGTTGCCGTAGAAGTAGGTGAGGACCAGGCTCGGGGCCCCCAGGGCCAGGAGGTTGATGGCGGTGGCGCTGATGATCTGGTCCGCCCGGTACTTGATGGAGACCACGGCGTGGACCAAGGCCACGAGCCCGCCCACCGCCATGGCGCTCGCCACCCCCACCCAGGGGAGCCAGGGGTGGGGGCCTGGGCCCAAGGCGGCCTCGAGGCGCTCCACCACCACCGCCGCCGTGAGGGCCCCAAAGAGGATGATGCCCTCCAGGGCGATGTTCACCACCCCGCTCCGCTCGGAGAACATCCCTCCCAAGGCGGCGAAGAGGAGGGGGGTGGTCTGCCGCAGGGTGGAGAGGAACAGAGCCACGAGAAAAGCGGTGTCCACGTTCATGGGGCCTCCCTCGCCTCCCGCCTGCGGGCCTCCTTAAGCTCCACCTCCGCCGCCCGCAAGGGGTCGGTGAAGTAGCGGGGGAGGAAGCCGCCCGCGGCGATGAAGAGCACGATCAGGGCCTGCAATACGGCCACCAGTTCCCGGCTGATGCCAAGCTGCAGGTTCACCTGGAGCCCCCCCGTGAGGAGGATGCCGAAGAGCCAGGCGGCAAGGCCCACCCCCAAGGGGGTGTTCTGCCCCATGAGGGCCACGGCGATGCCGTCAAAGCCCACGGAGTAGGGCAGGGCCTGCTTCAGGCGGTACTCGTCAATCCCCCCGCCCAGCACGTAGTGGGTGGCGGCCAGCCCCGCCAGGGCCCCGGAGAGGAACATGATGAGGACCACCTTCCGTCCCGCCAGCACCCCCCCGTACTCCGCCGCCTTGGGGGCCAGGCCCATGGCCCTGAGCTCGTACCCCCCCACGGTGCGGAACACGTAGAAGTGAAAGAAGAAGAGGGCCAGAAGGGCGAGGAGAAAGGCCCCGTTCAGGCGGACGGAGGTGAGGTCGGGGCCGAAGGCCACCGCCGGCCCCGGCAGGAGGCCGCCCACCAGGTAGCCCGCCACCGCCCCCAGGAGGCCGAAGAGCACCCGGTGGCCGAGGCTTTTCCGGGCCAGGAAGTAGCCCAAGAGGCCGAGGAGGAGGGCCAGGGGCAGGGCGAAGGAGAGCTCCCCGCCGGGGGCCACGAGTTCGGTCCAGTGGGGGATGCGGGCCTCGGGCCGGATCTCGTGGCTCCTCGCCTCGTACCCCGGGTACTTGAAGGGCAGGTGGAGGGTCTTGCCGAAGAACTTGTACTCGTTGGCGGAGATGAGGAAGAGGAAGAGGCTGGCCGCGATGTAGTTCAGCATGATGGTGTTGATGACCTCGTGGGCCCCGAAGCGGGCCTTGAGCCAGCCCGGCAACGCCCCCCAAAGCCCCCCGGCCAGGGCGGCGGCGAGGATGGCCAGGGGCAGGACGAGCCACCGGGGCCCGGGCAGGTACACCCCTACCAGCATGGCGGCGATGGCCCCCAGGATGAGCTGCCCCGGGGCCCCGATGTTGAAAAGCCCCCCGCGAAAGCCCAGGGCCACGGCGAGCCCCGTGAAGACGAGGGGGGTGGCGAGGAGGAGGCTCTGGAGGAACCCCGAGGGGTTCACCAGGGGGCTATAGAGGAGCTGGTAGGTGTAGGTGATGAGGTCCAGCTTGAGCAGGACGGCCTCCCGCCAGCTGGCGGCTTCCCCGGGGCTTTCCTTGAGCACGGCCACGATGACCCCGCCCAGGAGGGAGGCCAGGAGGAGGGAGAAGAGGGGCACCACTACCCCTCGCCTCCGCACCAGGAAGGCGAGGCCCCCCGGGGCGAAGACCCGGGCCAGGAGGAGGAGGTAGAGGCCGTAGGCCAAGGTGGCGTAGCTCCCGAGGCCGAGGCTATAGCGCCGGAGGATGGGCCTTTCCGCGCCCGCGTTCACCTGGGCCACGCTCCCCTGGAAGAGGACGTAGGTGAGGAGGAAAAGCCCAAGCCCTATAGCCCCCGCCCAGTAAAGCCCCCTGGGCCCCGCCTTGGTCCAGGGGAGGAGGAGGCTTAGGAGGAGCCAGGCCAGGGAGAGGTAGAAGACGGGGTAGAGCCAGCCGTCCCGGTAGCCCTGGGGCAGGCCTCCCTGGGGCAGGTGGTGGCCGAAGGGGTTGAGGAGCACGCCCTCCCCGCCGAAGAGCCTGTGGGGTACGGCCCAGGGGGCCAGGTACCAGAGGAGGAAGGCCACCCCTCCCCCGAGGAGGACCAGGACCCCTAGGCGCCTACGGTCCGTCAACACGCCCACGATTGTACCCTAGCCCGGCTGGGTAACACCTCGGGGTGCTAGACTGCCCCCGTGGTGCCTTCGCCCGAGGAAAAAGCGGGGCGGGTCCGGCGCATGTTCTCCGAGATCGCCCCCCGGTACGACCTCCTAAACCGCCTCCTCTCCTTCGGGGCGGACCTGCGGTGGCGCCGGGAGGCGGTGCGGCTGGCCCTGGAGAAGGCCCCCAGGCGCATCCTGGACCTGGCCACGGGGACGGGGGATCTGGCCCTCCTCCTCAAGGAGAAGGCTCCGGAGGCGGAGGTGGTGGGGGCGGACTTCGCGCCGCCCATGCTGGAGATCGCCCGCAGGAAGGCGCGGGAAAGGGGCCTCGAGGTGCGCTTCCTCGAGGCGGACGCCCTCGCCCTCCCCTTCCCCGAGGGGGCCTTTGACGCGGTCACCATCGCCTTTGGCTTCCGCAACTTCGCCGACTACGAGAAGGCCTTGCGGGAGCTTTACCGGGTGATCGCCCCGGGCGGAAGGCTCGTCCTCCTGGAGTTCCCCCCGCCCCCCCAAGGGGCCTTCGGCCTGGTCTACCGGGTCTACTTCGGGCGGGTCCTCCCCTTCTTGGGGGGGCTCATCTCGGGGAACTTCGGGGCCTACCGCTACCTGCCGGAAAGCGTGGCGGCCTTTCCCGCTCCTGAGGCCCTGAAGGCCATGATGGAGGGGGCGGGGTTTTCCGTGCGCTACGGGCTTCTCACCTTCGGGGTGGCGGCCATCCACGTGGGGGACAAGCCCTAAAGCCCGGCCGCCCTCGCAAGCTCCTCGTCCTCCGGGATTTTCCCCTCCCGGAGGGATGCCACCAGGTGGCGGCACATCCTCCCTAGGGTGTCCCGCACCCTTCGCCACTCCTCCAGGGGTTTCCCCGTGGGGTCGGGGAAGGAGACGTGGCGCTTTTGGGTCTTTGCGGGGTAGGCGGGGCAGGCCTCCTTGGCCTGGTCGCACACGGTGAGGACGAGGCCGAAGTCCCAGGGGTCGGGAACCTCCAAGAGGGTCTTGGAGGAGTGGCCCGAGAGGTCCAGGCCCACCTCGCCCATCACCCGCTTGGCCTCCTCCTTCACGAAGGTCTTCTCCGTGCCCGCGGAGTGGACCTCAAGGTCCACCCCAAGCTCCCGGGCGAAGTGGCGGAGCCAGGCCTCCGCCATCTGGCTCCGGGCGGAGTTGTGGGTGCAGAGGACAAGGAGCCGCATCCTCGCAAGCCTAAGCCTCCTTCGTCAGGGGGAGGTCATGCCCTCCAGGGCCTCCACCTTCTCCGCCAGGACCTCGAGGCCCTGCCGCCAGAAGTCCACCCGCTCCAGGTCAAAGCCGAAGCGGGCCGCAAGCTCCCTGGCGGGGTACATGCCGGACTGGGCCAGAAGGGCCTCGTAGCGCTCGGCGAAGCGGGGGTCCTCCTTGGCCCTTTGGTAGACGGCAAGCCCGAAGAGGAGGCCGAAGGTGTAGGGGTAGTTGTAGAAGTCCGAGCCGTAATAGTGCCCCTTCACCGCCCACATGAAGGGGTGCCGGGTGGCCAGGGCCTCCCCGTAGGCCTCCTCCTGGGCCTTGAGCATGAGCTCCCTAAACTCCCTGGGGGAAAGCTCGCGGGCCTTGCGCTTTTGGAAGACCCAGGACTCGAAGAGGAAGCGGCTATGGATGTCCACCACCACCTGGGCCGCCCCCTGGAGGTAGGCGTCCAGGATGAGGAGGCCTTCCTCCGGGGAGGCCTCCTTCAGGGCCGCCTCCACCACCAGGGTCTCGTTCATGATGCTGGCGGTCTCCGCCAGGGTCATGGGCACCTCCCTCAGCGAGGCCGGGACCTCCCGCAGGGCGAAGTTGTGGTAGGCGTGGCCCAGCTCGTGGGCCAGGGTGGAGACGGACTCAAAGCTCTCCTCGTAGTTGGCGAGGATGAGGCTTTTCCCCCCGCCCCGCCCCATGCAGTAGGCCCCGCCCACCTTGCCCTTTCGGGGGAGGAGGTCCATCCAGCGCTCCGCGAAGGCCATCTCCGCCACCTGGGCGGCGTTGGGGCTGAAGGCGGCGAGCTTCTCCCCGATGAAGCGCCGGGCCTCCTCCAGGGTCCAGCGCCGACCTTGGCCCAAGGGGGCGAAGAGGTCCCACCAGTCCAGGCGTTCCTTGCCCAGGGCCTTGGCCTTGAGGAGGAAGTAGCGGCGGAAGAGGGGAAGGCTTTCCCGCACCGCCTCCTGCATGGCGGAGAGGGCCTTCCTGGTGATGCGGTTCCGGAAGAGGGTGGGCTCGAGGTCGTCCTTGTACCCCCGCCTGCGGTTGAGGACGCTGGCCTCCCCCTTCACCCCGTTCAGGGCGTAGGCGATGGGCACCTCGTGGGCCTCCCAGGCCTTGAGCTCGGCCTCGTAGGCTTTCTTGCGCACCTCCTCCTCGGGGCGGAAGTAGAGGTTCCGCACCTTGGTGATGGGCATCTCCTTCCCGTCCACCACCGCGGTGATCTGGCTCGTCAGGTTCTCGTGGAGCTTGGCCCAGGCCTGGCGGCCGGAGAGGCTGAGCTCCGCGGCCAGGACCTCCTCGCCCTCGGGCATCAGGTGGAGGGCCTCCTCCTTGGCCTCCTCCACCAGGAGGCGGTAGGGGCCCGCTTCCCCGGGGTCTTGCCGGGCCAGGTAGCGGGTGAGGCGGGGGCTTAGGCGCCGATAGTCCAGGAAGAGCACCTCCAGCTCGGAGAGCTTGGCCAGGGCGGCCTCGTCCTGGGTGTCGGCGCTGAAGCGGGCGTAGAGGTAGGCCCAAAGGGGGGTGGCCTCCTCCAGGAGGCCGTCCAGGGCGGCGAGGACCTGGGGGAGGGGGGCCTCCCCTTCCAAAAGCGCCTTGAGGTCGCCGATCCTTCCCCTTAGCCCTTCCCAGGCCCGCTGGAACTCGGGGCTTTCCAGGCCGGGGAAGAGGGGGGTGAGGTCCCAGGTGGTTTCCATGGCCCCACTATACCTGACCCGCCGGTCAGAAGCCGGCGGGTTCCAGGTAGACGCGGAGCCTTAGGAGGGCGATGAAGCCGAGGCCCAAGTCCCCTGGGGAAACCCTCTCCCAAAAGGCGGGGTCCAGGGGAAGGGCCACCCCGCCCCAGACGGGGAGGCTGGTGTCCCGGAGGTTGGTGAGGCCCAGGGTGGCGGAGACCAGGGATCGCCCCGCGATTTCGTGGTGGGGGTGGAAGAGGAGCCCTCCCTGGAGGATGCGGCCCCGGTCCAGGTAGACCCCGCCCTCGAGGCCCACGAAGACCCCGCCCAGAAGCTCCCAGCCGGCCCGGGCCTCGAGGAGGTAACCCCCCTGTTCCAGCCGGGCGAAGCCCGCAAGGCCGATGGGGAGGACTTGGCCCTCCAACGCCAGCCCCAGCACCAGCCGCTGGGCCAAGGCGGGGAGGAGGAGGAAGGCAAGGGGGATGAGCTTGCCCATCATCCTTCTGGCTTAGCTCCAAGCAACAGGAGCCCCACGTCGTCAAAATCCCCGTCTATCCAGTCTTCCACCAAGAGGAGTATTCCTTCCTTTACCCCCTTGCTGTTGATCGCCTCGTAGGCCCGAAAGCCCCGCGGGGCTTCGTTGAAACGGTCTTCGGTGTAGACGGTCTTGTTACCGTAGTGCTCGTAGCTGTGGGCGATGCCGAAGCTTCCCTGGGGCCGGAAGACCGCCACCAAGGGCGGGTTCAGGCAGGTAGGGGGTTCAAAGGCCCCCTCGTAGGAGAGCGCATAGCTTGGGGCCTCGGGTTTGCCCGCCGGATAGTAGCCGATGCGGTAGTTGCGGGCCGCCGAGTGCCCGCCCAGAAGCCGAAGCTCCGCCTGCCCCTCGGCCAGGAAGCGTTCGTGGGGAAGCTCGGCCCCGGCCCGGTAGCCGCAGAAGTTATCCCGTCTAGGCGGGGCCTCCCCGGTCGGGGGACCGGGGGGAGGCGGGGCCGTGCCGCCCAGGCGCTCCACCTTGAGGTTGTCCAGCTGGAAGGTGACGGCTACAGGGCCGATGCCGAACCCGCCCCGGTTGTAGTCGGGGTCCTTCCAGTTCACCACCTCCGTCCCGTCCACGAAGACCCGCACCGTGCCGTCGCTCCGGAGTTCAAAGGCGAAGTCGTGCCAGTTCCCGTCCCGCATGACGGCCCTGGCGGTTCCTTCCAGTTCCCTGCGGTGCAGGAGGGTGAAGCTCTGGCCGCCGGCGAGCTTAACCAGCATCACCCCTGCGGGTCCGAAGCCGATCTGGAACTCCAGGGCGCGGGAGCCGTCCCCGGTCAGGAAGAGGCGGGCCCGGATGTGGCTATGGGTGCAGCAGGCCTCCAGCGTCTTGGCCCGGAAGCTCACCCGGTAGTCCGTCCAGTCCTCGGCGCCGAAGGTCAGAAAGCCTTCTCCAGAACCGCCTTCCAGGCGTACCGCCTTGTCCAGCCTGCCGTCCGGGGCAAAGGCCTCCTCCACCGTGATCTTCTGCCAACCTTCGCCGGTGCGGAGAAGGCCGTACCGGTCCGGGGCCACCACCGGGAGCACGGCCCCCGTGGGGTAGGAGGAGAAGTCGTCCACGAAGGCGCTTCCCGCCGGGGGCAGGGGGTTTCCCGGGAGGACCTTGAGGACGGGACCGGCCACGCCTCCCCCGCCCGGTTGCGTGGGCTGGGGGGGGGCGCCGGGCGGGGGAACCTGGACGGGCACGTCCACCCGTACCCCGGGAAGGGGTTCTGCGGTGATCCGGGGAGCGCACGCCGCGAGCAAAACGCCTGCCGCCAGAAGCCACAACCCTTTCCTCATACGTTCACCTCCTTTACGTTCTTTGTAGCACGCCGTCGGTTAAGGCCTGGTTAAGGCCAAACCCGTGGAGTGGCCTAGGGGACGGTGACGGCGAAGGGCTCCGAGCGCCACCCTTCGGGGGAGCGGAACTGTAGGCGCAGGGTGAGGGGGCCTCCGGGCCCGAGAAGCCCCCGGTGGGTGTAGGAGGCCTGGGCCAGGGGCAGGCTAGGGCAGCCGGCCCCGGGGGGTGGGTTGAGGGCCGAAACCTCCCCGCCCCCCACCCCCTGGCAGCGCACGAGGCGGGCGAAGAGGGTGAAGGTGTGCACCTCGGGGGCGAGGATCCAGAGGAAGAAGCCCTCCTGCCCCCCGCCCAGGCCCAGCACGTAGCGGGGCTGGGTGGGGTCCCGGTCAAAGCCAGGGTAAGGGAAGACCGCCACCCGCTCCCCGCCGGGAAGGGGGGGCGGGTCCAGGGTGTAGAGGTCCAGGGGGACGTCCTCCCGAGGCAAGGGATGGAGCCGGATCTGGAAGAAGAGCTCCGTGGGCCCGGCCTCCGCCCTCAGGACCTCCACGCTCCCGGGCTCCCGGGGGAGGAGGCGGGCGGGGTACAGGTCCAGGACCAGGGGGCCGAGCGCCTCGGGCCGGGGGTCGTGGGCCGTGTAAAAGCAGGCCACGTAGGCCCTTTCCGGCACCTCCTCGGGGGGTAGGGGGCTATGCGCCAGGCCGTAGCGCCGGTTCAGGGGAACGAAGGCCCCCCTCAGGGTGAGGTTTCCTTCCAAGAGGCTTCCCCGCACCTCCTGGACCAGGGCCTCCGGAGGCCGGTCCGTGAGGGCGCAGGAAGGGTCTTCCCGTCCTCCGAAGAGCCAGGAGGGGAGGTCCAGGTAGAAGCGGCTTTCCTCCTCCTCCGGGGTGTAGAAGACCTCAAAGGCCTCCTCGTGGAGGCGCACCAGGTTCCGCCCCAGGTAGGGGCCATCCCGGTAGACCTCCTCCCAGCGGGCCACCACCCCGTAGGGGTCCCCCACCTCCTCCGCCCTGCCGTGGGGGGCCACACGGGGGCGGACCCGCTCCCGGTGGAGCACCCGGCCCTCGGGGGTGTGGAAGACCAGCTCAAAGGGGAAAGGGGGGAGGTTCGCGATGGGTCTTAGGTCCAGGGGGTACGTGTAGCGCACCTTCCCCTGGGGCCCCGCTGGGCCCCAGGTCTGCACCTCCACCCTGAGGGTTCCCCCTTCTTGCGCCACCCTTCCGAGCCGGACCCCGTAGCCCTCGGTGGGGGCGGTCCCCAGGAAGGCGAGGAGGAGGGGGAAGCCGAGGGGCCCCCTCCTCACCGCCTCCGCCGGAGGGATGGGGAGGGTGGGGAGGTCCTGGCGGAGGGCCTCCGGGTCCAGGTAGAGGGCGAAGCGGGCGTCGGGGAAGGGGGGGACGCCAGGTTCCCCGGTGGGGGGCGTTTGGCGTTCCGGGGTGGGGACGCAGGCGGGGAGGAGGAAAAGGAGAATGGGCACCAAGTGCTTCTTCATGGGCATGGTACCTTTGGGTGAAAAGCGCCCGGGCGCCTAGTTCCCGGGCGCTAGGCGTTGTGGTTTCCTAGTTCTGCGGGCAGTAGTTGTTCATCCGGAGCCACTGCTCCAGGGTCATGGAGCTGTCCCGGAAGGAGAGGAGAAGGTTTTCGCCTGGGCACGTATCCTGGCCGTTCAGGTCGTCCTGGTCCAGGTAGCCCAAGAACGTGAGGGCCCGCTGGTTGTTCTCGTCTACGTAGCCGTTCAGGTCCACGCGCGTGGGGTTGCCGTTTTGGTCAAAGACAATCCTTGTAACGTTGATGTGGAAGGTGAAGCTGTTCTCGCCTGCCCTGGAGGTGAAGGTAAAAGAGCCGCCTTGTACGTTAAAGCGTTCAGTGAAGCAGTCCGCACCGCGGGTGAGGTCACCGTTCAGGGTGAGCTGGTAGGAAACCGAGGCGGCGGGGTTGGCTCCGGTGGTGGAAAGGGTGAGCCCAATCGCGATGCTGTCAGTGCTCCCTTCGGTAAGGGCATAGCTGAAGTCCCAGTTCAGCTTGGCGGTCTGGCCGAGGGAACCGGTGAAGGTGAGGTTCGTGGGCTCGAGGATGGGCGTGCTGGTTGCCTGGCAGTTGTACCAGCTTGCGCTGAAGTCGGCGTTTGCTACTTGGTCACCGCCTAGGGTCATCTTCGCCTGGCTGGCCCGGGGAACCTCGTGGCTCCCGCCTCCCCGGTCGTGGGCCCAGACCGTTTGGGCTCCGTTCTTATCCCAGTCCACGAGGAGTTCGGCCACCTGGCTGTTGGACCTCCACTTAAGGCCTAGGTCGTAGGGAGATTGGGGCGTGTAAGGCTGAGGGTTAGAGGGGTCGGTGTAGTCCATGCCTCCCCGAGGCAGCTCGTTCCCCGAGGGATGGTTCAAGGGCAGCAGGCCGAGGGGCCTGAGGAAGCCAAGGGGCCCCTGATGGATAGAGCCCAGAGGCCCTTGAGGGGTGAAGATGAGCGGTCCTTGAGGGCTAAGACCTTGGACAGAAAGCCCGCCCATGCCCGGGCCTCCAGGGCTCTGGAACAGCGCTTGGAAAGCGGGGTCGTTTCTCAGCTGCTGTATGACCTGGGATAGCTTTTGGTAATGCAGGCTCAGGTTGTTGGAGAACTCACTCTGGCTCGTTCCGGAGGTGGGGCAGTCGGTTTTGCTGGTTTTGCTTCCACTCCAGGTGCCGGCGTCCACCCGGTTGGTCCCCTGATTGAGGGTATAGTTTCCGTTCGCGTTGTTCCCACTAACGGTTCCGGTGAACTGGATCTCGTAGCTCCCCGCAACAGCTGCTCCGAAGGTGATCTGGTTGCCGTTTAAGGTGCCGCTTGCGTCTCCAAAGTAGACCCCATTCCGGTAGAGGGGCCCAGAGATCTGGTTGCCGTTTTGGGTGATCTTGATGCAGAAAGTGCCGCTCGTGTCTGTTAGCTGGGTGGAAGTCCAGGTCCCTTCCCACACCCCGGCGATGCTGGGGGTAGACCCACCCCCACCGCCTCCGCCGCCGCCACCGCCCGTCTGTCCGCCGCAGGCGGCGAGGAGAAGGCCGAGGCTGAAGAGCAATAGAGCCCATCCCTTACGCATACCCCATCACCTCCCGTGCTCGAGGCCCCCATGCTTTTGGACCTCACCCCACCTATAGCACGGGCCCGGTTAAGGGCTGGTTAAGTAAGCCCTTGGGGAGAACCTCCCGGGAAGGGCCTCCTCCACCCGGGCTTGGACCCGGGAGAGGTCCAGGCGCCGGGCCCAGCGGGTGAGGCCCTCCTTGACGCGGGCGTCCCACCAGACCCCAGGGGGGAGGTGGGCCCGGTAGGTCCCCCCCTCCAGGCGGACGAGTTCGGGGTCCAGGGCCTCCCTTAGGTGGTGGACTGCCACTTGCAGGCGCTTCTTGGGGTTTTTGCTCCCGGGAAAGAGGAGGTGGGCGAGGGCTTCGGCCTCCAGGGCCCCCCGGTGCCAGAGGAGGAGGAGGAGCAAAAGCTCCTTCCGGGAGGGAAGGGGGAGGGGGCCTTCCTCGGTGCGGGCCTCGAGGGCTTTTAGGCTCCGCACCCGAAGCCACCCCACGCCCGCGAGGAGGGCTTCCAGGAGGCCTTCCTCCCCGGCGGCGAAGGCGAAGAGGGGGAGGGGAAAGAGCCTTTCCCAGAGCCAGAAGTCCTGGAAGCCCGCCTTTAGGACCTCCCGGGCCAGGGCCTTGGCCTCTCCGGGAGAAGGATCTTTCAAGAAAAGCTCCAGCCGAGCGAGGAGGTGAAGCCTTCCCGCCCCCGCCTTCTCCGCCAGGCGCAAGGCCTCATGGAAGTGCTCGGGCCTGCCGCAGAGCCTTCCCGCCACCAGGTGCCACTCCGCCATCTCCCCGGGGCCGCCCCCCTCTTGGAAAAAGTCCTTGGCCCGTTCCAGGCTTCCCTTGGCCCCAAGCTGGGCCAGGCCCAGGTGGACCAGGCCCAGGGCGTAGGGGTCGTGGGCCCTTTCCAGGGTGGCCTCCGCTTCCCGGTAGAGGCTTGCCGCCTCCAGCAGGTGGGCCTCCCGGTAGAGGTCGGCGAGGTTTAAGAGGGTATAGCCCAAGGCGCGGTAGTCCCCGGAGGCCTGGGCTTCCTTCTGGGCCTCGAGGAGGGTCCTTTTGGCCTCCAAAAACCGCCCCAGGTACCGCAGGGCTTCCCCCAGGGAAAGCAGGGTGTAGGCCCGGGAGAGGGGGGTGGTCTTTAAGGGGAGAACCTCCCGGTAGAGGCCCACCGCCTCGGAAAGCTCCCCCAGGTGGTGCCGGGCCACGGCCAGGTTGTGGAGGGCCAGGGCCTCCACCTCCCGCTGCCTTGCGCTCCGGGAGAGGACCAGGGCCTCCTCCAGGTCCTCCGCCGCCTCCCGGTAGCGGGAGAGGCGGATGCGGGCTGCTCCCCGGCTGGTGAGGAAGCGGGCCCGCAAGGGAGTCTTCCCCAGGGCCACCCCCTGGGAGAAGACCCGTTCGGCCTCCCGGTGCTCCCCTTTCAGCCCGAGGAGGGTGCCTTTGGCGAGGAGGGCCTCGGCGAGCAGGGCGGGGTCTTCCTCCGGGAACCCTTCCAGGGCGGCCAGGCCCCGGTCCAGCTCCCCCCGCATCCGGTGCCCCAGGGCGAGGAGGAGGCGGAGGCGGGGGGAGGGGTGCTCCACCCGCTCGGCGTAGCGGAAAAACGCCTCCACCTGGCCCCGTTCCAGGAGGGGTCTTCCCGCCCGCTCCAGGGTTCGAAGGAGAAGCTCCCCTCCGTAGAGGCTTGCTGCGGCCAGGGCCTCCTCCCCGGCGCCAAGGGCCAGGGTCGCCTCCAGGAGCGGTTCTGCCAGCTCCGGGGGCGGCAGGGGATGGGTGGCCCATAGGTAGGCCGCCAGGGCGGGGAGGAGGCGGAAGGGCACCCCCCCGGCCAGGGCGCCTTCCAGGAGGGCATCCACCGCCCGGCCCAGCCCCACCTCGCGGAAGGCGGCCTCGGGCAGGGGGAGGCGGAAGGGGCAGAGGTCCAAGGGGGGGAGCGTCCCCTCCAGGAAGGCGCGAAGCTCGGGGGTCCAGGCAGCCTCCCCCTTTTCCAGCGCCTTCCGGGTGAGGTGGGGCCAGCCACCGAAGAGCTCGTAAACGGCCTCCGCCAGGGACCTTCGGCCCAGACGGCGGCTGAGCTCCTGGACCTCCTCGAGGGTGAAGGCCAGGGCCTCGGGGCCCAGGCGGTGGGGAGCGGGGAGGCAGGCCCGGCGCACGCCCACCGCCTGGCCCGGGAGGAGTTCCGGAGGAGGTTCTTTGAGGTCGTAGCAACCGGGCTCGGGAAGCCAGCGCTGGCGGTAGGGAAGCCCCTTGGCCTCGGCGAAGGCCTTTAGGAGGAGGGTCTTGCCAAAGCCCGGAGGGGCGTGGAGCAGGACTCCTTCCGCAAGCCCCTCCTCGAGGCCTTGGAAGAGCCGCGGCCGGTGGAGGTACACATCCCAGGATAGCTTTCCCCAGGGGGGGGCGGGTAAGCTTTAGGGCATGGAGGGATTTCCCGTAAAGGTTCCCGTGCAGGTGCGCTTCCGGGATCTGGACGCCTTGGGCCACGTGAACAACGCCGTCTACCTCACCTACTTTGAGTTGGCCCGGGCTGCCTACTTCCGAAGGCTGGAGGAGGACTGGGTGGCGCGGGGCCGCTTCATCCTGGCCCGGGCCGAGGTGGACTTTCTAAGGCCCGTCTACCTCGAGGACCCCGTGGAGGTGGGGGTACGGGTGGTGCGCCTCGGTCGCTCCAGCTTTGACATGGAGTACCGGGTGGAAGCCCGGGGAGAGGAGGCGGCCCGGGGCCGGACCGTCCAGGTTTGGCTGGAAGGGGGGCGTCCTGCCCCCCTCCCCCAGGCGGTCCGGGCCCGGATCGCCGAGGTGGAGGGGAGGCTCCTTTCGCCCTAGGGCGCCCACTTTCCTCGTGCTATCCTAAGGGGCAGATGACCACGGAGGAACGCCTCTACAAGCTGGAGGGCATCGTAGAGGGGGTCATGGCGGTCTTGCCCGACCGGGTTTCGGCCCTGGAGGCGAGGATGGACCTCCTCCGCCAGGAGGTGAAGGCGGAGATCGCCGGGCTTCGTCAAGAGGTGAAGGCGGAGATTGCGGGGCTCCGGCAGGAGATAGAGGAGAAGTTCACCGGGCTTCGTCAAGAGGTGAAGGCGGAGATCGCCGGGCTCCGGCAGGAGATGGAGGAGAAGTTCACCGGGCTTCGTCAAGAGGTGAAAGCGGAGATCGCCGGGCTCCGGCAGGAGGTGGAGGAGAAGTTCACCGGGCTTCGCCAGGAGGTGAGGGCCGAGATCGCCGGTCTCCGCCAGGAGGTGAAGGCCGAGATCAACACGGCCTTCAACAAGGCCATGCTTTTCTTTACGGCCATCGCGGTGGTTCTCGGAGTGCTCACCCTTTTGCGCTAGAAGGCCTTCAGGACTGGCCCTTGAGGAGCACCACCGTGACCCCGTGCCCCCCCTCGTGGGGCGGCGCGTCGGCGAAGCTCTCCACCCGCCTGTCCCGGCGGAGGGCGTCCCGGATGGCCTGCCTAAGGGCCCCCGTCCCCTTGCCGTGGAGGAGGCGGAGGGTGGGAAGGCCGAGGGCCCGCGCTTCCTCCAGGGCCTGGTCCACCTCCAGAAGGGCCTCCTCCACCGTGAGGCCCCTCAGGTCCACCTCCCGCACCTCCCGCTTGGGCTTGGGGGTGAGGGCCTTGGGCGCCTCCGGGGCCTTCAGGGGCTTCAGCTCCCCCGCCTTGAGGGTCATCCTCACGGGGCCCACCTGGACCAGGGCCTCCTCGCCCCTAAGCTCCAGGAGCTTACCCGGGCGGCCCAGGGAGAGCACCTCCACCATCTGCCCCTCCGCGAGGCCCACCGGGGGTGGGGATGGCGGGGCCTTCTTGGCGTAGCGCTCCCTAAGGGCCATGAGTTCCCGCAGGGCGTCCCGCTTGCCCTCGGTTTTGGCCTTCTCCTTGAGGGCCTTGAGCTCGGCCTCCACCTTGAGGAGCTTGGCCCGCACCTCCTCCTCCAGGGCCCTTAGGCGCTCCTGGCGCTCCTCCTCAAAGCGCGCCTCCCGCTCGGCGAGGGCCCGCCGAAGCCCCTCTACCTGGGAGAGCTCCCGCCTCAAGCGCTCCCGCTCCGCCTCCAAGGCCAGGCGCTCGGCCTCCAGCTTTTCCAGGAGGGCCTCGAGCCTCCCCCCCTCGGGGAGGAGGGCCTCGGCCCGCCTGAGGACCTCCTCGGGCAGGGCGAGCCTCCTGGCGATGGCGAGGGCGTAGCTCCGCCCCGGCACCCCCAGGACGAGCTCGTAGGTGGGGCGGAGGGCCTCGAGGTCAAAGCGCATGGAGGCGTTCTGGATCCCCTCCCTCCCTTGGGCGAAGGCCTTCAGGGGGGAGAGGTGGGTGGTGACCATCCCCTTGACCCCCTTCTCCAGAAGGGCCTCCAGGATGGCCTGGGAGAGGGCGGCCCCCTCCTCGGGGTCGGTGCCGCTTCCGAGCTCGTCCACGAGGACGAGGCTATTCGGGGTGGCCTCCTCCAGCATCTCCTTGAGGCGCTTGAGGTGCCCGGCGAAGGTGGAGAGGCTTTCCTGCAGGGACTGCTCGTCCCCGATGTCGGCGAAGACCCTATCCGGCCAGGCGAGGAGGGCCCGCTCCGCCGCCACAAAGAGGCCGGACTGGGCCATGAGGACGGCGAGGCCCAGGGTCTTGAGGAGGGCGGTCTTCCCCCCCATGTTGGGGCCGGAGATGAGGAGGATCCGGGCCTTCTCGTCCAGGGCGAAGGCGTTCCGCACGGGGTTCGGGATCAGGGGGTGGAAGGCCCCGTAGAGTTCGTATCCCTCCCCGAAGCGGGGCCGGGAAAGCCCGAGGTCCCGGGCCAAGGCCGCCTGGGCCTGGACGAGGTCCAAAAGGCCTAAGGCCTCGAGGGTCTTCGGCACCCCTTCGTCCCGGGCAAGCCTCTCGGAGAGGTCCCGAAGGATGCGGTTCACCTCCTCCTCCTCCTGGAGCCTCAGGGCCTGGAGGCGGTTGTTGAGCTTGACCACCGAGAAGGGCTCCACGAAGAGGGTCGCCCCCGACTCGGACTCGTCCAGGAGGATCCCCGGCACCTTCTGGGCCATGCCCGCCCGCACGGGGATGCAGTACCGCTCCCGCCTCAGGGTGACGAAGCGGTCCTGGATGGCCTCCTTGTGGCGGTCCATGAGGGCGTAGAGGCGGTCCAGGATCTGCTGGCGGAGGGGCCTAAGTTCCCGGCGGATCTGGAGAAGGCGGGGGCTGGCCTCGTCCTTTACCCCCCCTTCCTCGTCCAGGGCCTTCTTCACCCGCTCCAGGAAGGGGGTGTGGTCCCCGATCCCCCCCGCCACCTGGCTCAAGGCGTTCCCCAGGGGAAGGAGCTCCTCCTTTAGGGCCATGGCCTCCTCCAAGGCCTTGGCCGCCTCTAGGAGCTCGGGGCCGGAAAGCCTCGCCCCCGCCAGGGCCTTCCCGTAGGCCTCCCTTAAGGCCCCCGCCTCGGGGAGGGCGTAGGGGTAGGAGAGGGCCTCCCCCGTGAGCTCGTGCCGCCTTTCGGCCTCCTCTTGGGAAAGGGGGGAAAGGCTTAGGGCGAGCTCCTTCCCCAAGGGGGTCTTGGCCCTTTCCGCGAGGAGGGCGCGCACCCTGGGGAACTCCAGGACCTCGAGGACGTCCCGCACAAAGAAAGAGTATACCCTGGGCTTAGCGCTTCAGGAGCTTAAGGAGAAGGGAAAGAACCTCCTTCCCCGCCCCGAGCTTTGCCCCCTTGGCCGCTAGGAGGCCGAGCCGGCCAAGCCTCCCCGCGGGGAGCAGGGAAAGGAGGGCCATGGCGTGAGATAGAAGCTGCGCCCTTTCCTCGGGGCGCAGGGCGTCCCAGCGGCGCCGGGCCTCTGCCACGAGGGCAAGAAGGCGCTCCCGAAAGCCCTGCGCGCTGGCGCCCTCCTTGCGAAGGGCCTCCGCTTTGGCGAGGAGGTCCACCGGGGCCTCCACCTTCTTTCGCGCCACCCGCCGCACCTTCCCATAGAAGCGTTTGAGGCGCATCCCCCTCAGTATAGGGGCTGGAAGAGCAGGTACCGGGCCTCCACCTCCCCCGCCACCTCCTCCCCCGAAAGGAGGTCCACGCCTCGGGGAAGGACAAGGCGGGTTTCCTCCCTGGCGAAGAAGGCCCAGACCTCCTTTCCCCGGTAGCGCCGCCTGAAGGCCAGGACCCCAGGGGGGGCCTTGAGGGGAAGGAGCCCCCCGAGCCTCAAGGCGGGGTGGGTCTTCTTGAGGCGCACCAGGCGCCGGAGGAAGGCGAAAAGCTCCCGGTCCCAAAGGGCCTCGTCCCAGGGGAAGGGGGCGCGGCAGTAGGGGTCTCCCCGCCAGACCTCGTAGGGGTTGGGCTGGGAGAGGCCAATCTCGTCCCCGTAGTAGATGGCGGGGCTTCCGGGAAAGGCGAAGAGGAGGGCGTAGGCGGTCTTGAAGCGCTCCCTATCCCCCCTTAGCCGCCACAGGGCCCGGGGGATGTCGTGGGAGGAGAGGAGGGTGTACATGCTGTGGCGAAGGGGGAGGGGAAGCGCGGCGTAGTGGTCAAAAAGGGTCTGCCAGAGGTCCTCGGCCTCCAGGGCCACGGGGTTTCCGTGGTGGTCCCGGCCCGAGAGCCACGCCATCACCGGGTGGGCAAACCCCGCGTAGTGCATGGCCCCGTCCAGGGTGTGGGCGCGTAGGGTAGGGGTGGCATCGTAGGAGAGCTCCCCGAAGACCAGGGCGTCCGCCCGCTCCTCCTTGGCAGCCCGGGCGAGAGCCCTTAGCCAGCGGGCGTTCTTGCGGTTCGTGCCCCCTTCCCCGAGGGAGTGGGCCACGTCCAGCCGCCAGCCATGAGCGAGGCGCATCCAGTAGCGGATGGGGGCCTTCTGGCCAAAGACGAAGCGCTCCTGGGTGAGCGCCGAGGCGTAGTCCAGCTTGGGCATGTGCCTCACTCCCCAGAAGCTGGCGTAGGTGCCGTCGGGGTGGAAGGTGAACATGCCCCTTTCCGGGGAGGAGGGGTCCTTCAGGGCCCTTTGGAACCAGGGGTGGGTCGCCCCCACGTGGTTGAAGACCCCGTCCAGGATGAGCTTCATCCCCCGGGCCTCGAGGGCCTCGTAGAGGGCCTTAAGGGCCTCCTCCCCCCCCAGGTGGGGGTCCACCCGGAGGTAGTCCTCGGTGTCGTAGCGGTGGCTGGAAGGGCTTTGGAAGATGGGGGTGAGGTAGAGGGCCTCTACCCCCAGGGCCTCGAGGTGGGGAAGGGCCTCCAGAACCCCCCAGAGGTCCCCCCCGTAGAACTCCCGGGCCCCGTCTTCCCCGGGAGGCTCGTGCCAGGCCTTTTTGCGGATGGGCTTCCCCCCGTAAAGCCAGGCCCCCTCCTTGGGGGCAAGCTCCGGGCGGCCTTGGCGGAAGCGGTCGGGAAAGATCTGGTAGTAGACCGCCCCCAAGGCCCACGCGGGGGGCAAGGGCCCCGCCAGGAGGTGGAAGAAGCGGTCGTAGCGGGGAAGGGCCCTTTCCAGGCCGTGGCTTCCCAGGTACCCCTCGGGGAGGTGGAAGACGTAGCGGAAGGGGCTTCCGTGCACCGCCACCCACACCCCTAGCCCTCCCTTCTGCCTGCGCATGGGCTTCTGGTGAAGCTCCCCGTCCTTCTCGTAGACGAGAAGCCCCTCCCGGGCCTCGGTTTCCAGGAAAAGCTCCACTTCTTCCCCCAGCTCGGGGAAGGTGGGGTCAACGTGTTCAAGGTCGTGGTGGTTCAAGGATAAACCTCCAAGAGCGCCCGCACCTGAACCTTCAGCGCGGGTAAATCCCGGATCACGGTAGACCAGACCTCTTCCAGGTCCACGCTGAAGTACTCGTGGACAAGGAGGTTACGCATGGCCACCATCTCCCGCCAGGGGATATGAGGGTGGGCCTCGTGAAAGTCCCGCCCTAGCCTGGCTGCGGCCTCCCCGATGCGCTGCAGGTGGTGCACGATCCAGACCTGAACCAGCTCGTCTTGCAAAAAGCGCGCCTTTCCCAGGGCGGCGTACCGTTCAATACGGGCGATGGCCTCCAGGATATCCCGAAGCCTGGCCTTGGGGTCCCTCATAGGGGGATGGCCTCCCGCAGGACCCGTTCCCGAAGCCTAGGGGCCAGACCTCCCTCGCTCACCACGTCCACCGGTATCCCTAAGAGCGCCTCCAGGGCTAGCTTCAGGCGGGCGTGGTCCAGGAGGGTACGTCCAGCCTCGAAGGCCACCAGGAGGTCCAGGTCGCTTCCCTCCCCGGCTTCTCCCCGGGCCACCGACCCGAAAACACGCACCCTCACCGCCCCGTGGCGGGCGCAGAGGCTGAGGATGGCCTCCCTCCTGGCCCTGAGGGCTTCCAGGTCCATACGCTTATTCTTTCACGGCCCCCGCCGTGTACCCGGAGACGAAGTACTGCTGGAACCCGTAGAAGAGGAAGAGGATGGGCAGGGAACCCAGGACGCTCGCCGCGGCGAAGATGCCCCACTTGGTCTGGAACTGCCCCGTGGTGAAGCTCCTGAGGCCCACGCCCACGTTCCAGCTCTCCACCCCCGTGAGGACCAGGTTGGCCAGGACGAACTCCGAGTAGGTGCCCACGAACTGGAGGAGGAAGATGAAGACGAACATGGGGGCGGAAAGGGGAAGGAGGATCCGCGTGAAGACCTGCCATCTCGTGGCCCCGTCCACCATGGCCGCCTCCTCGAGGCTCGGGCTGATGCTCTCCAGGTAGCCCTTGTAGACCCAGGTGCCGAAGCTGATGATCCCCCCGGAGTAGGCCAGCACGAGGCCGGTGAAGGTGTTCAGGAGGTCCAGGCGGGAGAGGAGGTAGTAGATGGCCACCAGGGCCAAGAACCCCGGGAACATCTGCACGAAGATGAAGAAGAGGAGCATGGGGTAGCGCCCGGGCAGGTGGCGGAAGCGGGCGAAGGCATAGCCCGCGGTGGCGGTGAGGAGGACGGCGAGAAGCCCCGTGAGGCCGGAGATGAGGAAGGTGTTCCGCACCCAGAGGAGAAACTTGGTCTCCGTCCCCTGCCCGGTGAACTGCCTGGGGGAAAGGGAGAGGGAGAGGGCGAAGACGGCAAGGGCCAGGAGGAGGAGGGACCGCCCCTGCCAGAGGTCCATCCAATCCTCCGCCGGAAGAAGCCGCCTTAGGAGGCCGATGCCCGCCACCCCCAAGAGGGCAAGCCCCGCCAGGACCAAAAGCCCCACCTGGTAGGGGAAGAGCACCACCCCCTCCACCAGCTTGGCGTAGTTTTCCAGGGAGGGCTCGGGCAGGTAGGGGATGACCTTGGCGTCCAGGAGAAGGAAGCCCGTGTCGGGCCTACGGAAGCTAAAGAGGTTGTTGGTGGGGTCAAAGCTCGCCGCCACCACCTGGACCACGGGGTAGTAGACGAGGAGGATCAGCATCCAGAGGAAGAGGTGGGTCACCCCTTGGAGGAAGAGGGGCCAGGGGCTCCTCCGCCTCCCCTGAAGGCGGTTCACGAGGGCGGTGTGGAGGAGGCTGTAGAGGAGGACAAGGAGGACCAAGGCCCCGAGGAAGCCCAAGGCGTAGGCCCACCCGTAAGGCACGAAGACGCTGCCAAAGGCCACCTGTTTGCGGTACGAGCCTTCGTCAAAGAGCCGGTTGGCGGCGAACCAATACGCCCCGTAAAGGGCCAGGCCCGTGAGGAGGAAAGCCAAAAGGCGCCGCATCTACCGCACCTCCCGAAGTGCCCCCGTGACCCGGAAGTTCACCAGGCTGATGGCCACGGTGATGGCGAAGATGAGGAGGCTAATGGCTGCCCCGAGGCCGTAGGCCGACTGGCCCTCGGCGCTGAAGGCGGTCTTGTAGGCCCAGGAGATGAGGATGTCCGTGGCCTGGGCGGTGGCGAGCCTTCCCTCCTGCGCCGGGCCGCCCGCGGTGAGCAGGTAGATGATGTAGAAGTTGTTGAAGTTGAAGGCGAAGGAGGAGAGCAGGATGGGCACCATGGGCTTTTCCAAGAGGGGAAGGGTTATGCCGAGGAGGGCCTGCCACGGGGTGGCCCCGTCCACCTTGGCCGCCTCGTAGAGCTCGTCGGGGATGGTGGAGAGGGCCCCCAAGGTGGCGGTCATCATGTAGGGAAAGCCGAGCCAGAGGTTGACGAGGAACACGGCCACCTTGGCCCAGTCGGGGTCGTTGAGCCAGGGGATGGGGTAGATGCCGAGCACCCCCAGAAGCCGGTTGATGGCCCCGAAGTTGTAGTTCAAAAGGGCCACCCAGACCTGGACGGTGATGACCCCAGGCAGGGCCCAGGAGACGATGAGTACCGTGCGGTAGAAGTTCCTGAGCTTTAAGGCCCGGTTGTTGAGGACAAGCCCCAGGACGAGGCCCACGAGGGCGTTTAGGAGCACGGTGCTCGCCGCGAAGACCACGTTCCAGGCGAAGACGGGAAGGAGGGCCTTGCTGGCCTGGGAGAGGATGAAGGCGAAGTTTCTTAGGCCCACGAAGTGAAAGGCGTTCACCTTGGCCACGAACTCCGCCGGGAAGGGGGGTGGGCGGTCCAGAAGGAGGGCGTTACCCTCGGCCTCGAGGATTCTGGCCCGAATGCGGTGCCCCTCCGCGTAGACCTCCACCGGCTCCCCGCGGCAGGGGTCGCAGCGAAGGGCTTCCTTGGCGGGTTCTTCCAGGAGAAGCCGGGGGCCTTCCTGCGCCACCACCCGGGTCTCCGTGGAGCGGTCGGGGAAGCCGTTCTTGGCCCCGGAGTAGTCGGTGAAGGCCAGGTAGACGGTGAGGCCTATGGGGTAAAGGGTGAAGACCAGGAGGAAGGCGAGGGCGGGGAGGAGGTAGTACCAGTCGGAAAGCCAGGGGAAGAGGCGCCCTAAGAGCACCGCCCCCGGCAGGAGGACCAGAAGGGCCAGGACCAGGATGGTCCAGCCGGGAGGGGCGAAGGCGGCCTCGAGGGCCAGGTACCCCAGGATGCCCACCCCCGTGGCCAGGAGGAGAAGGCCGAGGAGGAGGGAGAGGGCCAGGAGAAAGCCTTTCAGGCCAGGCGGGTGCTTCATGGCTTTAACGATACGCCCCCCACGGGGGAGGATGGTCCCGTGGGGGGGCGGGCATGGGCCTTACTTGCCGATGGCCTTCTTGATCTCGGCCACCATGTCCTCCACGATCTTCTTCACGTTGGAGTCCGGCTTCTGCACCGCCAGGCTGATGGCGCTGCCCCACGGCCCCCAGACCTTGCCCATCTCGGGGATGTTGGGCATGGGGGTGCCCAGGGCGAAGACCTTGGCGAAGCCGGCCACCACCGGGTCTTTCTCCAGGGTCTTGGCGGCGCTTAAGGACACGGGGATGCGGCCGCCCGCCTGGTTGAAGGAGACCAGGTTCTTGCCGGTGGTGAGGGTCTTGGCGAAGTTCACCGCCGCGGTCTTGTTCTTGGAGTAGGCGTTCACCACCACCCCCTGCACGCCCAGGAAGGGCCCCCAGGGGTTCTTGGCCCCGGGCGGGGTGGGGAAGGGGGCGATGCCGAAATCCACCTTGGCCTTCTTGTAATCCCCGAGGGCCCAGGGGCCGTTGATGATCATGGCCAAAGCCCCGTCCTTGAAGGCCCCGTCGGCCACGCCGTAGTCCACCCCTTCGGGCACCAGGTTGTACTTGAAGCGGAGGTCCTTGATGAAGGAAAGCGCCTTTTCCCCTACCTCGCCCCCGATGAGGAGCTTGGAGGGGTCCAGGTTGCCCTTGGCGTCCTTGCCGAAGACGTTTTCCGCCCCGAAGGCCCGGAAGAACCCGAAGTTAAAGTAGGGGTCGCCAATGTTGTAGAGGAAGCCGAAGGTGGAGCCCGTGGTGTGCTGCCTGGCCAGGGCCAAAAACTCGTCCCAGGTCTTGGGGGGCTCCTTCACGTACTTCTTGTTGTAAATGAGGGCCACGCTCTCGGCGAAGGCGGGGAGGCCCATGAGCTTCCCGCCGAAGGTAAAGGCCTCCACCGCCACGCCCTGGAGGTCCGCAAGGTAACTGGGCGTCACGTACTTGCCCATGGGTTCCAGCACCCCGGCTTGGGCCATCTCCCCCAGCCAGTCGTGGGGGATGGTGACCAAGAGGTCCGCGGCCTGCCCCTGGGGAGCCCCCAGGATGAACTTCTGCTTGATATCCCCGAAGGGGACCTCCACCACCTCCACCTTGGTGCCCGAGGTCTTCTCGTAGGCCCTGGCTTGCGCCTTCAGCCACTCCAGCTCAGGACCGCCGAAGTGGGTCCAGACCGTGATCTTCCCCTGGGCCAAGGCCAGGGAAAGCCCGAGAGCCAGTACCGCCAGCGCTTTTCGCATATCCCACCTCCGGGCGTGTGGTAGCGTTTCCGCTAAGTGTTTTTACCACGCCCCGCGGCCTGAGTATACCACTCCCAAAAAGGACGCAAGCCCTAGACGCCGCAAGGCCCTTAGGGCAAGGCCCGCACCACCTCAAAGGCGATGAGGGCCAGGATGCCCAGTTCCACCGCCTGGCTTCTCAGGTGGACCACCTCCTCTGTGACCATCTCGTAGGTGGCCTCGAGGGCCCTTAGCTTCTCCTCCACGCTTCGCTCCAGCTCGTGGGCCCCGTAAAGCTCCAGGGCGGCCCGGTAGATCTTGGCGTAGAAGAGGTCCTCGGTGATGCGCAAAGCCCCCTCCATGCGGGCCTTCACGTCGGCGATTTCCGCGTGCCGGGCCATGAGGCGGCGGCGGAGGCGCTGGAGCCTCCCGTACCCCCAAACCCCCCGGTGCCGCAGCACCTGGGGGACCAGCTCCAGCTCCTCGGTGAGCACCCGGTCGTAGTAGGAGAGCTCCAAAAGCTGGGCGTGCACGAACTCCACCAGGTCGGCCACGTCCCAGATCCCCTCCGAGTCCAGGATCAGGACCCGGTCAAAGCCCAGGAGGGCCAGGTCCTCCGTGGAGTAGCTGTAGCGGTAGCGGGCCATCTCTTGCCGCACCTCGGGGGCGAACTCCTCCTCCGTGCCCATCCACAAGGGGGTGAGGTCCACCGGGGGGGCGTGGGCCTTGCTTCCCTCCAGGCCCAGGGCGTGGTAGACCACGAACTCCTCGGAGAGGCGCTTTTCCTCGGGGCGAAGGAGGGCCCCCTGGAGGTAGGGCTCCAGGGCGGCCAGCTCCGCCAGGAAGAACCCCTCCCAGAAGGGGAGGTCGGGGAGGGTGAGGGCCTTGGCCACAAAGGCCTCCCAGGACATCTTTTCCCCCAGGTGCACCCGGAGGGAGAGGGCCACCACCCCGAACTCGTAGAGCCGGGCGGTGAGGAGGCCGGAAAACCCCTCCACGCTCCGCACCCCAAGCTCAATCTGCGCCGGGGGGTTCTCGAAGCGGACCGCTCCCAGCCTGGGCCGGGACAGGCGGAGGCGGGGGGTGGAAAGGCGGCCTAGGTCTATCTCGTCCGCCAGGTCGTAGAGGCGGTAAAGGGCGATGTGGGGGGAGAGGAGGTTCATTCCAGCTTGGAGATCTCCCGGGGCGGGGGGCCGTGCCGGTAGGCCTCGAGGAGGGCTCTAAGGGCCTTTCCCCGGTGGGAGTAGCGGGCCTTTTCCTCCAAGGTCATCTCGGCGAAGGTCTTGCCCGCCTCCGGCACGTAGAAGAGGGGGTCGTAGCCGAAGCCCCCTTCTCCCCGGGGGGCCTCGAGGATCACCCCCTCCACGCTTCCCTCGTAGGCCTCGGCGTGCCCGTCGGGATAGGCCAGGACCAGGACGGCCACGAAGCGGGCCTTCCGTTCTTCTCCCTTGAGGTGGCGCATCCTCTCCAGGAGGTAGACGTTCCGCTCCCGGTCCGTGGCCCTTCCCCCGTAGCGGGCGGAGTAGATCCCGGGCTCCCCGCCCAGGGCCGGCACCTCCAGGCCCGAGTCGTCGGCCAGGGCGGGAAGCCCCGTGGCCTTGGCCACGTAGGCGGCCTTGAGGAGGGCGTTTTCCAGGAAGCTCATCCCTTCCTCCTTGGGCATGCGCAAGGGGAAGTCGGCCAGGGAAAGGAAGGTCCAGCCCAAGGGGGCCAAGCCCTCCCGGAGCTCCCGCACCTTGCCGGGGTTGGCGGTGGCCAGGACCAGGCGCATCCTTTCTAGGATACTCCCTCGAGGGCCGCCACCACCTCCTCTGGGGTGTCCAGGGGTGTGAGGAGGGAGAGGTCCTTGGGGTCCAGGGCCCCCTGGTCCTTCAGGAAATCCATCCAGGAGAGAAGCCCCCGCCAGTAGGCCCGGTCCAAGGCGAAGACGGGAAAGGGATGGACCTTCTCCGTCTGGATGAGGACCAGGACCTCGGAGAGCTCGTCCAGGGTACCGAAGCCTCCGGGAAGGAAGACGAAGGCGTGGGCGTAGCGGACGAAGAGCACCTTGCGCACGAAGAAATAGCGCAGGGAGAGGGCGTGGGTCTGGTAGGGGTTGGGCCGCTGCTCGTGGGGAAGTTCTATGTTCAGGCCCACGCTCACCCCGCCCGCCTCGTAAGCCCCCCGGTTCACCGCCTCCATGACCCCGGGCCCGCCCCCCGTGACCACCCCGTACCCCGCCTCCGCTAAAGCCCGCCCCAGCCGGTAGCCCAGCCCGTAGGCGGGATGCCCCTCCCCGAAGCGGGCGGAGCCGAAGACGGAGACCAGGGGCACCCCTATCCCCGCCAGGGTTTCGAATCCTTCCACGAACTCCGCCAGGATGCGGAAAAGCCGCCAAGCGTCCTCGTGGTGAAGCTGGTCTATGAGGGGCTTCTTGGTCATGGTTTTACCACCCCCGGGGCTAAAGCTCTTCCAGGCTCACCCGGTAAAGCTCGGCCACCTCCACCCCCAGGCGCCCGGCCAGGTTCTTGTAGCTCTCGGGGTCGCCGGTGACGAAGTGGACCACCCGGCCCCTGCCTTCCGGGTTCAAGAGCCCCTCCCGGGCCAGGACCTGGGCCACCTTCCTCGCCGTGGCCTCGGCGGAGTCTATGAGCCGCACCCCGGGGAGCACCTTCTCTAGGGTGCCCTTGAGGTAGGGGTAGTGGGTGCAACCCAGGATGAGGGCCTCGAGGTCCTCGGGAGCCTCCTCCAGGTAGTGCCGGGCCACCAGGAGGGCCACGGGGTCGTCCCAGAGGCCCTCCTCCACCAAGGGGACGAAGAGGGGGCAGGCCTTGGCCCAAGCCAGGGGCAGGTAGCGCTCGTAGGCGCGGCTTTCCACCGTGGCCTGGGTGCCGATGAGCCCCACCTTCCCGTGCCCCTTCGCCACCTCCGCCGCGGGCTCCAGCACCCCGATCACAGGTAGGGAAAGGTCCTCCGCCAGGTCGGGAAGCGCCGCCGAGCTTGCGGTGTTGCAGGCCACCACCAGGGCCTTCACCCCCTGCCTGAGGAGGAAGCCCGCGATCTCCCAGGCGAAGCGCCGGACCATGGGGAGGGGCTTCCCGCCGTAGGGTACCCGGGCGGTGTCGCCGAAGTAGAGGAAGTCCTCCCGGGGCAAAACCCTCTTGAGGGCGGAGAGGACGGTGAGGCCGCCCACCCCCGAGTCAAAGACGCCGATAGGGGCTTTTGGGTCCTTCACAGGCCCCCATCCTACCTGGACGGACGTGGGGGGGTGCTATACTATCAGGGTTGCCCCGATGGGGGCGTGAAGGAGGTGCGCAAGTTGCGGCTGGTCACGTCCGAGTCGGTCACGGAAGGGCACCCCGATAAGCTGGCGGACCGGATTTCCGACGCCATCCTGGACGCCCTCATCGCCCAGGACAAGAAGGCCCGGGTGGCGGCGGAGACCCTGGTCACCACCGGGCTCGTGTTCGTGGCGGGGGAGATCACCACCGAGGGGTACGTGGACATCCCCGGCCTGGTGCGCAAGACGGTGCGGGAGGTGGGCTACACCCGGGCCAAGTACGGGTTTGACGCGGACACCTGTGCCGTCCTCACCGCCATCGACGAGCAGTCCCCGGACATCGCCGGTGGGGTGAACCTCTCCTACGAGTGGCGGGTGCTCAAGTCCACCGACCCCTTGGACCGCACGGGCGCGGGGGACCAGGGCCTCATGTTCGGCTACGCCACCGACGAGACGCCGGAGCTCATGCCCCTCCCCATCACCCTGGCCCACCGCCTCACCATGCGCCTGGCGGAGGTGCGCAAGACCGGGCTTCTCCCTTACCTGCGCCCCGACGGCAAGGCCCAGGTCACCGTGGTCTACGAGGGGGACAGGCCCCTTTACGTGAAGACCGTGGTGGTCTCCGCCCAGCACTCCCCCGAGGTGGAGCAGGACCAGCTCAGGGAGGACCTGGTCCGCGAGGTGGTGCGCCAGGCCATCCCCCCGGAGTACCTCAAGGAGGGGGAGACCGAGTACCTCATCAACCCCTCGGGCCGTTTCATCCTGGGGGGCCCCCACGCGGACACCGGGCTTACGGGCCGCAAGATCATCGTGGACACCTACGGCGGGGCGGTGCCCCACGGGGGCGGGGCCTTCAGCGGCAAGGACCCCACCAAGGTGGACCGCTCCGCCAGCTACTACGCCCGCTACATGGCCAAGAACATCGTGGCGGCGGGGCTTGCGAGGAGGGCCCTCGTGGAGCTCGCTTACGCCATCGGCAAGGCGCGGCCCGTGTCCTTGCGGGTGGAGACCTTCGGCACCGGGGTTTTGCCTGACGAGAAGCTCACCGAGGTGGCCAAGAGGGTTTTTGACCCCAGGCCCCTCGCCATCATCGAGGAGCTGGACCTCCTCCGCCCCATCTACACCCCCACCAGCGCCTACGGCCACTTCGGCCGCGCGGGCTTTCCCTGGGAGGAGACGGACCGGGTGGAGGCCCTAAGGCGGGAGGCGGGGCTTTAATACCACCCCATGCTGGCGCAAGCCAGCATGGGGGCCCCTCAGGTCACCTCCACCCGGTTTTTCCCCCGGCGCTTGGCTTGGTACATGGCCTCGTCGGCCCGCTTGAGGAGGGAGAGGGGCGAGTCGGTGGGGCTGGCCTGGGTCACGCCCAGGCTGGCGGAGAGGTGTTCCACCGGGGGCACCTTCAGGGCCGCCACCTTTTGGCGGAGCCGCTCCGCCAAGCGGGTGGCCTGGGCCAAGGGGGTTTCCGGCATAACCACGGCGAATTCCTCGCCTCCCAGGCGCACGGCCCGGTCGCTCTGGCGCACGTGGCCCTCGAGGCAGGCCGCCAGGGCCTTGAGCACCCGGTCCCCCACCTCGTGGCCGTAGGTGTCGTTGATTCCCTTGAAGCCGTCCAGGTCCAAGACCACGAGGGAGAGGGGGCGGCCGTAGCGCTGCACGCGGAAAAGCTCCCGCTCCAGCACCAGCTCCAGGTAGCGCCGGTTGCGAAGGCCCGTGAGGAAATCCGTGTAGGCGTCCAGCTGGGCTTCCAGATACCCTTCCTTCAGCTGCACCAGCATGTAGAGGAGGCTCACGTAGGCCAGGTTGGCCCCGAAGAACTGGGCCAAGGCGTTGAGGTGGGTGGCCTGGAAGTGCCCCCGGAAGGCGCCCAAAAGGGCCAGGAGGAAGAGGGCCATGAGGTAGAGGAGGGCAGCCCGCACCGCTTTCCGGGCGGGGAAAAAGAGGTAGCTGGAGAAGTAGAAGAAGGGCACCCAAAATGCGGCGGGGGAGAGGCCCTGGGGGTTGGGTTTGAGGAGGAGCTGGTAGCCCAAGGTGGCCAGGAGGTAGGAGGCGATGAGGCCGTGGGCGGTGGGCAGAACCCACTTGGCCGCAGGAGGATGGCGCCACAGGGCAACCCCTAGGGCCAGGAAGCCGCCGCCAAGGAGGGGCAGAAAGACCCGGTCCACAGGGTCCACGCCCCCAAGCCTCGAGGTCCCGTAGGCCACCAGGGCCAAAAGGCTCCCCAAGGGCAGAAGCCACAGGGCCATCTGCCGCCGCACCGGGTTCAAGGGGTCTAGGAGCTCCAGGGTGGGGGACAAGTTAAGGCCAGTATAACGGCCCTTCCAGGAGGCCATGGCCCCATCCTGCCACGCCCCCCCTTAACTGGCCCTTAACGGGTTGCAGCGGGGGTTTAGTCCTCCAGGTAGGTGTACCCCTGGAGCTCCCGGGCGTACCGCTCCAGGAAGGCCCCTTTCTCCGCGGGGGAGAGGCGGCTTTGCCGCACCAGGCGCTCCACCCCCAAAAAGAGCTCCCGGGCGGTAAACCCCATCTTCTCGATGACCTTCTCTGCGGTCTCCCCGGGGACGAAGCGCTCAATGGCGAAGCCCTCCTCGTCCACCACCACGTGGGCCTCCCCCACCTGGCCGAAGAGGTTGTGGCTGCTGCCGAGGACGTCCTGGTAGGCCCCCACCAGGAACACCCCCAGGTAGTAGGGCTCCCCGGGACGGATGGCGTGGACGGGCAGGCTCTGGCGCACGTCGTGCAGGTCGATGAAGCGGTCCATCTTGCCGTCGGAGTCGCAGGAGATGTCCACCAGGGTGGCCTGGCGGGTGGGGGGCTCGTGGAGGCGGCTTAAGGGCACGATGGGGAAGAGCTGGTGGATGGCCCAGGCGTCGGGGAGGCTTTGGAAGATGGAGAAGTTGCACACGAGCTTGTCGGCCAAGAGCTTCTCCAGGTCCTCGAACTCGTCCGGGGCGTAGGGGAGTTCCCGGACGATGGTGTAAACCCTGCGGGCGATGTGGTAAAAGATCTCCTCCGCCAAGGCGCGGTCCTTTAGGGACACCAGGCCCAGGTCATAAAGGGTCTGCAGGGTTTCCTTGTCGGCGAAGGCGTCGTGGTAGACCTCGCGGAAGTTCTTGGGGGAGAGGCTTAAAAGCCCTTCCCAAAGCTCCTTCACCAGGGGATGGGCCTCCTCGGGAGGGGCCTTGGGCCTCTCCTCCCCCGGGGGGGTGATCACGTCGATGACCTGCAGGACCAGGACCTGGTGGTAGGCGGTCACCGCCCGGCCCGACTCCGTGACCAGGGTGGGGTGGGGCTCGCCCTGGGCCTCCACCACCTCCTTGGTCACGTAAACCAGGTCCTCCGCGTACTCGGGGAGGGTGTAGTTGGCGGAGGCGTAGAAGTTGGTCTTGGAACCATCGTAGTCCACGGCCAGGCCCCCGCCCAGGTTCAGGTAGGCGAGGGGGGCCCCCAGCTTCCTGAGCTGCACGTAGGTCTGGGCCGCCTCCCGCACCGCGGCCTTGATCCTGCGGATGTCCGTGACCTGGCTGCCGATGTGGGCGTGGACCATGACCAAGGTGTCCAGGAGGTCTTCTTCCTTCAGGATCTCCACCGCCCGGACGATCTCCGGGGTGGTGAGGCCGAACTTGGCGTTTTCCCCGCCGCTGGCCTCCCACTGCCCTGCCCCCTTGGCCTTGAGCTTGTAGCGGATCCCGAGCTGCGGGCGCACCCCCAGCTCCTTGGAGATGCGCACCACCCTGGGGAGCTCGGCGAACTTTTCCAGGGTGATGACCACGTTCCGGCCCAGTTTCCGCCCCGTGAGGGCCAGGCGGATGAAGTCGTCGTCCTTGAAGCCGTTGGTGGTGATGAGGGCTTCCCGGGAGAGGTCCTGGGCCAGGATCAGGGCCAGCTCGGCCTTGCTGCCCGCCTCGAGGCCGTAGTGGTAAGGCCTTCCCGCCTTGGCCACCGTCTCCAGCACCAGGCGGCGCTGGTTCACCTTGACCGGGTAGACCCCGCGGTAGCCTCCCCGGTAGCCGTACTTCTCCATGGCCCGCCGGAAGGCCTCGTTGAGCTCGCGCACCCGGGCCTCCAGGATCTGGGGGAAGCGCAAGACCAAGGGCAGGGGCCGTCCCTCGTCCCTGAGGGCCTCCACGATCTCCAGAAGGGAAGCGGAAGGCCCTTCGGGCCCCAAGGGGGTGACCTCCAGCTCCCCGTCCCGCCCCACCCGGAAGAACCCCGCTCCCCAGTAGGGCACCAGGTAGATCTCCTCGGCTTCTTTCGGGGAAAAGCGCCTGGCCGTCTTCAAGGCTGTCCTCCGGACTGGCCCCTTCCGGGCCAACCCCCGCTATGAGTGTAGGGCGGAAAGGGCGGCTTGTGAAGCATGGGGCTACGCTTCCTTCGGCTCTCCCCGGTAGAGGTAGCCCTCGCCCGCCTCGGGCACCGCCTCGGGGTCCACCAGGTAGAGGAAGGAGCCCTCCTCGTTCACCAGGGCGTGGCCCCGCTCCCGGATCAGGGGCCTTAGGGCCTCCCCCGCCTGGAAGGCCAAGGGCACCGGGCCCACCTCCTCCAGCACCTCGGCCAGGAGGTCAAGCCAGCGGGCGAAGGCCTCGGGTTCCACCCCTTCCGGCACGTAAAGGCGCACCGCCCCCGCCTTGGGGCCGAAGAGGCGAAAGCGCCGGAGAAAACGCCTTAGGACGCGCCGTTCCTCCCCGCTGGGCCGGAAGGTGAGGTGCTTGTGGCCCATCACGCTGAAGCGGAACCCCTCCGGGGCCAAGGCAAGGAGGCGGCTTATGGTCCTAGGGTCCCCCACCCGATGCCACCAGGAGAGCTCCACCGTGGGGAAGGCCAGGCGGTAGGCCCGGAAGCCTCCCGGGTAGCCCCGGTAGCCCCTAAGCCCCTCCCGGATCACCCAGGCCTCCCTCAGGACCAGGCCTCGAGGAAGGCCAGGCCCACCCGGGCCATCAGGGGGGTGATGGTGTGCCCCGCGCCCTCCTCCACGAAGCGGGCCAGGTGCCCCTCCCGGTAGTGGGGCCTCAGGGCCTCCACCGTCTTCTCCATGCGGCTAAGGGGCACGATGAGGTCCTTGGTGCCGTGCAGGTGCAGGAGGGGTACGCTCCCGTAGGCCTCTCCCCGAAGGGCGGGGGGCCTCTCGTAGAGGGCCTGGACCTGGGGGTCCTTCACCTCCTGCCCCTGGGGGAGCTTCATGGGGAAGCCCGAGCCGATGAAGGCCAGAGCCGCCCGGGGCCGGAAGCCCTGGGAAAGGAGGAGGTGGACCACGAAGGCCCCCATGCTCCCCCCGGCCAGGAAAAGGGGAAGGCCGAACCGCTTTTGCGCCTCCTCCGCCACCATCCGGGCCTCCTCGGCGAAGCCCAAGGCCACCTGGTAGACCTCCTCCACGTACCGGGGGCTCTTGGAGGAGGGGGGCGGCCCCTCCCGCTCCCCGTGCCTGGGGGCGTCAAAGGCGAGGAGCAGAAACCCCGCCTCCCCGTAGCCCGGGAGAAGGGAAAGGATGTGCTCTTTGGAGCCTTGGAGGCCGTGAAGGGCCAGAAGCAGGGCCTTGGGCCTTTCAGGCCCCTGGGCCAGGACGGGAAGTCCTTTAACCTGCAAGCGCTCCGTACCCATGGCCTTAGGTGAAGAGGCTGGACACCGACTCCCCCCGGTGGATGCGCCAGATGGCCTCGGCGAAAAGGGGGGCCACGGTAAGGGTCTTGAGCTTGGGGCCCGCCTTAGGGGGGCAGGTGTCCGTGGCCGCCACCTCCTTCACCGAGCTTTGGGCGATGCGCTCCAGGGCGGGGCCCACGTAGACCCCGTGGGTGGCGGCGGCGTAGACCTCCTTGGCCCCGGCCTGCATGAGGGCCTCCACCGCCTCCACCAGGCTTCCGGCGGTAGAGATCTCGTCGTCCACGATCAGGGCGGTTTTCCCTTCCACCTCCCCCACCAGCATCCTGACCCGCACTTCGGTGTCGGAGACCCGCTCCTTGTCGATGAAGGCCAGGGGAAGGCCGAGCCTTCGGGCCAGGGAGCTCGCCCGCTTGAGGTCTCCCGCGTCCGGGGCCACCACCACGGCGTTTTCCAGGTCCACCCGGGTGGCGAAGTGGTTGGCGATCACGGGTTCGGCGGAGAGGTGGTCCACGGGGATCTTGAAGAAGCCGTGGACCTGGGGCGAGTGCAGGGTCATGGTGAGCACCCGGTCGGCCCCCGCGGTCTGGAGGAGGTCGGCGATGAGCCGGGCCGCGATGGAGATGCGGGGCGCGTCCTTCTTGTCGCTCCGGGCGTAGGAGAAGTAGGGGATGACCGCGGTCACCCGGGCGGCGCTGGCCCCCTTGGCGGCGTCAATCATCATGAGGAGCTCCATGAGGTGGTCCTGGACCGGAGGGGTGAGGGACTGGACGAGGAAGACGTCCCCTTCCCGGAGGCTCTCCTCGAAGCGGACGAAGAGGTTGTCGTTGGCGAAGCGCAAGGTGGTGCTCTTGCCCAAGGGGACGCCTAGGGCCTCGGCGATGGCCTGGGCCAGGGGACGGTTGGACTGGCCGGAAAAGATCAGCAGGGGGCGGTCCATGCCATCCCCCAAAATACCACGCCCCCCGGGTATGCCTAGAGGGGGGTGATCTCCTGCTGCACGGGGGTGGTCACCTCCGGGCCCGTGGGGTGGAGGTAGACGTTCACCTCCGTGCGCACCCCAAAGGCGGGGAGGTAGAGGCCGGGTTCCACGGTGAAGGCCAGGCCCGGCACCAAGGGGCGGAAGTCGTGGGTCTCGAGGTCGTCCAGGTGGGGCCCGGCCCCGTGGACCTCCTCCCCCAGGTTGTGCCCCGTGCGGTGGCGGACGAAGGCCCCGTACCCTTGGGCCTCCAGCGCCTCCCGGGCCACCCGGTCCACCTCGTACCCCTTTGGGTGGCGGCCTTCCCCGTAGGCCTCGGCCACGAAGCGGATGGCCTTGTCCCGGGCCTCGGCCACCGCCCGGAAGGCCCGGTGGGCGGCCTCCGGCACCCCCAGGCCCGCCATCCAGGTGATGTCCGCATAGACCCCCCCGGGCTCCTTGGCCCACAGGTCCAGGAGCACCACCTCTCCCCCTTCCAGGCGCTTCTCCCCGGGCTCGTGGTGGGGGTTGGCGGCGTTTTGGCCGAAGGCCACCATGGGGGGGTGGTCGAAGACGAGGCCCAGGCGGGTGAGGACCTCGGCCATGCGGGCCTGGACCATCCTCTCCGTGGCCTCCGGGGCTTCCCGGAGGAGGGCCAAGGCCGCATCCCGGGCCAGGACAAGCCCCTGGGCGGCCCGCCTGTGGCTTTCCAGCCTTTCCGCCCCCCAGGTCTGGAAGAGGAGGAGGAGGGGCCAGGAGGAGGCGAGCTCGAGGCCCATGCCCCGGAGGAGGTCCAGGGTGCCCCCGTCCACCCGGGAGAGGTAGGGGATGGCCCCGCCCGGCACGTATTCCAAGGCGATGCGCCGCGCCCCTTCCAGGAGGTGCGAAAGCCCCTCTTGGAAACTTTGCCAGCTATGGTAGGTGCGCTGTCTCCCTGCCAGTTTGGGGAACAGGCTCGCCTCTATGGCGTGGCAGAGGAGGGTGGGCTCGCCCCTTGCGGGGATGTGGTAGGCGAAGCGCCGGGTCAGGTGGAGGGAGGTGAGGGAAAGGACCTCTAGGGCCAAGGGGTTGCTCCGCCCGAAGGAGAAGAGGAGCCAGCCATCCAGCCTCTCCTCCCGCAGAACTTCCTGCACGCGGACGAGGTCCATGCCCCCATGCTAAGCCCTGGAACCTGCTGCACGTTCTCCTACCCCTGTCGTGGTAGGGTAAGGGGTAAGGAGGTCTGGGCATGGTAGAGGCGCAGGAAACGGTTATCCGCATCACCCCCTTGGCGGCGGAGAAGGCCAGGGAGATCCTCGCCCGTTACGGCAAGGAACACGCGGCCATCCGGGTTTACATTAAGTCTGGAGGGTGCTCCGGCTTCCAGTACGGCATGGCCGTGGACGAGCGGGAGCTGGAAGGGGACACCTTCGTGGAGATGCACGGGGTGCGGCTCGTGGTGGACCCCATGTCCTTGCCCTACCTGGTGGGCTCGGAGATTGACTGGGTGGAGAGCCTCATGGGGGGCGGGTTCACGGTTCACAACCCAAACGCCGCCAGCACCTGCGGCTGCGGCCACTCCTTCCGCACCAAGGACCAGGAAGGGGAAGCCCGCGCCTGCGGCCATTAAACCCCGGTTCCTTCGGGGGGCCCTGCCTGAGGGCCCCTTTAGCTTTTTCCCGGTTGACCTTAACCCGGCGGGTCGTATAATGGCCTCGGCCACTTAGACGGTGCCACGAAAGGAGGCGGTATGCAGAAGGTAGGCAAGCTGGCTGTACTCGGTATAACCGCTCTGGGCCTGGCCCTGGCGGGGCCCCAGGACAACAGCCTGGTGGTGGGGGCTTCCCAGGAGCCTAGGGTTCTGGCGGGGGACTTTCTAAGCATCATCTCCAACCAGGCCATCAAGAGCGAGATCGAGGGATACCTCTTCGCTCCCTTCATCGGCTTCAACGCCGACAGCCAGAACTTCCCCGTTCTGGCCACCGAGGTGCCCACCCAGCAGAACGGGCGCTTGCGGGTGACGGACATCGGCGGGGGCAAGAAGCGCCTAGAGATGGACCTCACCATCCGCCCCGATGCCCGCTGGTCCGATGGCAGGCCCATCACCACGGAGGACGTGGCCTTTTACTTTGAGGTGGGCAAGGCCAAGGGGATGCCCGTGCTGAACCCCGACTACTGGGAGCGGGTGAACCTCCGCGTTAAGGACGCCCGCAACTTTACCGTGATCTTTGAGCCCGCCTACTACTACGACACCTACGGTTCCCCCATAGGCTATGCTCCCAAGCACATCATGGGCCCGGAGTGGGAGAAGGTGAAGGCGGCGGCCCGCAACCTGGACCCCGACAAGGACGCGGAAAAGCTCAACGAGCTCTACCGCAACTTCTTCCTCAAGTTCGCCACCCCTGCCCAGCTCAATAAGGGCGTCATGGTCTACTCCGGGGCCTTCAAGCTCCGCCGCTGGGTGCCGGGGAACTCCATTGAGATGGAGCGGAACCCCAACTTCCCCATCAAGCCCGAGGGCGGGGAGAGCAAGTACGTGCAGAAGGTGGTCTACCGCTTCATCCAGAACACCAACTCCCTCCTGGTGGCGGTGATCGGCGGCTCCATTGACGCCACCTCCAGCGTCTCCCTCACCTTTGACCAGGCCCGGTCCAAGCAGCTCACCTCCCGCGCCCCCGGCCGCTTTGACATCTGGTTCGTGCCCGGGGCCATCTGGGAGCACATTGACATCAATAAGTTTGAGAACTGCCAGGTGGTCAAGGACCTCGGCCTGAACGACAAGCGCACCCGCCAGGCCATCCTCCACGCCCTGAACCGGGAGGGCCTGGTGAAGGCCTTCTTTGACGGCCTCCAGCCCGTGGCCCACACCTGGATTGCCCCCGTCAACCCCCTCTTCAACCCCAACGTCAGGAAGTACGAGTTTGACCTGAAGAAGGCCGAGGCCCTCCTGGCGGAGATGGGCTGGAGGAAGGGGCCGGACGGCATCCTCCAGCGCACCGTGGGCGGCCGCACCGTGCGCTTTGAGATTGAGTACGTCACCACCGCCGGCAACGCCATCCGCGAGCGCACCCAACAGTTCTTCGCCGAGGACCTCAAGAAGATCGGCATCGCCGTCAAGATCAATAACGCCCCCAGCGCCGTGGTCTTCGCCGACGACTACATCCAGCGCGCCTCCGAGTGCAAGTGGACGGGGATGTTTGAGTTCGCCTGGGTCTCCAACCTGCAGGAGGACGGTGGCCTCTTCCAGTACAAGAACCTGAACACCGGGGCCATCATGGTCCCCACCAAGGAGAACAACTACCAGGGCCAGAACATCGGCGGCTGGCGGAACGACGAGTTTGACCGCCTGACGAGCCAGGGGGTCTTGGAGTTTGACGAGGCCAGGCGCAAGGCCCTCTTCGCCCGCGCCCAGGAGATCTGGGCCGAGGAGCTCCCGGCGCTTCCCCTCTACTTCCGCGCCAACCCCTACGTGGTGCGCCAGGGCCTCGTGAACTACGTGGCCAGCGCCTACTCCGGCGGCTACGGCTACCCCGGCTGGAACGCCTGGGAGATCGGCTGGGCCAGCCGCGGCGCCGTGAAGAAGTGGGACCAGGCGAAGTACGCCCTTTCCGTCAAGTAGCCTGGGTGGTATAGTGGGGCCCGCTGGGCTTTAGCCCAGCGGGCTTTTTGAGTGCCATAAACGGGAGGTACAAGGGTGTTCGCCTACACGGTGCGCAGGCTTTTGCAGATGGTCCCCCTGCTCCTTGCGGCCAGCGTGGTCATCTACGCCCTCCTGGCCCTGCAGCCGGGGGACCCTTTGGACGAGCTCAGGCGGCAGAACCCCCGCATGACCGCCGAGCAGTTTGAGGCTTTGAAGCGGGCTTACGGTCTGGACCAGCCCCTCCACATCCGGTACTTCAAGTGGCTCTCCCGGGCGGTGCAAGGGGATCTGGGCTACAGCCGCACCTACGGCATCCCCGCGGCGGAGTACATCTTCGCCCAGCGCCTGCCCAAGACCCTCTTGCTCTCAGGCCTCGCCCTCACCCTGGCCCTTCTGGTGGCCATCCCCGTGGGGGTGTTCTCCGCCGTGCGGCAGTACTCCCTGGCGGACTACGTCATCACCTTTCTCTCCTTCGTGGGGTTTTCCATGCCCGTCTTCTTCCTGGGGATCCTCCTCCTCTACCTCTTCGCTATCTGGCTTCCGGACCACATCCCGGGCTTCCCCCGCTTCCCCACAGGGGGCGTGCCCGGGGTGCTCTGGGAGGACGTGCGCTCGGGGGCGGTGAGCCTGTGGGCGTACCTGGGGCAGTGGGTCTGGCACCTGATCCTGCCCGTGATCGCCCTTTCCTCCCTACAGATGGCTGAGTGGACCCGGTTCATGCGGGCCTCCCTCCTGGAGGTGCTCTCCCAGGACTACATCCGCACCGCCCGGGCCAAGGGGCTTTCCGAGAGGGTGGTGCTCTACAAGCACGCCCTCAGGAACGCCCTCATCCCCATCGTGACCCTGGTGGGCCTGGCCATCCCCGGGGTCTTGGGCGGAGCCACCATCACCGAGACCATCTTCAGCTATCCCGGCATGGGCCGGGCCATCTTTGACGCCCTGGTGGAGAAGGACTACAACGTGGCCATGGCCGCCCTGGCCTTCTTGGCCCTGATGACCGCCCTCTTCAACCTCCTGGCGGACCTGGCCTACGCGGTGGTGGACCCCCGCATCCGCTACAGCTAGAGGTGAGCCATGGCGACCGCAACCGCTTCCCCCAAACCCCGCACCTTCTTTAGCCTCTTCTGGCGCCGCCTGAGGCGGCACAAGATGGCCATGGCCGGCCTGGTGGTCATCGTGCTCCTGATCCTTATGGCCATCTTTGCCCCCTGGATCGCCCCCTACGACCCCACCGCCCAACCCACGGGGGAGGACGTGGGCCAGTACTACTTCAATCCTCCTTCCCGGGAGCACCTCCTGGGCACGGACGACCTGGGGCGGGACGTGCTTTCCCGCATCATCTACGGTTCCCGCATCTCCCTCCTGGTGGGTTTTGCCGTGGCCTTTTCCAGCGTGATCCTGGGGACCATCATGGGAACGCTGGCGGGGTACTTCTCCGGCCGGCCCTTGCGCTTTTACCTGGGTCCCCTCCGCCGGGAGCGGGAGGGGTTCTACCCCTGGACCTTCGCCCTCTGGCGGGTCTTCTCCTGGTTCCTCTACTACGGGGTGCTGTACCTGGCCCTCTCCATCGCCTGGGCCTTGGCCGAGGACGGGATCCGGGCGGGAAGGGCAGGGAGTTACCTGGGCTTTGGCCTCACCCTGGCCTTGGTGCTCTGGGCCGCCTGGCATGGCCTTAAGGGGCAGATCCGCTTGGACTTGGACATCGCCATCAGCCGCCTCATTGACTTCATGCTCACCATCCCCACCCTGCCCCTCCTCTTGGTGCTCTCGGCCCTTCTGCGGGACCCGGGGGTGAAGGTGGGCCAGTGGGCCCAGGGGGTGTTTGGGGATGCGGCCAGCGTCTTCATCATCATCACCATCCTGGTCCTCTTCGGCTGGCTGGGCACCGCCAGGCTGGTGCGGGGGAACATCCTCTCCTTAAGGGAGCAGGACTACGCCACCGCCGCCCAGGCCTTGGGGGCCACGGACCTGCGCATCATGTTCCGCCACCTGGTGCCCAACACCCTTGCCCCCCTCATCGTCCAGGCCACCTTGCAGATCGGCGGGGCCATCCTGGTGGAGGCCGCCTTGTCCTTCCTGGGCTTTGGCATCCAACCCCCGGTGGCCACCTGGGGCAACATGCTCACCAACGCCCAGGAGTACATCTTCACCGCGCCCTGGCTGGCCCTGCCGCCGGGTTTCATGATCTTCATCACGGTGCTGGCTTTCAACTACCTGGGGGACGGCCTCCGGGATGCCTTGGACCCCAGGAGCCGGCTTTGAGCAACTTGGCTAGGGGCTAAGCCGCTCCCTTGGGTAAAGGGCCGCCACGAAGTAAAGCCCCTGGGGTGGGGCAGCGGGACCGGCCAGGCGCCGGTCCCCGGTTTTTAGGATCGCCTCGAGGCTTTCCGGGGCGCGCCGCCCGAGGCCCACCTCCAACAGGGTGCCCACCATGCCCCGCACCTGGCCGCGGAGGAAGCTTTGGCCGCGGAAGTGGAGGTGGACCTCCTGGCCCAGCTCGCCCTCGGCGACCTCCAGGCGGGCCTCGTAGAGTTCCCGCAGGCCCTCCCGCACCTCGGCGGTGGCGAAGCCCAGGAAGTTGTGCCGCCCGGGGAGGTAAGCCAGGGCCTCCTCCATGGCCTTTAGGTCCAAGGGCTTCCCCACCCAAAGCGCCCGGTGGCGGAGGAGGGGGGAGGGGTGGGGCCTAAGGAGAATCCGGTAGCGGTAGGCCCGCCAGAGGGCATCCCTGCGGGCGTGGAAGTCCGGGGCCACCTCCTGGGCGGAGAGTACCTTGAGGTCCTCCGGCAGAAGGCGGTTTAAGGCCTCGGGAATCCGCTCCGTGGGGATCCTGCCCGGCAGGTCAAAGTGGAAGGGCATGGCCAGGGCGTGGACCCCGGCGTCGGTGCGGCCCGCGGCCACCGCCTTGGGGAGGGCCCCGATCCGGGGGAGGGCTTCCTCCAGCTCCCCCTGCACGGTGCGGAGGCCCTGCCGTTGCCGCTGGAGCCCGGCGAAGCGGGTGCCGTCGTATTCCGTGAGGATGAGGATGCGGCGCACGCCCGAAGCTTATACCCTTTCCCCCATTTCCTTCGCCCCGTGGCCACCGAAAGTCCCCACCAGACCCGTTGCCGGGGCCCCCATGCTGGCGCAAGCCAGCATGGGGTGGTACTAGTCCGTGCCCACGGGGGTCTTGGCGGGATGGCCCTCGAGGGCCACCCCCACCCCCACCACCCCCACCCGCACCTGGTCCCCCACGCGGAAGGGGCTTTCCGGCCCCTCCTGGACCAGGATCTCCTTCTCGGGGGAGAAGAGGCGCACCCGGTAGGTGAGGTCGTGCCCCTTGAACTCCCGGGCCACCACCTCCCCCAAGGGGCCTTCCCCCGGGGGGGCGAGCCTCAAGGCCTCGGGGCGCAGGGAGAGGAGGAGCGGCCCGAAGGCGGGCTCGGCCAGGGGCACCGGGCCCAGGCAGGTTTCCGCGTACCCCCCCTTGCCCTCCCCGGGAAGGAGGTTGGTGCGGCCCAGGAACTGGGCCACGAAGGGGGTCCTGGGCCGCAGGTAGACCTCCTCGGGGGTGCCCACCTGCAAAAGCTCCCCCCCGCGCATCACCCCCAGGCGGTCGGCGAAGGAGAGGGCCTCCTCCTGGTCGTGGGTGACCAGGAGGGCGGTGGTGCCCGTCTCCTTCAGGACCTTGCGCACCTCTTCCCGGGTGGCGGCCCTAAGCCCCGCGTCCAGGCTGGAGAAGGGCTCGTCCAGGAGCACCAGCTTGGGCCCCGGGGCCAGGGCGCGGGCCAGGGCGATGCGCTGCTGCTGGCCCCCGGAAAGCTCCCCCGGCTTCCGGTCTTGGAAGAGGGTCATACCCACCCGTTCCAAGGCCCGCCGGGCCCGCTCCAGCCGGTCCTTGCCCTTAAGGCCGAAGGCCACGTTGCCTAAGGCGGTGAGGTGGGGAAAGAGGGCGTAGTCCTGGAAGACGAAGCCGATGCCCCGTTTTTCCGGGGGCAAGGGGGTGATGTCTTGGCCCTCCAGGAGGACCCGTCCCGCCAGGGGGCTTTCCAGCCCCGCCACCACCCGCAAGAGGGTGGTCTTGCCGCACCCCGAGGGCCCAAGGAGGGCGAGGATCTCCCCGGGGTAGACGGAAAGGTCTATCCCCTTCAGCACCTCGTGCTCCCCGAAGCGCTTGGAGATGCCCTCTAGCACTAGAAGCGGCGCTCGCTCCAAAGCAACACCCCCACGAAGGCCGCCGAGAGCAGGGTGATGAGGAGGGCAAAGGGGGCGGCCTCGGCGAACATGGCTTCCTGAGTGTAGCCGAAAACCCGGGTGGCCAGGGTGGCGTAGCCCATGGGGGCCAGGAGGAGGGTGATGGGAAGCTCCTTCACCGCCCCGATGAAGGCTAAGGCTCCCCCGGCCACCGCCCCCCGCCACAGGAGGGGGAAGGTGACGCGGAAAAAGGCCTGGGTCGGGGAGGCGCCCAGGGTCCTGGCCGCCTCCTCCAGCCGCCTCGGCACCTGGTACAAGGCCCCCCGCACGGGCCCCAGGCTTTCCGCCAGGAAGTGGAAGGCCAGGACCAGGACCAGAAGGGGCAGGGTGCCGTAGAGGAAGGGGAGGCTCTTGAGGCTGAAGAAGATCCAGGCCAGGGCAAAGGCCAGGGGGGGGATGGCGTAGCCCAGGTAGGCCACCCGCTCCAAAAGAGGGGAGGCGGGGGCGGGGTGGCGCACGGCCAGGTAGGCGATGGGGAGGGCCATGCCCACGGCGAGGAAGGCGGTGGGGAGGGCGGCCAGGGCGGAGTGGAAGAGGGCCTCCCAGAGGCCCGAAAGGCCCTCCAGGGGGAAGTGGCGGGCCAGGTGGAAGAGGGCGTAGAGGGGAAGGACCAAGGCCAAAAGCACGGGGAGGAGGAGCAGGAGGTAGGCCCAGGGCGCAAACCACCCCAGGCGAAGGGGCCCGGCCTTCCGGCCGCTGCCCCTGCCGGTGCGGGCCAGGCTCAGGCGGCGAAGGAGGAGCCCCTCCAAGAGGAGGAGCCCCCCGGTGAAGAGGAGGAGGAAGAGGGCCAGCCAGGCGGCGTACACCCGGTCAAAGGCGGCGTTGTACTGGAGGTAGATGGCGTAGGAGAAGGTCTCGTAACGGAGAAGGCTCACCGTGCCGAAGTCCCCCAGGACGTGCAGGCCCACCACCAGGTACCCGGAGAGGAGGGCGGGGAGAAGCTGGGGGAATGTGGCCCGGAAGAAGGCCTTGGCCGGGCCCATGCCCAGGGTTCGGGCCGCCTCCTCCAGGCTCGGGTCCAGGCCCAGGAAGGCGGCCCTGAGCCCCAGGAAGAGGTAGGGGTAGGTGATGAGGGAAAGCACCAAGAGCGCCCCCCAGTACCCCTCGGGCCGGGGGAGGGGGAGGAGGCCCCCGGGCCCCGTGGCCGCCAGGAGCACGTAGGCCCCCACGTACCCGGGGAGGGCGAGGGGCAGGGTGAGGAGCACGGAGAAGAGGCGCTTGCCCCTGAGGTCGGTGCGGGTGGTGAGGAAGGCCAAGGGCAAGGCGATGAGGGTGGTGAGGAGGAGGACCCCGAGGAGGAGGGCCAGAGTGTTCTGGATTAGATCCAGGTTCTTTGCCCTAAAGAGGATTTCCCCTAAGGTCCTGGAGTCGGCCTCGAGGGCCCTAAGGACCAGGTAGAGGAGGGGAAGGGCGACCCCGCCCCCCGTGAGGAGGGCGGGCACCAGGAAGGGCAGGAGCCCGGGGAGGTGGTGGAGCCTGCGCGCGCCAGTCATGGGCCAAGGGGGGCCGCTAGAGGATGCCGAGTTCCCGCAAAAGCTTCAGGGCCTGCTCCAGGGGGAGCTTCTCCAGGTCCAGCCTGGGGCTCTTCTTAAGGGCCTCGTCCAGGGGGAGCAGATGGGCGTCGGTCACCACCCCCTTCACCAGGGGGTACTCGCCCACGCTGCCCACGAAGTACTGTTGCCCCTTGGGCGAGAGCAGGTAGGCGAGGAAGCGGTTGGCGGCCGTGAGGTTCCTGGAGGTTTTGAGGATGCCGGCCCCCGTGACCAGGGCCAGGTTGCCCACGTCCCCGTCCCTGAAGTGGTGGATGCCCAGGGCATACCCCGCCCGGCGGAAGCGGACCGCGTAGTAGTGGTTGGTGGAGCCAAGGTCTATCTCCCCGGCGCGAATGGCATCCAGCATGGCCGGGTTAGAGGCGTAGGCCTTGGGGGAGAGGGCCTTCATGGCAAGGAGCCACTCCCGGGCCTTCTGCTCCCCGTGGAGGGCGATCATCCCCGCCACCATGTCCTGGAAGCTGGAGTAGGTGGGGGTCCAGCCCACCCGCCCCTGGAGGCCCCTCTCCTGGGCGAAGCGGGGGAGGTCGAGGAGGCTTGCGGGAAGCTCCTCGGGCTTGAACTTCTGGGGGTTATAGGCCAGGACCCTAAGCCGCAACGTGACCGGTACCCAGGCCTTGGAGGCGGGCGCAAAGGCCACCGCCTGTTTGAGGAGGGTGTCCCCCAGGGGGCGGAGTAGCCCCTGGGCCGCCGCCTGGCCCAAGGCCCCGGCGGTGTTGGCCCAGAAGATGTCCGCGGGGGAACGGCTTCCCTCCTCCTGTAGGGCGGCCAGGATCTGCGCGTCGGTGCCGTAGCGCACCTGGACCCGGATGCCGGTTTCTGTCTGGAATTGCTTCACTAAAGGTTCCACCAGGCTCTGCCCACGCCCCGAGTAAATGGTCAGGGTCTGTCCTTGGGCCAGGGCCAGGCTTAAGGCCATCGCGCCGATGAGGGTGAGGAACCGCTTCGGTTTCATCTTGCCTCCCGCTGTTTGCCCTGGGTTTTCCCAGGAAGAGGGCGCCCTCTGCCTGGGGACTCTACCCCAAGGGGGAGATAAAGTCAAGTATTCCGGTCGGATTTTATAAGTTTAGAAGTGATAATCACTTGCAGCCAGGGTAAGATCCCCTCCAGGTCCCGCGGCCAGCCCGGGGCCTCCCCGGTGTAGAGGAGGGGGACGGGGTTTAGGGTGTGGTGGGGGTGCCAGGGCTCCTCGGCGTTGCCGTGGTCGGAGGTGAGGAGGAGGGTGCCCCCCGCCTCCAGAAAGCCCTTTATGAAGGCGGAGAGCTCCCCAAAACGCGCGGGCAAGGTCTCGGGAAAGCGGTGGGCGGCCAGGTCCAAGGCCCAGTACTCCAACACCACCAGGTGGAAGTCCCGCGCCAGGCCCGCCGCCCTGGCCCCCGCCCCATAGGGGTCCTCCCAGAAGCCGGGGGTAAGGGCCAGAGGGTGGCCCAGGGGAAGGAGGGGTAGGCCCGCGAGGCGGGCGGCCTGGGCGAAGGCGGAAAGGAGAAGCCTTTTCCCTCCCGTGGCCCTTTGCAGGTACTCCGGGCGGTACGCGTTGGCGTGGAGCACCTTTAGGCCCCTTTCCCTGGCCCAGGCGTAGAGGCTCTGGCCCAGGAGGGGCCGGAGGCTTGGGCTTGGGAAGGGGCCCTGGTGGTGGCCGAGGAGCCTGGCGGCGTTGACCCCGGTGAGGAGGGTGGTCTGACCCGTGCCCGACTGGGGCAGGCCCTCCACCCCTAAGGTGGCGTCCAGGGGCTTGGGGCCGAGCTCCACCAGGAGGGGGAAGAGGTCCCCCAGGGCCTCCCCCAGGCCGAGGCCGTCCACGAAGAGGAAGAGCACCCTCTTATGCTACCGGGGGCCATTGTGCTCCTAGGCCCGAAGGTTTCTCGGGGGTGAGGTAGGCTTTGGGGAAGAGGAGGGGCATATGCCGGTACGCAAGGCCAAAGCGGTATGGGAAGGCGGTTTACGGCAGGGGAGCGGCGTCATGGAGCTCCAAAGCCAAGCGTTTAAGGGGCCTTATTCCTTCCCCTCCCGGTTTGAGGAGGGACCGGGCACCAACCCGGAGGAGCTCATCGCCGCCGCCCACGCGGGGTGCTTCTCCATGGCCTTGGCCGCCAGCCTGGAGCGGGAGGGCTTTCCCCCTAAGCGGGTCGCCACCGAGGCCCGGGTACACCTGGAGATGGTGGAAGGAAGGGCCACCCTCACCCGGATTGAGCTTATCACCGAGGCGGAGGTGCCGGGAATAAGCCCGGAGAAGTTCCAGGAGGTCGCGGAGGCCGCCAAGGAGGGGTGTCCCGTTTCCCGGGCCCTGGCGGGGGTGAGGGAGATCGTCCTCCAGGCGCGCCTTCTGGGTTAAGCGCCTCACTCCCCTTTCCAGAGGAGCCGACCGCAGGAGGGGCAGCGGGTGAGCTGCCCCTGCACCACCTTTTGGGCCACGTGGGTGGGCAGGACCACGTTGCACCCCTCGCAGCGGAAGACCTGGCCCTGGCGGAGCATGCGCACCACCCCCGTGCCCTTGCGGGCCCGGCGGATGGCCTCGTATTCCTTCAGGACGGGGCCGGGAATGCTTCCCGCCATCAGGGAGCGCTCCTCCAGGCGCCGGGCGATCTCCTGGCGCAGGGCCTCCACCCGGATCCGGTTGGCCTCCAGGAGCTCCTCCAGGCGGGGCCTTAAGGCGGCGAGCCCCGCCTCCACCCGGCCGATCTCCGCCTCCAGGTTCTCCATGGCCTCCATGATGGGGGTGGAGAGCTCCAGGAGCTCCTTGATGCGGTCCTTGATCTGTTGGATGCGGTTCTCGTACTGGGTCTGCTCGCGGGCGCTTTGGGCCTGGCGTTGCTCGGCCTCCGCCTGCTTCTCCTTGGCGGTGAGGTCCTCAATGTCCAGGCTGTGCCGGTTGTACTCCTTGCGCAGCTCCGCCTGCCGTTCCAGGAGACTTTCCAGCTCTTGCTCCAAGGCCTCCACCTGGGCCTTGACAGAAAGGAGCTCCTCGGGGAGACTTTCCGCCTCCTTCTGCAATCGGTCTATCTCAAGGTCCTTCTCCTGAAGGTCAAAGAGCGCCTTGAGTGCCTCCGCCCCGTTCACATCTCCCATTCTAACCCCCGGAGGAAGGGGTTCGTGCGGGCCTCGAGGGCCAGGGTGGTGCCGGGCCCGTGCCCGGGGTGCACCTCCGTTTCCGGGGGCAGGGTGAGGAGGCGCCTTAAGGAGCGGGAAAGGGCCTCCCGGCTGGCCCCGGGGAGGTCGTAGCGGCCGATGCCCCCCCGGAAGAGGAGGTCCCCGGAAAAGACCCGGGGCCTTTTGGGTTCCGCCTCCCCGGGGTAGAAGAAGGCCACGTGCCCGGGGCTGTGGCCGGGGAGGTGGAGGACCCTGAACCCGAAGAGGCGCATCCCCTCCTCCAGGGGCTCCACGGAAAGCGGTGGGGCGGGGATGGCAAACCCCCAGGCCCGGGCGGCCTCCGCCGCGTGGCGGTAGAGGGGGAGGTCCAGGGGGTGGAGGAAGACGGGAAGCCCCAAGGCCTCCACCAGGGGGGCCACGGCCCCCACGTGGTCAAAGTGGGCGTGGGTGAGGAGGATGGCCTTAGGGGTGAGGCCCACCTCCCGGAAGAGGGCGAGGAGCCTTTCCGGCTCGTCCCCGGGGTCTATGAGCGCCACCCCTTCCCCCGTGTCCACCAGGTAGGCGTTGGCCTGGAGGGGGCCTAAGGGGAGGGAGAAGACCCTCATGGCTCGGTGGGTAGGCCTTCTTGCAGCCACTCGTGCATGGAACCCAGGTAGTTCCTGGCCCGCACCCCCAGGCTCCTCAGGACGAAGAAGGCCACCGCGCTCCGGGCCCCCGAGTGGCAGTAGACCCCCACCTCCTGCCCGGGGGCAAGCCCCAGGGCTCCCAGGACCTGGCCCGGCTCCAGGAAGATCTCCAAGGGGGCGTTCCGGCTGCCCGGAATGCGCCCCCCCCGGGGGCAGCAGGGGGGGTGGACCTTGCCCTGGAACTCCTCGGGGCTCCGCACGTCCAGGAGGAGGGGGTGGCGGGCGGCCTCGTCCGCAGTGAGGAGCCAGTCCCGCCGAAGCCTGGCCACCACCTCCGTGCGCTCGGGGGTGGGCTCCTCCTTCTCCGTGGCGTAGGGCTCCCAGCCCTCGGTCCAGAGCTCCACCTCCAGCCCGCCAAGTCCCAGGAAGAAGGCGGTGCGGCAGAGGCGGCTGGTGAGCCCCTCGTCGTATAGGACCACCGGGCTTGTGAGCCCCAGGGATTGGAAGAGCTCCGTGAGCCCCGCTTCCAGGGCCCGTAGCTCCCCCTCCTCCCGCAGGCGAAGCCGGGGGGCGGAGAGGTCCAGGTGGCGCGCCCCCGGCAGGTGGCCCGCCTCGTAGGCGGGCCGGGGACGGGTGTCCACCAGAACGGCGTCTTGGGGCAAGGGCATGGGCCTGATTATAACAGACATAAGGGTAGGCGGGTAATGGTGAGGATACTTGACAACAGAAGACGCAGGTGATATTAGTAGAAAAGGAGGTGATGGCTATGGCCCTGGTGCGTAGGGATGCTCGCCCTGCGGAGATCACGCCCTTCCGTACGTGGGGTCCCTTCTCCCTCTTGGAGGAGGCCAACCGGCTCTTTGAGGAGGTCTTGGGCGATTTCGCCCGGCCCGCGGCGGTGGCCTACGTGGCGCCCGCGGACCTCTACGAGACCGATGAGGCCCTGATCCTGGAGATGGCGGTGCCGGGCCTCGCCCCGGAGGACCTGGAGGTGAGCCTCGAGGGCAACAAGCTCACCGTCCGGGGCCAGGTGAAGCCCGTGGAGGAACCCAAGGTGCGCCGGTACTACCTGCAGGAGGTCCCCCACGGCTCCTTCGTGCGCACCTTCAGCCTGCCGGTGGAGGTGGACGCCTCCCAGGCCAAGGCGGAGTTCCGCCACGGCGTCCTGCGGCTCACCATGCCCAAGGTGGCCGAGGCCCGGGCCAAGCGGATCCCCATTGAGGTGGTCCAGTAGGGGCATGGCCCTTTTCCCCCTGGGTACCTCCCAGGGGGTTTTGCTTTTAGGCCCGCTTTAGGGCCTCGGTGAGTCGCTTTAGGGCCTCTTCCAACACCTCCGGGTAGGTGGCGAAGTTGAGGCGCACGTAGCGGTCGTACCCCTCCCCGAAGTTCTCCCCCGGGTTTAGGGCCACCCGGGCCTCCCGGAGGAGGTAGCCCGCCGCCTTGGGGATGGGGGTTTTGAGCCAGGCCAGGTAGGTGCCCTCCGGGGGGAAGTGGCCGAGGCCTAGGGCCCTGGCCCAGGCCGCCACCCGGTCCCGGTTGGCCCTGAGCCGGGCCAGGATTCCCTGAAGCCACGCCTCCCCCTCCCGAAGGGCCGCCTTCCAGGCGGCCATGGCCAAGACGTTGGGGAAGGTGTGGGGGAGGTGGCGCCTGAGGGCGTCCACCAGGGGCTTGGGTCCCACCACCGCCCCCAGGGGCAGGCCCGCCAGGTTGTAGGCCTTGCCCGGCCCCAGGAGGGTGAGGGTGCGCTCAGGGAGGAAGGTGCTTAGGGGCACGTGGGGGCGCTCGTAGGTGAGGGGGGCATGGAGTTCGTCGGAGACCACGATGAGGTCGTGCTTGCGGGCGATGGCGGCCACCGCCTCCAGCTCTTCCTCGCTAAAGACCCTCCCCGTGGGGTTTTGCGGGTGGCAGAAGAGGAGAAGCCTTGTGGCGTAGGCCAGGCGCTCCAGGCCGGCCAGGTCCAGGCGGAAGCCCCCCTCGGTTTCCTGGAGCGGATTGGCCAAGACGGTGCGTC